>CAITSA010000018.1 GCA_903894955.1 uncultured bacterium
GACCCACCTTTCTAGCACTCCAGCCACGATATACTAATCGGGCTGCTTCTCTTCTAATCCTCGGCATATTTTTGTTTGTTGTATATGACATATCTTAATGATATTCCATATGGGTGGTGCCAAGCTATTGAACCATTACGTCGGGGTTGACTTTTTGCTTATTATATGATACAATATACAAGTATTCTGTACCTCGAAAACTTAATAATACGGAAACAATTTTTCCGTTAAATAATATAAAGTACGGAGGGTTTCTCCTTCCGTAAAAAAAATACAACCGCGCATAAAAGCGCTTAATAAAACTAAGTCGCTTCGGCGCAAGGAGGAAAAAATGGCTACAAATACTAATAGATTGATAAGTCCCGAAACACAGACCCCTGCAAGTGTTTATGTGTGGCTCGGGGTTTTGGGTGCTACTGTTGTAGTCTTCGCGACTATAATCGTAGCCATACTCGCGATCCTTATCGGGCTCGTGGCAGACGCAAACCTCTGGTTTGCTATGCTTATCGGTGTAATCATTGGGATGCTTGGAGGCTTATGTAGTCTCGGATACTTAGTACCTTATGTCACCGAAGATGTTCCGGCATATGTAGGGCGAGTTATGGTCAACCAGTGGACAAAGACCCAAAGAGTTGTTTTCCAAGGATTAAACTTTATCCTACCATGGGAAGCACCTGCAAGAGATATCGACCTTCAAGCTGAGATAAAGGAGGTCGTTGGGAAGGAAGGAAATACCGAAACCTATCCGACTAAGGACGGACGCATTATGGCAAAGTATACCTACACGATCGGACCCGACCTGTGGAATACCAATGAAATCGAGCCGGGAACAAGCGTGTTGCAATGGTCATCGTTCAAGCTCGACACGATCGAGATAAAAGGGCGTGCACGGTTCAGCCAAGCGTTTTCCGACTTCGTCAAAACCATGTCCACAGAAGATGTAATTAAAATGGGAAAGATAGAGATCCAGAATACGGTATTCCCACCACGCGCGTTCAGCGAGTTCGAGAAAGAACACGGCTCGATCTCCGAGGTCATCCTCGAAGACATCGATCGTGATCCAGCACTTGAGAAAGCACGGGAAATAATTGCTAAGACGGAGTCTGTGGCAGAGGCAATAAAAGCCTTAAGAAAAAGCGGAATGACTAAGGCACGTGCTGAAGAGTTCGTGGAGTATTACAGCTTCCCAAATGTCAAGAAAATCAGACTCACCGTCAAGGGGCTTGAAAACCTCACACACTTCAGTGGTTTAATCCCAACCGGTTCCTTCGACGACGAAAAAACCGATGGGGACAACAAGAAAAAGAAAGGAGAGAAAAAATGAGTGCTTCATCAGCAAGTACTACCCCACCAACTGGTGGGCTAACGCGGAAAATTATCCAGCGGATAATTTACGGGATTGTAGTGTTGGTGGCACTGCTCCTCATACTCATAACGGCGCTCGTCCACCATTTTACATACGACGCCTGCGCGAACATCGACGGCCGACAAAAGAAAGTACCCTTCGGATTTCATCTTGAGGGGGACGATCAGTGTGTAGCAAACCCTCTCCCACCGGCACCAAAAGTACTCGCTCCAACTGAGCGACCATGGTCAATACAGACCTTGGACATCCCAGACGAAGGGCTTAGAGTATATCTCTACCAAGGATGGAAAGATTGGCCAATCGGGGGTCCTATTACAATCACACCCGATGGAGGACAACCACTCCATGACGAACCCGGAGTGATCAATCATTTCGGGTTCCAAGCAGATGGGATGTATACTGTTCGTGCGAACCCAATAGGTTCAAAACGACAAATACAATTATATAATCGTTGGTAAAACCCAACTCGCCCGACCAGCGGAAAAGAGGTCGAAAGGAGGTATATCGTGCGTTGGCTAATAGCCAACGCACAAGGGCGGAACTCGTTATACGATGTTCCGCCCTTTATCATTTCTATTCAATTATTTTATTATTGCAATTGCACTGTTCCTTGTTCTGGATTTATTTGATCTTTAGATATACCCAAGGTAGCTAAAACAATTCCAAGGATAGTCCAAACTCCCATCATAATAGTAATGCCGATAATCCCCCAAATCATATGCTGTTTGCCAGTTGTTTTTTTCTCTTCCTTGTCTTGATTTAAGAAAAACTCAAATACGCCATAAAGAAAATACACGACGGCTAAAGCGAAAAGGAGCTTAATGAGCGGATCTATAATCATCGAATCAACGTTATAGATGAATCCATCCAAACTCGTGCTCGCAGCATAAGCTATCTTTGTATACATATGAAGGAGATTCAGAATTAATAACTTACTGTTGGTAAATTAATAACACCAGAATTAGAGTTCTGAAGACCAAAAGTATTAGTTAAAATACCTACCAATCCCCACATGGCTATAATAACAGCTAAACCAATAAGACCATAAATTATTCTGTTTCTACCAGTTTTCTTTGCCTCTTCGTCACTTGAAATAACATAAGTAACCACTCCCCAAACGAAATAAACTACTCCTAGGGCAATCAAAACCGGAATAACAGAATTAAGGAGTTGACTAAGTTTACATAACAATGAAGATATGTCTGTGACTGCTGCTCCTGTGTTACATGAAACACCAGAACTAACACTAGCTGCTAAAGCAACGACCGGTGCTAAACTTAAGACAAAACCCGACAATGCAATTAATTTCTTTTTCATATGATTTTACAAAACCATTTCGCGCAATCGTCTACTAAAGCGCGACTCTTACTAATAATAAATGCGACCTAATAAACTAATAATATACTTTAATTATAACCTCTATAAAAATAGAAGCAAGCGTTAATTAGGAAGGGGTAACGTGTGGAAGAAATGAACCTCCTGTTATACCAAAAGTAGTGCTAAGTATTCCTACCAATCCCCAAACAGACAACATCACTGCCAAAGCGATAATACCCCAAATCATAAATTGTTTGCCTTGCGCCCTCTTCTTTTCTTCGTCAGCATTAATAATAAAAAACTGCACCACTCCCCAGACAAACATCACTGTTGCTAAGGCAAAAATTAAAGGAATTATAGAATTATTAATAATGCCAGTGATATAACATAAAACATCTTGAAATTTAGGACCAGGAAAACTACAAGCAGCACCACCTGTGCCTGTGCCTGTTACAGCAGAAAGAGCTGGAGGGGTAGCAGAACCAAGACCAAAAGTTTGAACGACAATATTCACTAGCCCCCACAAACCAACAATAACAGCAAAACCAATAATACCATAAATTATTCTGTCTTTTCCTTTTTTCTTAGCTTCTTCTCCATCAGCAATGACATACATCACCACTCCCCAAATAAAGAAAACTACTCCCAAGGCAACTAAAACTGGAATAATTGAATTGAGAATTTGTTGGACTTGACATATTAATTTCCCCACACCACTTAGAGCATCACAAGATGATACTTGTGGTGCTGCTCTATTGAGAGTACTATCGGCTACAATAGGGTCATAAGAATTAAGTAATGAGGCATGAACTCCAAGGATTGGAATAAATATTCCAATAAGGATAATTAATATCATAATGTATAATGTATGTTTTTTAATTTTCATATGATTTTAATTTATGACCCAAGTCCAACGATTGTTACTTGTATCATTGTAGCTATAGCCCACGCACCTAATAATATAGCGGCCCCAATCAAAGTATAAAGAAGCGCGTCTTTCGCTTTAGTTAATTTTTCTGAATTACCTCTAGCAAAAACAAAAAGAAAACCACAGTAGATGATAGCGAGAGCCACGATCGGTGTACCTATTTTAATCGCTCCTACTAGGATAATTTGGATTAGTTGAGGTAATGTATTTACGCCATTTCCTGCTAATGGATTGCAAATTGTGCCAGGAGGACATGTCTCGCCATTTGCGAGAACTAGAAAAACGGGAGTCATAACCAAAATATAAAACAATAAAACCAACTTATTCAAATTCTTCTTCAAAAAAATCATAATTGTATTATATAACATCTTAAAAACCAATCCAAGCTCCATTGTAACCTAAAATTGATAATATAGTTTTAACGATAAGCCAAGAAGCTACGGCAAGAATAAGGCCAATAACAGTATTGGTAAAGACTTTTTTTGCTATTCCTATTTTTTCAGTACTACCTCCTGAAGTTACTAATTCAAATCCAGCATAAACGAACATTATAGCAGCGATAGGTATGACCATCCCTTCTAAAATGAAAGTAATAACGTTGTTTACAAGATCCATTAAATCCTTCCAACTACAATTTGTACATGCTGGAACCAATGGATCTCCAAGATGATACGCAAAAGATAAAGCCGGCATAACCAGAATCAAAAATACTGCTAGGAAAACTAATATTTTTTTTGTTTTTTGCATTTTATTTTTACTTTACGAACTTTATAAACTTTCTACTTAAGTAATAAAAGACTCAGCTTTGCACTTGCGTCTTTAATTGCATCACCTGGCGACATATTATTAGAGAGCACAGCATTGACCATCCCGTTAAAAATATTATCGGTATCTTTCGGTGATGGGTCAAGCCAACTTCTGGCATACAAGGCTGAACGATAAAAAATAGGGGAATAGGCATCTTCAGGAATACTAGCCAGTAAATCTCGACGAGCTGGTGCTGTAACTGTCGCTGTCGCCAGTTTCGAGGCAAAATCACCTGTAGCCATTAGGCTAGCTACAGTAAAAGCGGTCACAATATTTTTAGAAAAAGAAGAAATAGCTAGTCCGGTTATTCGAGCTCCGGTTACTTTAGAATTAGAATTTTTAATCTGAGGCATAGGAGCAACAAAAAAGTTTTGATTAGGATTTCGATTTACTAAAGACTGGAGTTCAGAAGCAAAACCAAAATAAAATGCTAAATCCTCTCTGGAAAAAGCATCGATGGAATTTGGAAACGATTTATTCCAAGAGTAAACAGCGTTATTGGGGTCTGCAAAATCAGTATAGAATTTTAAAATTGAAGGAAGATTGAAATTTCCAATTGATGAATCTAGAGTTGAGCTAAAAGCTCCATCTTGTTCTTTAATAATTGGATTACCAGCCTGCATAAAAATAGTAGCCAAGATGTCTTTAGCATTGGTTATATTTGAAAACTGCCCAAAGGCTATGCCACTTTTTATTATTTTATTTGAATCATCTTTTTTAGTGAGGAGAGGTACAGTGGTTGTCATATCACTCCAATAAGCTGGAGGATAGATGATTCCATTTGCGTCCAGTATACTTCTATTGTAATACATCATCAGCGGGTCAATAGACATAGGAAAAGCTAAAATGCCTCCAGAGGTTAAAAACACTTCCCCAGCACTGGCAAAATTATTCTCAAAGGAAGCTAAAGGATAACTCTGATATGGAATAGCAAAAATTTTATCAGCGTAATGAAAAATTAAATTATCAGGCAAGAAAAACATATCTGGGCCTGTTCCTGAAGCAGAAGCTTCAAGTAAATCTTGGTCAAAAGTATCAACGGGTTTTTGTACATAAGTAACAATATAAGATTGATTAGCATCATTAAACGCCTTAATCGCGGGAGAAATTGTCGTAATTGGTATAGTCCCCCACAAAGTTACCTTGCCCGAACCCTCTGTACTAGTTTTTCCGATTGGAATTGCACCGGAAAAAACTAAAACACCGAAAATGGCTGCCACAACAAATATAACTAAAATGATTATTTGAAAATTTTTCATTAATTATTTTAAATTTTACTTTATGAACTTTATAACCCTGCCCGCCGGCAGGCAGGCAGGTTTCTACTTTATGACTTCACTAATATCATACCATAATGATGGCCTCCTGCATCAATTTCTCTTTCCACTAGAAAACCTTTTTTCTTAAACATCTCTTCTGCTTTATCTTTAGGAACAATAATAGTTCCACCCATGATTGATAATTCAGACCAGTCAATCAACAAAACTCTACCATTGGGTTTCAGTATTCTTTTCATCTCTTCAATAAACTTTTCTTTATCTTCTACTTGAAAAAGTATATTGGAAGCAATGACTGCATCTACGATACCATCGCCAAGCTTCGTTCCTCCAAATTTCTCTACATCTCCTAAAATGATTTCAACATTATTCAAATGAGCTTCGAGTATCCTACTTTTGATAGTATCTAAAAAATCTTTTTGTAATTCAACTGCATATACTTTTCCTTTCAATACTAATCCTCCAGCCGCGATGGAATAATATCCCGTCCCCGCACCTAAATCCGCTATGATATTATCTTCCTTTAATCCAAAGGCTTTTAAGTTTTTTAATGGATTGGTGAACATAGGTTAATTATAATATGAAAAGTATAAAAAAGCATTATTTACTCAAAAGTTATTAACAAAATTTCTTGATGTCAAAGACGGTCTTTGACATAATATAAATAATGAATAATAGAGATTATAAA
>CAITSA010000019.1 GCA_903894955.1 uncultured bacterium
AAGATTAATTATAACTGGAATACCAACTATTGGTAAAACAAACTTAGCCAAACGACTAGCAGAAGCAGTTGGAGGAATCTGTGTCTCCAGTGAGGAGATTCGTCGTGAACTTAGATTAGATCCAAAATACACTGATGCTACATATTTTTGGAAAGATAAAAACAAGAGGGCGTATTATATAAGAACGCCTTATAATCAACAGTGGAAAAACCTTGTTACTCAATCTGAACAATTATGGGAAGGAATATTAGAAAAGATAAATAGTTATAAAGATGAGGTACGTCCTGTCATTTTTGAGGGTGTTAGTATGTTGCCACATTTAGTCCATAAAGATCTAGATTTTCCTTGTGTGGTGATTATTGGAGTAAATCTTGAAGAAGTGATAGAAGCAAATAAAGGAAAACCTGAATGGGACAGCGAGGAACTCGAATTACAATCAGTTGCTCTTTTCTTGGGCGACCAGCCATATTTTAAAATAGAAGCTGAAAAATATAACTATCCTGTATTTAAAAATGACGATGAAGCTTTCAAGGAAGCTCTTAAAGTTTTGAAATAATTTTCACCAAAGCAAGCTCAAGTGGTAGTTCAGTAATAAATGCATTATCCATGCTTTGATAGGCTTCGAGTAAAATAGACAATGCCCCTGACCGAAGCATGCCCTCTTTATCTTTTTTAATTAATGCCTTCAGGAATTCTAAATCTGTTTCTCCTAAATCCCCCTGCCTACCGGCAGGCAGGCTGTCATTCATTAATTTTGGAGCATAGCGTAAAATTATCGCCATCCGAAACTTTTGGATTATAAGTTTAAAATATAATTTCATATCCAAGTTTGCCAGAGATGCATTTCGCACAACAGCTATTCCCTTTTCTAAATCCTTTTCTGTAATAGCGGAAATAAAATCATTTACTAGGGTCGTTTTCGGCGCGCCAGTTATTTTCTCCACATCTTCTCTGGTAACTTTCTTACCTTTGCTAAAGTTTAGAATTTTTTGAAGTTCTCCCAGTGCATCACGGAATGATCCATCAGCTAAAATAGCTAAAAGTTCTGCCGAACCAGCATCTAGTTCAAAGCCTTCTTTTTTGCCAATATCCAATAACATTTTTCTACAAATGGCATCAGAAGCTTTTTTAAATGTAAAAACCTGACAGCGAGAAATAATTGTTTCTGGAACTTTATGAAGTTCAGTCGTAGCTAAAATAAAAATAACGTGTTTAGGTGGTTCTTCGAGAGTTTTTAAAAGCGCTCCCCAAGCATCTTTGGACAGCATATGGACTTCATCAATAATGTAAACTTTGTATTTTGAATCGAAAGGCAATACTCGGACACCATCACGCAATTCCTTGATGTCTTCTATTCCTCTATTTGAAGCAGCGTCTATTTCATAAAGATCATTGACCGATACACCGATACTGGTCGCGAAAATTCTAGCCACAGAAGTTTTACCTGTACCTCGCGAACCAACAAAAAGATAAGCATGAGAAACTTTATTTGTCTCCACCGAGCTCTCTAATACCTTTACAATATGATCTTGTCCTAAGACTTCATCGAAGGTCTTTGGGCGATATTTTCTATATAATGCTAAATGTTCCATAATATTTATTTACGATACCTGCCCCGTACTGAGCTTTGCTCTAGTTTGGGGTAAAGCTAAGTCGTGCATAAAAGTAGTATACCCTAAAAAAGAAAAAATTAAAATAAAGTTAAAAAGCCAATACGTCCCCAAAATGAAGATGCATTGGCTTTTAGATAATTGATTAGTTAACATTTGCTCCCAGTGCTTCACTTATAATATTTGAAAGTACTTGGACTCTTTCGCTTAATTCTTCAGTACACACTTTTTTAGTCATCTCTTTGTCTGACCAATAAAGACCTCCCCCGAAGTGTTTATATTTACCTCGGGTTACTACCAACATTGCATTTGCCACAAAACATCCAACTGGGTACGGATCAATTATTGACCCACTTGGCGTAATTAGCCAAGAGTGGTCACAATGTTGCAACCAGGCATCAACTTTATCTTTTCTTCGCCTTCTGGACACTCCCATATAATGTCCGTCTATTACTTTTAATTCCTGGATATGCAGAGCGATTGCCCTACATATTGTGTGACATTCGAAGGTGGGAAATTTTCTTGTACCTCGTAAATTATTTTCAATATATTCTTCCGTTATTAAACAAAGATCCATCACTTTTGCAAAACACTGTTTATCTACCTTATTTGTGCTCTGAAGAACTGCATTATTATAAATCATAATTACCCTCCCTAGTGGTTTTATTTTAATTTTTATTTATTTTACAAAAAAATATTTCTATTTTGATTTAAACATAAAAAACATCCTAAGTCAAGGTGTACGTAATGGTTCAATAGCTTGGCACCACCCATATGGAATATCATTAAGATATGTCATATACAACAAACAAAAATATGCCGAGGATTAGAAGAGAAGCAGCCCGATTAGTATATCGTGGCTGGAGTGCTAGAAAGGTGGGTC
>CAITSA010000020.1 GCA_903894955.1 uncultured bacterium
AAATAGCAAACTGCTGTCATGGTGAATAAGTCCGTTGAAGATAAAAAACTCATCATATGAGGTTTGTCTTCAACGGCCATATATCGAAAGGTATATGGAGGGCTCAAACCCTCACTTATATGATGAGTTTTTTGTTTGCTCAGCATGTGAATTTATCAATTAGAAACAAAGAAAATTCCATGAGAAAATATCTTACAGTTTTACTTTTAACGATATTTATAATTCCATCAATTGCTTTAGCGAGTTGGTATAATCCTTTCTCATGGTTCAAAAAAACTGTTACATCTCCAGTAGTTCAAGTTTCTGTTCCAATTTCAAATCAAATACTTCCAAAAAGTGCAGGCTGTCATTCAGACAAGGGTTTCAACTCGATAACTGGTGCGCCATGTGGATCTACTACTATTTCTACAATTACTACAAAACCTACACCAAAACAAAATACTACAACTACATCTACCTTAAAAACTACTTCTCCATCAGTTGTAGCAATAGATTCATTCTTGGCTAATCCAACAGCAGAAAATTTGAAAACATTTTGTACTACAGCTAAAACATTGCCTGGCATAGGAGAGAAGAAAGTTTTTAATGATACGAGAACAGATTATGTAACAAAGAAAAACACTCTTTATGATGAAACTGATATCTGTGCTCTTGCTCTTGGTGAATACAAAACACCCTCTGGTTTTTTGGTTAACGTTTCTTGGATTGCTTATAATCCATTAGACATTTTTGATTTTAATAATGCTAGTGAATCGGACAAAGTGAGAGCAGTTAAGATAACTTATAACAATTACTGGAAAAGTTTAGCTAAATATAAATTGATAGGATTTAGATATTCTCCAAATAATGAAATTATAACTCCCAAACAAGATCTACAAAATGCGATCAATTCTAATAATAATTTTGGACTTCTTATTCATGAAAATAGATCAATTAGTCAAATGTTTGTTATACCTGAACAAGCATTATCAGAAGTTCGGTTGAAACTCATAAATAATTAAAACTATGGATATCAATTCAATTATTATCACTGGAACAATTAAAGAAATTACAGAAATAAAAACATTAAAAAATGGACAAAAATGTTGTTGGCTTAATGTTTTTACTGATGTTTCCTTTAAAAACAAAGATGGAAGTATAGGACACAACAAAGCAACTCATCGTGTCATTGTTTATGGTAAATATGCAGACGTGATTAAAGATAAGGCTAATATTGAACAAAAGATATCTATCAAAGGAAGACTTAAAACAAATGAATGGGAGTACAAAGGAATAGCTTTTGAAAGAACCTTTATTGTTTTAGAAAGTTTTAAGCTTTATAAGGTTAAAGAACCAGAAAATTACGAACAACAGGAGGAGCAAGATTCTGAACCCGATGTTGAAGAAGAGCTGAAATTTAATGATGATCCTGATAGTGGCTTTATAGATGAGTACGATGATTATTCAGATAATTTTGATATAATGGAATATCTAGATGAAATGGATTGGCCTTATGAAAATAGCGAGTCTTAAAATATACTATGAAAAAAATCTTCAACAAAATAAATGACAGATGGTTGAACTTCAGAAAGTGGAGTGATAATAATATTTTTGGCTATTTGATTGGCAATATTGTTAAACTTGTTTTTACGTTAGCGATTTTCATTTTAATTTTCTACTCTCTATTTATCATAGGACCATTCAAAGACAAAACATCATCGGATTCCTCCATAAGTGATTCTTCTACACAAGATCCTAATTGTAATGTTGCAGGGATAAATTTACATGGATCACTAGTTACTTATATTCCAAATCATGCTGATAACGATACTGATTTTAATTATGATTCTGTTTCCAGTGAGAACATTCTGGGAGCTATTAAAAGTGCTAATGATAACCCTAATATTAAATCAATAATACTAGAAGTCGATTCTGGGGGAGGTTCACCCACGGCAGGAGAAGAGATTGCTAACGCTGTAAAGGGCAGTGGAAAGCCTGTAGTGGCATTAATAAGAGAGGTTGGGGCATCTGCTTCATATTGGGCTATAAGTAGTGCTAGTAAGATATTTGCATCTAGAAATTCTAATGTTGGCAGTATTGGTGTTACTAGTTCTTATTTAAGTAATGTACAAAAGAATACTAAAGATGGTCTCGTGTATGAACAGCTTAGTGTTGGAAAATACAAAGATTCTGGAAGTGCCAATAAACCTTTAACACAAGAAGAGAGAAACCTATTTATGAGAGACAATCTAATCATTTACCAGAACTTCATTGAAGCTGTATCTACAAACAGGAATCTACCAATAGAGAAAGTTAAAAGTTTCTCAGATGGATCAACAGTGCTTGGATCTACCGCTTTGAAATTAGGCTTGATTGATGAAATCGGAGGATTGCCAGAAGTTGAACAGTATCTTAGTAAAAAGATCAATGAGAAACCTGATATTTGCTGGTAAAAGGAACATCTCAGTATATTTTGGTACTAGCATATAATATAGGTATGCAAACATTAATAGAAGACTCATTTATTTTAAGCACCAATTTACTCAAAAAAGACCTTCGCAAGGCACGAGACAGAGAGTCAACGGAAGGAACTTTAAATATAATTTACGACAATAAGCCATCTATACTCGACTACAAGGTTGAATATTCTGGAGAAGAGACATATCTTGATGTATTTTTTGATATAGAACCACAAAGAATCCTGTTGTCTGAATACGAGCTTACTTTTGGAACACGAACATATCTAACTTGTGGCTGTGGCACTAGAACCAATGCTTTATACCTTAAGCTAGGATTTTTTGCCTGTAGAAAGTGCCAAAAACTCAATTATCGTTCTACTACCATAAATTCCAAGAGTGAACATGGCAGATTTCTGTATCAACAAAGCAAAAGGTTAAAACTTATGGATATGCGAGAAAGTATTGGACGAATTTTCTACAAGTCTAAATACACCAAGCGTTTTATGCGCTGGTTAAAGCTATGTGATCAATCTGGGCTGTTTAAGGAAGTAAAAAGTGCCAATGATTTGATGATAGCTATAGACAATAGTAAATAGATTTAGACGAATGCAGTATATTACTTGTTTATTTCAGTAGCTATCTGGTTGTTTTTGAATTCTACAAAATTGGTAAAATACCTATATTTTAAAGCATATTTATACTATTTATGTTATTTTAAAATATTTACTAAAATAAAAAGGGACTTTGGTATAATTAAGGTACTTATAGATATATAAGTAAGCTTGAGAAGGTAAAGGTAGCTAACCTATGTGCCTCCTTCTGACAATTAAATCATAGGATAATTGATGTCCTCTAATGAGTGATAACAATCTTGAAGAAACCTAACGCAGTATCGTGGCTGACTCTTCTCGTAAGATGCCCCTAACAAACAACTTGAAAATTAAAGTTCAAAGCTGGGAAACACATAACATCGATACAGTATCCTCCTATAGAAACAAGAAAGGAAATAAGGATATGAGACCCGAGACTGTTAAATAAAAACAGCTTTATGACCTCATTTCTGCTGAAATGAGGGATATCCTTTTAGAATACTTTCAAACAGCTTATTTGAATATGAAACAAGTAAACGGCAAATGCGAGATTTGAAGTTCCAAGTTACGAATATTGAATAAATTATTAGTAGTTTGAAACTTCAAATTGTAGTTATTCGAGAAACGTAACTCGTAGTTGCGTAGTTCTGTAACTTATAGTTTTGAATAAGAAATAACGATATAGTAAGTTTATTAATTTTACCCTTTTTCTGCCTCAATTAGAACGATTTCTATACGTATCATATGGATCATCATTAGTATACGTAATCGTTACACTTATATATTTATCCTTTTTAAATTTTTGATCTTTATACCAAGGAAAATCTTTATACTCTTTATTATCTGTATGATAATGCCAAGCATTAATTGCCTCATAAACAATTTGTTTAGCAACTATTTTCTCGAATATGCTTGTTTTTTTATTATGTTTCTTATCTACATAAGTAGTTACAATGTATTTAGGCTTTGCAACCTTTAAAGATAGTTTTGCTTTTACTTTAGTTTTCATATTTTAAATGTTATTTAATAATATATTTATGTTATCATTTAAACAACTCAACGGGATTGATTTTGAACTGCAACATTTTAGCACTTTCACGACCACCATCTCCCCCCTTTCTTTGCATTCCTATTTTGCCAATTTTTAAACTACCTTCTCGCGTTATACGGATATCTCCAGAACCAAAAACATTCATTACATGATTTATAGATTTTAGAACCCATTTGCTTTCACCATTCAATTTTAAAACAACTAAAGTCCAATCAGCAGAAAATTCACCCCGTCCTTTTAATAAATCTGAAACAATCAAGATTTTGTTTTCTTTAACAAATTTTACAAGTTTATCTTGATCGGATTGATCCATTTCGTCTAAAAACATTCTTCTGGAATCTCTTAAGTCTTTTTTTGTTGGCTTAATTTCTCCTGTAAATAGTTTTAATATTTGTGTTATGTCTTTTGGAATATTCCAAAGCTCAACATATTTATCAATCTTTCTTTTATCTATTTGATTGAAACCTTGTGGATTACTTACAAGTTTTACTTGCAAATTCTGCACATCTTCTTGCGATTTTAGTTTTATAACAATAGTTATTCTTACTTGTATATCTGCCTTATATTGTCCCCTAACCTTTGATGCTTTTACATATTCGATATCATCAATTTTATAACTCATTTCAGCTAACCATTCTTGGGCAATCTTATCACTTTCCCAATTATTGAAACGATCAATAACATCTTGTTCGTTACTAAATCCAGCCTTAGCGGTTTTAGAGCCAAGAGCTATCATTTCTTTTAAATTTTTCTTTTTATTTTTCATATTTTTCTAATGTTTTAAATAATTCTCTTGCGATTGCTTCAATCGTATTCACGGTCATGGCGTTTCCCGCTTGTTTTAATAAATTTATTTCTTCTATTACTCCATCAACCTTTTTTGCCAATTTTTTAGGGAATCCTTGAAGCAACAACGATTCATAGCCAGACAACTTTCTAAACTTACCATTTCTAACATAGAGAATACCATGTCTGCCCACTCTTAAGGTTGGCACCTTATTATCATATACTCGTAAATCAGATTGTCTTGTATCTATAACCAGATAATCTCTCTTTAAGAATCCTTTTAGATCATATCTTCCATGATTATATGTATTCTTTAAATATCTCAAAAATGTTTCGTAAGATTCTTTCTTATCATCAAATTCAAGTTCTTTCTCATCAATTAAATAATCTTTTACGTTTGCTCTTGGTTGTTTGTCTGGGAAATGGAACTCAAAGTCATTTGGTATTAAATCCTTTCTGATTCCAATGAAGTAAACTCTTTCTCTCATTTGTGGTACTCCGTAATCAATACTGTTTAAAACTTGGTGAAATACTTTATATCCAGCTTTGTCTAGCTCTTTTAATATAACTTTTAGCGAGTTTCCATTATCATGATTTGTTAGTCCTTTCACGTTTTCCAAGATAAAATATTTAAGGTTTTTATCAAGCATTATCTTTATCAAGCCATAGATAATTTGGCCTCTTTTATCTTGCATTCCTTTCCTTTGTCCAATAACAGAAAAAGACTGACAAGGGAAACCAGCAATCATCATGTCAAAATTAGGTAATTTATCTGTATTAATATTCATCAAATCACCATAATTTGTTTCTTCTTCACCAAAAAACTTTCTATATGTTATTTCTGCTTGTCTATCTATCTCAGAAAAACCAACACAAGCCATTCCGTTGTTTTCAAGCCCAAGACGTCCTGCTCCAATGCCAGAACAGAAATCAATAAATTTTAGGTTTTTTGTTTGTGTTTTAAGCATATTATGTATATTCTAACATTTTTAGTTTAGTTTTTAAAACATTTTTTGTGCTTATTTTTTTTAATTAATACACTTCTTGCTGATAACATTTCTCACAGTAGACAATCTCTGGTTGATCTGGTGCATAGCTGGTTTCAAATTCATTTTTACATCCCTCATTCATACAAGTACGATGATATAGTTTTGGTTTATTGATAAATTTATAACGATCTAAAAATCGACAGTTATGACATTTGTGAGGTAACGGCAAGCCAATACGCTTATAGAATTGTAATTCAATAGAAACTATTCTATAAGCATGCTTACATGTCTCACAAGCAATAATTTCCTTAACAATATCGTCTGATACATCATTAATCAAATCAGGTAAATCTGCACCCTGAATTGTAGTCTGAAACTCTCGTGCATTTGTTTCTCTCCAAATAAATCCTTTTTCTTTTGCCTGTTCTTTATTTAATGGGACATAATCCTGTGCCAGACTTTCATTATATGCGAGAGGTGAAAATTCAGATGGAAAAAATTCTCCATATTTATATTCTCTACCTAGTGAGTCAACATATGGCATCTCATCCATGTGCTTTATAATCTTTTCTTTCAACTCAAAGTATTCTTCTTTTGAATATTGTTTATTAAAAATACAATATTGCTTCTTTTTTAATCCCACACAACCAAAGCAGTCAGACGATCCTATGCAATAACCACAGTACTCTAAATCACGTGATTCAGCCCAACAATTAAAACAATATTTGAGGTTATATGCACCTTCGCCACAGGTAGCACATTCATAAGCGTTTTCAACTCCCATAAAAAGCTGAACACTATCATATGAATTAGCTGCCTTGAGGGCAACAATCTGAATATAACGCATATTTTCACCTTCTTGAATTGAAACAGAATCGCGAACATTTTTTGAATCACTAATTCGTTCACCCGTGCAATTGAGATTTCGTATGCCGTGATAATATTTTACTGGAAATTTCTGCCAAAATTCTAAAGCTTTAAGTTGTAGTTTTTTAGTTGATTCATAAGATTCAAGACTTAGTTCAGATAATTTTTTTTCATATTCTTCTTTTGACAATGGTTCATTAAAAAAATAATTAGACTTTCCTCTTAAATTTACGCATCCAAAACAATTCGTGCACCCACGAAGTCCTTTACTAAACCAAACATCTACACAACTTTCACAATCTAGAGAATAAAAAGTTCTATATGATTTATAAACCATAACATCCTCATAACATAGTTCGTCTTCTATTACTTCGTGAGAATCAAGGGTATTTTTGATATTAGTCGCCTTAACTAAATATGCTGAATCTTCAACAAAATCTGAATCAAAACATAAATATGCATTACGAAGTCTTCCAGCTTCATTGCAATAATCTGCATTAACCATAAAACCTTCGGATGATTTTGCTGGCAGTGGAACATGAGATAACAAATCATAAAATTGCTTAAAAAATGATTTTGAGAAATCATAATCTATTCCGTATTCCAAAGAATCCCATTCGTCTCCATGCCAGTAATTATTTTCATATGTATTTAGGTTAGCCTCAGCAGGAAAACCAGAAAAGGAATCTTTTCCAGTAAGTGCATCTTTTCTGCGAAATAGATTGCGTTCATTTCTCCACACAAGACGACGAACCATCCTGCAATCAGGACACCATGTAGGTATTGATACCTTCATTTTCTCATAAAACCCAAAATCATCTGGCTCTATAGTGAAGTCTTGTTTACAGTTCTGGCATTGTTTAGTTTCTGATTCCATCAGTGGATTATACTACAATTTAGTTGATAGTTTAATTACCCAACATACTTTACAGGATTTTGACTAAAATCTTTATAAGATACTTTCTCTCAGAATATATCCGACAGCAGATCCCTTTCTTACTAAAAAATCTAAGATGACCAGAAGGTTTTGTTTTAAAACAAGATTTCTTTTTACTTTTTCACGGTTTTTGTAGATATATTTTTTGGCAAGATTTTCCAGATAATAAACAGTGTTTACTTCGAGTTTTGAGGTAGGTAAATCAGGATTATTTTTTATCATATTAGACACCCAAACCATTCCGTCATCTAAGTATGGACTTCCAATGTTATTCAATAATTTTGAGATTGAATATAAAGCTGACGGGCAGTGACCAAGTTTCTCCGAGATCTCCTTAAAGAATCTTTTGTCTTCGTCCTTAAATGTATGCCACTCAACAGCTGATTCTTTCCACGAATTTTGAGCAAATAAATAACTCCTAACTACTCTATCTATATACGAATAACCATCTCCTTTTTCACAAACTTTAACTATTTTCTCTTTGAATAAATTCCAAACTTCCCAAAAATTTTCATATGAGTCTAAATAATCTTCAGCAGTTATAAATTCCTTAAACAGATTAGCAACAGCTTCTGTACTATCAAATTTATCGATAAAGGATTTCAAATATTCTTTAATCTCCCCTTTTGGACAACTTAGGATAAAATAAACCAGCTTCTCTAGGAAATGATGTCTTGTCGCATAATCAACTTTATCTTCCCTAATTTTTGATGTTAGTTTTTCAGCAAAAGCAGTAATGATTTTTTTGACGATATCTTTATGATCTTGATTTTCGGTTTTTAAAGGAATTATTTGAAATGCTGTGCTTAACACTTCTAAATCTATATTCTCTATATCTACTAAATCAGACAAAGATAGCTTATTATCCATCATTTCCTGTATCGATACTTTGTTTTCTTTTAAAAACATTTTCACAATATCATTTTCGTTTGAATCATATTTATTTTTTTGATAGTTTTCTTGACGTATTTTCTCTCTTAAAACATCGAACTTTGGTCTCATAATCAAATAACCTGTCAACACTGATTGCATATCATCAGGAAAAGTCTTCCAGAGCCTCTGCATAGCTACTATTGAGAATGCATTAAAACTAGTACCAGCCATATCAATAGAGTGATTATTGAATAAAGAGAAGAACAAAAATTCCTTTATTTCTTTTCTTGTTTCTGGAAGATTTTCAAGCAACACAGGGAGAACAGAAATTGCTGATTGTACATTATCGGTAACTTCATACTGGTAGTAGGGATTACGAGCTAATGAAATGACTTTCAAGACAACACCTGCGCATAGATCTTTCTCTTTTTGAGAAAGTTGATCGAAGTAATCTCTTATCATTAAAGAACACACCTCAGTAGGTATGGAATGATTTAAAAGATAAAAACCTTCTTCCTCAGAATGTTCATATTGAAATGATTTTGGTTTTTTTGATTTTTTAAGTTTTGCAATAACCTCAGAAACTTCTTTAAGGGCAAGCTTAGGATCATCCTCGTATTGCTTATAAATTTTATACTGCTCATCATTTTTTATTTTATACACAGCCCACATTTTTAGTGCAGTATATTTCATTGGTGCAGAGCTTTTTTCTAGTGATTTTTCACTATACTCTTTTAATTCTGGCTCAATTTCTGGATTAAATGTAATTAGAGATCCCTCCTCATTTTTTTCCGAGACAATATTCATTTTCCTTCTATCCATTCTCGCAAGATAGAGTCTCCAAGTTTTATCTCCTTCACTCTGTTTTGAGGGTTCAGGTAAATCTTTATAGTATTTATCTAAAATTACATACAGCTTTTCTTGTCTCTGCCTTGAGTCCTCTTCTGTTATTCCTTCGGTTCTAAAAATCTGATAATTTAAAAACAGATTTTCCAGAGAATTTTTTCTATGTTTCTCATCAGAAGCATCTAGCCTTTCTTGTTCGTGAATTTGATTCTTCGCATTTGTGCCAGCACCAAATGCTCTTAGCGATAATAAGGTTGCTTTTTGTCCTACATCAAGAACTAATCTACTTGTGTCATACAAGAAAAAGCGTTTTGTTTTAAAAAGAATTTCTGCAATATTAAAGGTTTTTTCAGGGTACGCTAAAACAATACTCGTTACCACGGCTGATATGGAAGCAGACCTTGAATTTTTAAGTAAGTAAATAAGCCAACTCTCTAGGCTCTTTGAATCCATATTTTTACCATGCTCTAAAAAGAATCGCTCTAATGCCATATGCATTGAAGCTAAAACATGAGGAGCTGCTTGATTGCCTCGGTACATACACCAAAGTCTTCCACTTAAGTACTGTTTTATGGGGTTATTCTCATCTATAAATACTTCAACCTCCTCTACCTCATATTGAGCAAACTCAGATTTAGCAAAATACTCAACTGTTTTGTTTACAAAGCTTAATATAAAATCTACAGTTTCTTGAAGCGAAGACTGTAGCAACCAGTAAATCGGGGTTTGATATGAACTAGTTGGAAATGTATCTAAGTGGTCATCTTCCATGTCAAAATGTTCTCCTATGTCAATCCCAGAGCGACCATAAAAATGATCCTCTTTCGGCGTATATGTCCAGAACAAGTCAGCTATCTTTATGACGTATTTGGGAAGAATCTTAGAAATCGGTACTCCCTCCATTTTACTTAAAATCAGTTTAGATAAGTCATAATAAGGATCTCTATGATTTTTCCATTTATTTTTTATAATTTCTTTAAAAATCTCTTCTAGTTCGTCTTTAATTTCAGAAGAACTGTATACAATCGTCTCTAAGAGATTTTTCTTCGTATCTTCATCAGAAAGGTACACATCTTCTTTTAAGATCCATTGATAATATTTAAGAGAAATTAAACCACAATATTTTGTAGTTTCTCCTTCTTTAAATTTACTAGTCCAGTCATGGATTATAGAAATTACAAAATGCATACTCCTAATCCCTATTTCATCGAAGTTTTCAAAAATAAATTTAATTAAACTCTCCCAGCCTTGCCCTTTGGGTTTCATTATTAAGTATTTCATTTTAAGAATACCCATACCCTTTAGACCTAATTGTCGCAAGAGAACGTCATCTGGTTCTTTACAAGCAATCCTTAATAAGAAGAAAATTCTATGTATTAAGCTTTCTTCATATTTGTAATCAATAGTGAAAGATCTTATTACTTTTGACGAAATACCCTGTGTCACTACTTTCTCAGGTATCTTTAATAATTCATTTTTTAAAAAATCAAAGAAAACATTAGAAAAATCAGAAAGTAACACCGAGACAAGCATTTCATCTTTCCAAAAAGACTGTATATCGTTACTTTGTATTGTTTGCTCGATGAAATATTTTATATCTTCATTCTCGAGAGACAGTTGCTCTGATAACCATTTTCTAAATGCTCGACGAAAAGGTAAAGAGCTGCCCAGACTCTCGAAAAATGTCTTACTATCAGTTTTTTTAGCAAATTCGGCTTCAATAATTTTTTCTAATGCCCATTCTTCATAAATATCATGCGTAATAAAATACCCATGAGGTGATTCATAACCTAAAATTCCATCCTTTTTTAGTTCGTTCAAAATTTCTGAGTCGCAATCCGAATTAACAAAAAACTGTCCTTCGTTTGCCCTCTGAAATGCTATTTTCAAAAAACACTGCTCTCTGGCGGGCTTCGACTTAATAATTGTCCTATTCCACAATTTACTCTTAAAATCAATATAGTTTACTTGATCATCTGCTTTATAAAATTTCAGGTATTCACTCAAATAAAATGGGTTCCGAATAAGATCTAACAACTTTTCATCAACGGGGAGTACAAATTTATATTTTTCAGAGAGTTCAACCAATTCTTTTGCTTCCAGTCTTTGAATATTTATATTCAAAGGTGCAATTTTGTAAATCTCAAAAAATTGATAGTTTAGATCCTCTAAATAATTATCCCTTGTTGTAAAAATAATTTTCCAATTCTCTTTAACTAAAGTAGCAAGAAACTCCTTAAAAGGATCTGTATTTTTAAGATCAAGTAATTTTTCAGCAGAATCAATCACAATAATCTTATTCCCTTCTTCCTTGTGAATATCTAAAAAATTTTGGAGCGAATATCCAGTAAAAAATTCATTTATATTCCTCAGCTCAAATTCATTTGCTTTAAATATATATACAGGTGATTTTCCTTTTATTTCTTCATAGAAATCTTTAATAAGTGCAGTCTTTCCGACACCACCCACACCACTCAATATCAATACCTGCTCTGGGCTTGTCTTTATTTTTTCCAGATCACTAGTTCTATCAATTTTAATATCCTGACCATCAAAAAAGATAGCTGTTTGTATTTCATTGAGAATATTTTCTGAATGAGACTCCTGTTGGGCTATAAGATTAAATATACCGTGATCTAGGGTAAAAAAATGTCTAGCGATTATCTCATTGTCGATAGACACAAAGGGAGATTCAAAGAAGCTTGTAGCTCTTAGTTCTAACTCAATACCAAGCTCTTTTGCTTTCGCTTCGACATCTTTCTTCCCCTGAGGTTCTTGTCCTCTAGCTTGTCCCCATTCTTGATTAGAATATAAAATTATTTTCGTGATATTTGGATAATCTTTTTTTGCTCTTTCTAGACCAGCAATAAGCTCATCTTTGTGTTTGCTGAGAGTATCATCATAAAATTTGGCTTGATGACCGACAATGTCGTCACCAGCTTGGAGAGGATCAGTTTCTATTGCTGATTGATTCTTATAACGAGAAACTCCTTTTGTTTTATTAAATTCTTTACAAAACAATACATAACAAAGCCACTCAAAGTTTCTTTGTGGATTCTCACTGAACTTGGCTCTAAATTTATCCCAATCAGGTTTAATCATTTTGTTCTTATTTAATGTTGCTTTTATTTGTAGAAATAATTAGATAACTACAAAAAGCATAGCACTTTCAGCTTGTTTTATAAAGTGATTTTAGACAACAAAAAACTAGCAAGGATGTTTATAATCCTTGCTAGTTAATTTGCTTTAAATATGATTATTGGTTACCTTTTTGAGCCGTTTAAACCCATAATCCACCCCTGTTTTAAGTGGAGGAGGCAATTCTATCGTAAACTCAAATGGAATCTGTTTAAAAGCTATATTGTTATCTAGAGAATGTCGTGTTGTGTTCGTGGAGTACCGATTGATAGCATGAAATAATTATATCAGTTTGTTCGAACCTTGTTAATAAAAATTTCTTTGTATATAATGAGATTATGATGAATGCCGAAAACTCCAACCTATCACCGAAACCAAACGTTGACACTATAAGAAGAGGAAAATCGGAAGAAGAACTTTCGCGTTATTTTGATTATACTAAATCTCGTTTTTCGGTTGAAAAACAGTTAAAGAAGTTTGGAATAGAGAACGACTATTTTCGATTTGATATAAAAGTGGAGCGCCAATATTCGCCAGAAACAGAAAGCCTATATTCAATATTAAAAGACATTGTTAAAAATGAATGGGAGGGCTTTAGAGAAAAATTAATTCATAATGAAGAACAAAAAAAACAAGTTGAGGGATATGCAGACGAAGCAGAAGCTTATAACAATTTATCAATACGAGAATCGGGCTTGCTTTCAAGTGATGCTTTGAAATGTTTTGAAGATGAAATAAGAACCAAAGTGTTTTTTGAAACAATAAATAAAAAAATCGGAAGAAATAAAGACGATGATGTTTTAGAGGCTGGAACTGGAACCGGAATTATGGCAATCACTGCCGCTCGTGCCGGAGCAAAAAAAGTCACCGCTATTGAAATTAATCCTGTAACTGCTGCATTCGCCAGACAAATAGTAGATCGATGCGTTAAAGAAGGAATTATTCGCGAAGGCCAGATAGAAATTATTGTGGGAGATGCCTTAAAATATGAACCGGAAAAAGGGAAAAAATTTGATGCTTTTATCAGTGAAAACATTTATACCGGACAATTTCATGAATTGCAAATGCAGATCAACAATCATCTCAATCCGTTTATAGACGCTAAACAAAATAAAATAATTCCAATGGCTTTAATTAACGGTGTTGAAGTAAGCAGTCTTTCAGAAAAATTAAGCAAGGAAACTGAAGGAAAAACAGATTTTTCCAGAAAAGACTTCGAAAAAAGAGACGAGGGATCATTGATGACTTCTAAATGCAGTCCAAAGGCATACGATATTATTGATTTTTCAAAACAATCGGAATTAGGAGTTAGAAATAGATTGGTTAAAACTGTTGCGGAGAGCGGAATTGTCGATTCAGTAACAATATTTTCTCTTGTTCAGATGTCTGACAAAAAGGGGGATTTTATTGCCAGAAACGAAGCAGAATTTTTGGGTGATGACATGGTGATTATTTTAGTCCCTCCCCTTGAAGTTAATTCAGGGGACAGTTTGGAAATATATATCAGCTATAAAGCCGCTGATAAGCCAGAAAATGCTGATATCCGAGTTAAAAACCTAAGAACTGGAAAAGAAGTTTTTAATCGTAAAACTTCAAAGTAAAAGAAAGTAAAGTGTAGCTATACATAATAATATTATTTACTAATTAACTTTTAAGAATTTCCAAAAATCTTCTGTGATGAGGATTTATTCATATCTTAAGGCCTCAATAGGATCCATTTTAGCAGCTGAGCGAGCTGGAAAAACTCCAAAAAATATTCCAATCATCGCTGAAACTCCAAAGCCAAGAACAATTGCATATATTGGTACAGAAAAAGTCCACGCCATATGCGCACTCGTCGCGATAAGCGAAATAGCAAAACCCAAAAACGCTCCGAGACCTATTCCAATGATTCCTCCAAAGATAGTAACCAAAATTGCTTCCGTCATAAATTCTTTTAAAATATCCGACTCTCTCGCCCCTAAAGCTTTTTTTAATCCAATTTCCGCTGTTCTTTCTGTCACCACCACATACATAATATTCATAATGCCTACGCCCCCCACTAAAAGAGAAATAGCAGCGATGGCAATAAGTAAATAAGTGATTCCATTAAAAATGGTATTAAAAATATCTAAAGCTTGCGCCTGTGTTTGAACAATAAAATCTTCTTTAGCTGAATCAGTGATGTGGTGGTTGCTTCGTAAAATAATTTTTATTTGTTCAGCTGTAGCATCCGCTTCATTGATATCATTTAGAGCCACTACTCCAACAGTAATATAATCTACGCCAAGCATTTTCTTTTGAGCGGTGTTCAGCGGAATAAAAACAGTTCCATCACTATCGGAAAGAGCTCCTTGCGGAGTATAAACACCAATCACTTGAAAATTCAAAGTACCAAGCCGAAACAATTTTCCGACAGGATCATCTTGTCCGAAAAGATCTTTCGCCACCGTAGAACCTAAAATAGCTACTTGCGCTCCACCGCTATCCTCAGCCTTGGTAAAAAATCTACCGGAAGACAAAGTGGTTTTATCAATATCAAATCTTTCAGCTCCGGTTCCGTAATAGATTGCACTTTTTTTACTGTTTCGATAAATCGCCACTGCTTGGCCCGTAATAATGCCATAGCTCCCAGCCACATTTTGCAATTTATTTATATCATTCAAATCCCGCTGTTTGAAACTACTGATAATCACTCCCACTAAAGCTCCTCCAGGACCATCAGAGATGGCATTGGCGTTTTTAGTAGCCGAAGGAACATGCGTTTGCACAAATAAAGTATTACTTCCAAGAGTAGCGACTTCCGAATCTATGAGAGAGCGAAAACCAGCACCAGCGGAGAGAACCAAAATAACCGTACCAATGCCGATAATGATACCAAGCATCGTTAAAAAAGTTCTGCCTTTGTTGGCCTTCAGAGCTTTGATAGATTGTTTAAATATTTTTATCATAATTATTCATATCTTAGAGCGTCAATGGGATTTAATCTGGAAGCTTTGAGTGATGGATAAAGTCCAAAAATTACTCCAGTTAAAACTGATACACCGACCGCCAACACGACAGAGGTAATAGAAATAACAAAATCCCAATCAAAACCTAAATACTTCATCAGGAGCGCCATCAAATACGAAATTATTATTCCGAAAATAATACCAATCACTCCACCAATCAAGGTCAGAGTTCCAGCTTCAAGTAAAAATTGTCTCATCACCATACTGTTTGTGGCTCCAACTGCTTTGCGCAATCCAATCTCGCGAGTTCGTTCTGCCACCGTAGCCAACATAATATTTAAAATTCCAATACCCCCAACCGCTAAAGCAATGGCCGCCATGGAAGTTAAGAACAAAGATAATGCGTTCGTAATAGTTTTTAAAATATCCACTGCCGCTGCCACATTTCTGATAGTAAAATCAATATCATCATCTGTCATAATATGATGTCTTTCTTTCAAGACAATGGTCACATCACTAATAGTTTGATCAATATTTTCAGCTGAATCTACTTTTATATTTATCGCTTGTAAATAATGAATACCGAGAAGCTCTCCTTGGGCAATAGAAAGTGGTATAAAAATTTGATCATCTTGATCTTGAAAAAAAGCACTCCCTCTTTTTTCTACCACTCCGACAATTCGCAATGGTATCCCACCCGCATCCTGTTGTGCACTACTTCTGACTTTAATAACCTGTCCAATAGGGTCTACCCCCGTACCAGAAAATAAAGCATCGGCCACCTTGGAACCCAAAACAACTACCTTGCTTCCTCCTTTATTAGCAGTCTCATCAATAAATGATCCAGAGCTCATAGTAAAATTAACTACTTGTGCGTATCCAAAATCAGTACCAACAAAATTTGTATCGGCATTTTTATTTTGCCAAACCACTGTACCAACACCTCGAACCATAGCATTCACTCCAACAGCATGAGGAACTTGAGAAGTAGAACGTAAAGCGTCAGCATCTGGTTCAACTAAACTAGTAACAACTACACCATAAACTTGCGCAGGCGGACCTTTGGGATCACTTTTCCCAGGTTGAACAGAAAGAAGATTGGAACCAAGTTTATTGACTTGACCCAGAACCAGAGACTGAGCTCCCGCCCCAAGTGAGATGATGATAATCACTCCTGCCACTCCAATCACAATTCCAAGCATAGTAAGAGCGGACCTTCCTTTCCTAGAAAGCAAACTTCGCACAGTCATTTTAATGGTTGAAAAAAAATTCATTTACTTATTTAAAACTCCATCCGAGGTAGCAATGGTTCGTTTCAGAACTTTTTCATCTCCAACAATCATTCCATCTTTAATATAAATTATTCTCTTGGCGTGATTGGCAGTATCCATCTCGTGAGTAACTAAAATAATCGTGTGCCCTCGATCATTTAATTTTTGTAAAATCTCCAAGACAGCATTACCGGATTTGGAATCAAGGTTGCCAGTCGGCTCATCAGCAAAAATGACAGCTGGATCACACACTAAAGCCCTCGCTATGGCTACACGTTGTTTTTCTCCTCCAGAAATCTGGTTGGTAAAAAAATCAAGGCGATGAGAGAGACCAACATCAGCTAGGGCTTTCTTGGCCAAATTATCATGATCTTTTTTATTACTATAAATAAGAGGTAATTTTACATTATCGAGAACAGTAGTACGAGTTAAAAGATTAAACGATTGAAAAACGAATCCAATTCGTTCATTTCGAAGTTTTGCTAAATAATCTTTGTCGAAATCTTTTGTGTCTTGACCTTCAAATTCATAGACCCCAGAGCTTGCTTTATCTAAAAAACTTAAAATATGCATTAAGGTTGATTTACCAGAACCAGATGGACCCATGATAGCCACAAATTCTCCTTGCTCCATACTAAAATCAATACCATGAAGGACGTTGGTAATTACTCCTTCATTTTCATAATCTTTTTTTAAATTTTCTATTTTAATTATAGGCACTGCTAAAATTATTTTAGATAAGTTACTATCTCTTCTCCAACACTTAATCCAGAGATAATTTCTACCAGACCACCATCGGCCTCTAACCCAGTTTGCACTTCCACTTCATTATAAGTTTTCTTTTTTGGATCATTAATCACTCGCACAAAGTGTTGACCGTTTTTGTTGAGAATAGAACTTGATGGAACGACTAGAACATTTTTTTTCTCGGCTACTTTGATGGTCATATTGGCAGTCATCCCAGGTTTCACTTCCGGAATTTTTTCCAGACTGCCGGTCACTTTATAATTAACTACGCCAGATACAACCGTCGAAGCAGGATTGACGGTCAGGACTTTGGTCGTAAAGTGTTTATCTGGACCAAGTGCGTCAAAAGTATTGTCAATTGATTGCCCTATTGCAACTGTTGCAATATCGGCTTCACTTACTAAAGCTTCAGTATGCAGTTCTCCGACATTTAGTAATTTCATTACTTCTTTTGAAGCTTGAGCAAATTCTCCAACTTTTATATCTACTTGAGTAATGGTTCCATTAGAAGGAGCAACAATCTTTGCGTTTTCTATTTTTACCATTATGCTTTCTATGTTCGCTTCCGCTTGAGCTATTTGAGCATCAGCGATAGATGAAGAATCATTGGTGCTTGTCAAATTCGCTTCTGCGTCAGCAATTGTTTTAGTACGTGTTTCAAGCACAGACTGATAAGCATTATAATTCGTTAAATAATTGGCTGCTTTTTTATTTGGGATTTCTATAACCCAATCTGCTGTATCTATTTGAGTAGAAGCAGACTTTATATATAAACCTGAATCACCGATAGGCTGAGAGGTAATACTATTCATCATTCCAGAACCATTAGTTAGACCGGAGGCGGTAAAACTTATACCGCCATAGCTGTAATAAAAATGAAGATTGATTATCCCTTCTTTGCCTAAAGTATAATTACCACTGATGATTGGAGCTTGGTAGTTTTGAGTATTGTCACTTGGAACTGCTTCGAGGGTAGAGTTAAGAAAATTAGTGTATGCATTTTTTACTAAAAGATCTTGCTGAGCAGTCACATTCACCACATTATTTTTTGAGGAAGATGCTTGCTGTTTAGCAATGGTGAGACTTGCTTGTGCGCTATGTAGTTGGGCTAAAAGATCTCTAGTGTCGAGCTCGATTAGAGTTTGACCAGCAAAAACTACGTCCCCTTCTTTTACAAAAACGTTTTTGACCACCCCACTTGACTGCAAGCTCAAACTCAAATCAGTAGCACTAACAACTTGCCCAGTAGCCAGAACTGTTTTTTCGACATCTTGTTGTTGAACAATACCAGTCTGAATACCACTAGTGTCTGTTTTGGGTCTAAAAATAAGCCAACCAACCAATAACAACAAAAGAATAACCACCGTCCAAATGATTTTCTTTTTAGTAAAAAATGTCTTTATTCTCATTAAAAACGTGATAAATTGCATGTCAGCAATTATACCACAAAATTTAAAATTAATCTATTAAAGCGTTATATTAATTTTTGCTTTGGCTCTTTTTCGCAAGGATAATCCTTGCGAAAAATTTGTCATTCCCCTTAATTAGTTTTTACACTCGCATACCCACTTCCAGTTTTCGTGGTGGCATAACCACTACCCTGTTTTGCCGAGGCCCACATAGCCACACCATTCCAATCGAGTTTTGGTACAGTAACGTGAAGTTCCGTTGCAGAAACATTGGATATACCGATTTGAATAAACTCAACCGTCCCTGGAGTAATAGGTGAAAATGGGCCTGTATATGTAGTCCAATCTCCGGCTGAACCCCTTGTAAAATCACTGGCACTTCTTCGGTATTGATATACAGGAGTCCCTTGTGTTACAGTTCCCGAAATTATAATTTTGTTGTGAGTAGGCATGATGGCGATAACATCGCTGACAACGCTTCCTCCGTTAGGGATAATCAAAGTCCCTCCATTGAGGTAGCCAGTAACAGTGTCAGTTGTACCACCACTGATAGATGCACCATAGTAAGGGACCCACCACGACAAAGATTCATGCCCAAACGTGGGGTAAGACGCACTCCCCCAGTCACGATTTTTTGAAGGTATGGCTGGGAACGCCCACAGATAGCCCATGACTTGATGTCCCGCCCAATTAGGATGTGTTGCATCATATTGATAAGTTGCATTTAAAGCACCATCAGTAGTCGGGTCATTCATATCTTGATAGGACGGAGCCATTTTTACTTGGTGTTGCACTGCCCAGTTTTCTAACCACGCATTATAGATTTTCACATTTTGAATAAATCCTTCCGCACTATTATTAGGTAATATCTGGTCGGTAATAAAGGTCGTAACTCCTGCCGATGTTGCAATCGCCAACATAGTTGTTCGGGCATCCAAATATGCTTGGATGGAAACTCCTGTATTTATATCGTTGATTCCATCATGCTCTAAAAATTTAGTGGGTGTATATGTACCGAAAAAATTATCGGCTACTTCCGTTACAACATTCATCGGAGCAGACCAACCAATACAGCAAGCATTATAAAAAGTATCACCATTGTTTAAAGTATTTACCATCACTTTGGCGGCCTGATGGTCTTGATTACCGGAGGTGCAACCGAATAAAGCATTAATGCATCCTGTCGGGAGGCTACAGCAGGAATCACCCGTGGCCCCCGCACAAATGCTATCTCCCATTATAAGCCAATCGTAATGAGTGGCAAAAGAGGATGAAGGAATTGCCATGAAAATCAAAAAACATAATACAGAAATAAGTTTTTTCATAAATTTTTCCTTAATGAATTGGCATAACACCACTAAATATGATTTGGTCACTATTCGCTGTTGTGAAAACTCCAGAAGTATTAACTATAATTATATTGTTTCCAAATGTATTTGTTTGATGGATTTTTAAAATACCAGCATTGTTCTCTCCAGAAAGATAAGCCGAATCATGAGGAACATTAAAAGGTGATGTGGCATTCAAGTATCCACCAGTCCCTTGTCCGCAAGAAGAATTTACATTCACGATTAATTGATCCTGAATACGCATATTATTGTAAGTTATTTGATAAGAACCATAGATTAGGGTCCAAGTAGCAGAACCGGCAGGAGAACCGTTACATGTAATAGCGGGCGTATATAAAAGCGTTCTTGTTGAGTAAATAGGATAGTTGAGAGTTACGGTTCCGGGTGAAGCCGCCCAATAGAAAGTAGCTGTTCCCCCAAGTGTGGCATTTGTTCTGCCTATAACTTGTACGGGGTCAGTTGATGTAGTTGAACCACCTGAAGC
The DNA here is from genome assembly GCA_903894955.1 of uncultured bacterium. GTDB lineage: Bacteria > Patescibacteriota > Minisyncoccia > Phycocordibacterales > UBA9973 > UBA9973. The sequence continues at coordinate 20,706 of CAITSA010000020.1, forward strand.
AAAATATGCTTCATTTGTGTTTGTCGCTGAGAAATCGGCAATCGTCAGACCGTACGGAACCCTTGCCATACCTAAATAAACAACACCAGAATGAACCGTTAGATAAAGAAAATAATCTATATTCTGCGCAGCGAGTAATACTCCCCCGGAACCGAACCAATTCGTTCCTGCGTTTAAAGTCAATGTTAATGGAGCGGTAAGAGTATAAGGCACTCCATTAATATTTGTGTACACTGGATTGGTTGTTGAAATAGCGTTCCCATTACCCGCAAGAAGTGTAACGGTTAAGTTATTAGATGCTACGGCAGGAGATATTCTGTATCCAGTTGTAGGTTGATTTACACCAATTTGAGGATAAACATCACCGTCAGGATAATGAATTGTGCGAGTAGTCGCATGTGTTACAGCGGAAACATCATCTTGAATCTGCTTTGTTGAGTCTGTTAAGTTATATGCTCTAGGATGATCGTCAGCTTGAGATATACCAACACAAGCAGTTGGTTCACCATTAGCATCCGTACAAACAACACTTGAAGCAGCTACCGAAACCCCCTTTGCATCGGTGGAAGTCGTCCAGACAGGCCATTGATGAACTGTCGGAGTTCCTGAAGATGTGACCGTGCCAGAACCTGCATGATCATAAGCAGCCTTAACAGCCGTAGCCGAAGCCGCAGTAGTCGAAGAAGTCGTAGAAGTAGAGTCTGAGATCCCTGTTATATTAAGAGAGTCTCCCCACGCTGAACCAGTTGAAACCGCTAGACCCGCACCCGGATAAGTCATTGAGCCAGTACCACTTGAATTACAATCTATGGTATTAGTGGCAGAGTTTTTAGTGCAGTAGTTTCCATTAACCAACGTACCGGCCACTAAAGGATTTGTTAATACTGCTTGATAGTCTGTTCCAGCTGAGGCTGTACTCATTGTAGCCACTCCTCCTGAGACAGATTGCTTTAAAATTCCACTTCCTAAGGCACCAAGATTGATAGCATTGGTGGGAGCATTTGTTGTCTGATTGACCAAGTAATATCCGCTAGCATTGGCTCCTGTGCTGGAAGGATTGTCACAAGTACCATCACTTTTTAAATATCCACTGCAAGTTGTCCATAATCCGGTAATATTAGAATAAGTAGCCGGTGTAGTCCAGGCTGAACCGTTTGAGACTGCTAGACCAGAAGAAGGATAGACCATTGAACCAACACCACTAGCACCATAAGAGAAGTTTCCTGCGCCGTCATTGGTTAATACCCCTGAACTATTAGGTAATGCGGAGATAGCATCTAGTTTAGCGCTGTATACCTGAATATCTGTTCCGATGGATTTAGTGGAAACAACTCCATTGGTCAGAAAAGGAATTCCATTTAGAGTATTTGACCGTTGACCTGTCTTGCCACCCGTCCCAGAAAACAAAACAAGTTCACCATCTGAACTGGCGCTAGGGCCAGTGAAGTCACCGGTTGAAGAACCAGCACCAACTTCTAAAATTGACGTGCCTGTAGGCTTATAGAGTTTGCCATCAATTGAACTTTGACAGAGTTTTCCGAAAGTGAAGTATTTTGACTGATTACAGTTGGAATCAATTAAAACACCCGTGCTACTCGAGGTACTTGATGACCCATTTGCTCCAGCTGGACCTGTAGGTCCTTGGGGACCGCGTAATTTGTTCTGAATATCAGGAAGATCAATTAATCTTTCTAAAGCAGTAAGGATAGTAGTGTCAGAAGTCCCTGTTGTCTGTGGTGTCTCCACCGTGGTAGTGGTAGAAGGAGCAGCATTAGAAATATCTATTGTCTGTGGTGTCTCCACTGTGGTATTGGTATTTAAAGAAGAAATCTTTTTCTTTAAGGCAGCAATCACTTTAGGACCAACGATACCATCAGCGGTCAATCCATTGGCTTTCTGGAAATTGATGACTGCTTGTTTGGTTAATGACCCAAAATTACCAGTGGCTATTACGCCTAGAGATGTTTGTAAACAGGTCACTTGAGTACCTTTGGAACCTAGTTTTAGGGTAGGGGTAATGGAGCAATCAGCCAAAGCTCCATTGGTAAAGAGGAAGACAAAAAGAAATAGAGTAAAAACTTTTGACAGTCTTAGAAACTTATTTTGGGAAGGAGCTTTTAACTCTCTCTCTCTCTCTCTCTCTCTCTCTCTCTCGATTTGTGGTCATAAATTTCATTCATAGATTATTTTTAATTATTTTAATACACTTAATTATATCAAGAAATAAAAAATTAATCTATTGAAGCGTTATATTAATTTTTGCTTTGGCTCGAAGAGAAGCAATAAAGTTTACCACTAAAACTTGTTGCTTGTTGGAAATAAGATTTTGTTTAATTTGATCACTTAGATTTTTTAAAGCTGGTATGACTGCTTTGGCATCTTTAGCTTTCTGTTCTTTGCTGTAATCTGCATAAAACTGCGCAATTTCGGCATCACTGACGGTTATTGATTTTGTATCAATGTTTTGCAATAAGTATGTTTGAGCTGCGAGTTGCTTTGATATATTTTCTCGTAATTGTGCTTCTGTTAAATTATTATTCACAAGATCAGTTTTAAGCGCCTCTGTCCCACCTACTTGAGTTAAGATGGTTTGAAATTGTTTTTCTACTTCCTCTGCTGTTGCCTTTATCCCCGAAGCCGCTACTCCCTGAGAAATTAATTTGTCAGCTATAAGATTATCTAAAACCTGCGTTTTAATTTGAGAAAGTTTAGTGGCATCTGTAACATCAACGCCTTGTGTCTTGTATGAAGCGATGCTACTTGCAAGCTGATCATCATAAGCTTTTTGAGTAATGATATCCCCGTTCACTGTTGCCGCACTGGCAACATTGTTATTGACAGGACTTTGTATTTTATTTTTTCCAAAAGTAAAATAACCCACTAAAGCCAAAATGACCAACACTAATACTACTATCGGAATAACCTTATTTTTAACATCTAAACTCTTTCCCTCTTTTTTTTCTATATTTTCTTCCATATATTTTTTATTAATTTTATAATTTTTTGACTTAGATTAGTGTACCATACATAAAAACACAAAGAAAGTTATTTGCCTTTTTGACTCTAATATGCAATAATCCTTTCATGAATCTGGTAGCAAAAATTCTGCCCTATGCGCAGATTATCCTTTCAATAATACTAGTGTCAGCAATCCTATTACAGCAATCGGCTGCTGGTTTAGGAGGCGCCTTAGGTGGAGGAGACACCGAATCCTTTCATCATACTCGCCGAGGTTTTGAAAAGTTTCTTTTTTATTTATCCATTGTTTGTGGAATTCTTTTTGCTTTATTTGCTCTACTTAGTATAATACTAAAAACAAATAGCTAATTTGCACTTTGTTTCATGTTGTATATGGAAAATTTATATAGTCGTATTCGCAATTTTAAATTGCCTAAAAAAAAAGAAATCAATTCAATTTTTAATACTTTCTCAAAAAAAGAACGGACTGTTTTTATTCTGCTATTATTAACTCTCTTAATAAGTACAGTATTAATACTAGAGAATATAAATAAATCTCTTATGATCAGTGTGCCCCTCCATGGGGGTTTTATCTCCGAAGGTATTATTGGTACTCCCCGTTTTGTAAATCCAATCCTAGCAAATTCTCCTGCTGACCTTGATCTTGTCTCGCTTATTTATTCAGGTTTAATGAGAAAAAATTCTAATGGTACTGTTTTTCCAGACTTAGCAGAAAAATACGAAATATCTAAGGATGGTTTAACTTATACATTTACTTTAAAAGACAATACATATTTTCAAGATGGAAAACCTATTACTGCGGACGATGTCATCTTTACGATAAATGAAATAAAAGATCCAATTATAAAAAGTCCGCGAAAAGTAGATTGGGATGGAGTAAATGTAACAAAAATAGACGACAAAACAATAGAATTTTCTTTAAAAAAACCTTATCCATCATTTTTAGAAAATTTGACACTTGGAATAATGCCTGAATATTTATGGGATAATTCTTCCATAGAACTAAACAACGCCAACACTTCCCCTGTTGGTTCTGGACCTTATTTAATAAAAAATACCACCAAAGAATCATCGGGACTTATAAATTCTTATGAACTAGAATCATTTAAAAAATTTAGCTTAGGTGAACCATATATTAATAAAGTAAATTTACATTTTTATTTAAACGAAAATGATTTAGTGCGCGCACTGGAAGATGGAGTGGTTAATCAAATAAGTTCTATCACTCCTCTGAATGCAGATATTTTAAAAGAAAGAAATTACCAAATGGAATCTTATATTTTGCCAAGAGTCTTTGGACTTTTCTTTAATCAAAATAAAAATCAACTTTTTACTGACAAAGTAATCACTAAAGCCATTGACCAAGCAATAGATAAAAATAAAATAGTGCAAGAAGTCCTCTTTGGTTATGGGGTCACTATTGATGGGCCTATCCCACCCAATATGATTGCCTACCAAAAATTATCTGGAACAGCTAATCCTTCCCGCGAGCTTGTATTACAAAATACACAAAATAACTTGGCAAAAGATGGCTGGACTAAAGGTCCAGATGGATTCTTACAAAAGACTACTACCAATAAAAAGAAAAAGAAAACCACTCTAAGCCTAGAATTCTCTATCTCCACTGGCAACGCTGACGAACTCACTAAAACAGCCGAAATAATTAAGCAAAATTTATCTGACATTGGAATAAAGGTTAATATAAAAACTTTTGAAATTGGTAATTTGAATCAAAGTGTAATTCGTCCACGTGATTATGATTCTCTCTTGTTCGGGCAAATCGTCAATCGTGAATCTGATCTATTCGCTTTTTGGCATTCTTCTCAGAGAAAAGATCCTGGACTCAATGTCGCTATGTATACTAATGCAAAAGTAGATAAAATTTTAGAAGATGCATCTACCACAATTGATGAACAAGCTAGAATTAAAAAATATATCCAATTTGAAGACGAAATAAAAAAAGACATGCCAGCAGTTTTTCTCTATAGTCCTGACTTTATTTATGTGGTATCAAAAAATTTAAAAGGTCTTTCTGTTGATCACATCACCTCCCCTGCCGATCGTTTTTCAAATATATATTCATGGTACACTGAAACACAAAACGTTTGGAAAATATTTAATAAATAATTATCATTATAATGAAAAAAACAAGACTCTCTTTTTCTTCTCTAAAAATTGACGAAAAAGAAAACAAAATACCTGCCCGCAATACTACGCCCGCCCGCAACGATTCGGCCAGGCATAACATTGCAGGTGGAGAATATAGAAAAAAGATAACTAAAAGTTCTACTTATCAGTACACCCAAAAAAGATTTGGTAAAAATTCAGGATCTCGCCCATTTGGAGCAAAAAATCAATCTAAAATTTCAAGTGGTAAAATACTACCTCCAGATAAAGGGGTAATTCGTATTATCCCACTTGGTGGAGTAGAAGAAATTGGTAAAAATATGACTGCCGTAGAAATAGGTGACGATATCATATTGATAGATGCTGGGATGCACTTTTCAAATGAGTTAACCCCTGGAGTTGATTATGTTATTCCAAACACAACCTATCTAGAAGAACGCAAAGATAAAATACGTGCACTTTTTATTACTCATGGCCACTTAGACCATATCGGAGGTGTGCCACTAGTCCTTTCCCGCATAGGAAATCCTCCTGTCTATTCGAGAAACCTTTCTATGTTAATGATGAAAAAGCGACAAGCGGAATTCCCCCACTTGCCAGCCATTAAAGAAAATCTGGTTGAAAAAGACTCCGTGGTAACTTGTGGAAAAATAAAAGTTAGATTCTTTGGTGTCACTCACACTATCCCTGATTCAATGGGAGTAATTATAGAAACGGAGCATGGATGGATTGTAAATCCTGGAGACTATAAACTTGATCAAGTGGATGGAATCGTTTCCAAAGAAGAAGAAAAAGAATATTCTATTTTTGATAAAGCAAAAGTGCTTCTCTTGATGACCGATTCTACTAATATTGAAAATGAAGGGTTTTCTTTGCCCGAGATAAAGGTACATCAGGGATTAGAAAATTTAATTAAGAAAATTCCGGGAAGAATAATCATCGCTGCTTTCTCTTCTCATATCACTCGCCTAGCGCATATTGTGAAAGTAGCTGAAGCTTTAGGAAAAAAGATAGCCATTGATGGACGCTCCATGAAAACAAATATTGAGGTAGCCATCGAAGCAGGATTCTTTGCTCCGAAAAAAGGCACTATCATACCATTAGAAGAAGCAAACAATTATCCACCAAATAAAATTGTTGTCCTAATGACTGGTGCGCAAGGTGAAGAATTTGCCGCCCTGAATCGCGCCGCCAATAAATCTAATACAAAATTTTCCCTACACAAAGGAGACACCATTATTCTTTCCGCTTCCATTGTCCCTGGTAATGAACTAGCAGTAGTAAAAATGAGAGATGGATTGTCTAGGCAAGGTGTTCGAGTGATCAGCTATCGCACCGCCGGAGAAGATTTTGTCCACGCCACTGGTCACGGCAACCAAGAAGATGTAAAATGGCTCCACCTGAAAACTCATCCGAAGTTCTTTATTCCAATTCATGGCAATCACTATCGTCTTGTCCTTCATAAAGAACTTGCAATGGAAGTGGGCATGTCGGAAGAAAATATTATTGTCCCAGACAATGGTTCAATTATTGAGATATCGGCTGATGGTAAAAAAATGACCATGCGAAAAGAACAAGCTCCAAGTGGTGCTATGTTAGTAGATGGAACTTCTATCAGCGATACCCAAGACGTAGTTATCCGCGATCGTCAAATGCTTTCCCAAGATGGAATGTTTGTCATTATCGCCCTCCTTGATCAAAAAACTGGAAGATTAAAAAAATCTCCAGATTTAATTTCACGTGGTTTTGTTTATTTAAAAGAAAATCAAGAACTTCTCCGTCAAGTAAGAATAATTATTAAAAATGGAGTAGAGAATTTTACCACTAAAATGCCCGTTTCCTCTCATGGTGGAAAGGCAGTAGACCTTGATGTGATCAAGGCAAATTTAGGAGAGAGTATCTCAAAATTCTTATATCAAAAAACAGCCAAAAGACCTTTGGTCATACCGGTCATCTTGAGCGTCTAAAAGAAAAATGAATTTAAAATTAAAACACCCAATTAGATTTCTATATTGCATCAGTTTTATTTTTTCAATCCAATACGCTCTAGTAGTATATATAAACTCTAGTTTTTTAGAAATTAAAATTGGAGAAAATTTAGTTGGCATTATCTTCACAATTGCTTCTTTTTTAAGTATTTTAGCTTTACTCCAAATTACTCATTTGTTAAATCGACTTGGAAACTATCAAGCTTCCATGTTAATAATTTTAGCGAATGTCACTTCTCTTTTTTTAATGGGTTTCGGGAAATCAGTCTCTTTAATTATTTTTGGATTTATTCTTTACAATATCACCAATTATTCTCTGATGTTTTCTAGAGATGTTTTTATTGAGGACCTGGCTGATCAAAAAGCGATGGGTAAAACTCGTGGATTATTCCTGACTGCCATAAACATTGCTTGGGTTTTTGCTACCCTTATTTTAGGATTTATGATGACACGATTTTCCTATTCTGGAGTTTATATTCTAGCAGCTTTTATGTCCCTTTCGTCAATATTTTTAATATTTCCCTACTTTAAACAATTCAAGGATCCAAAATATAGTAAAATTTCTGTACTAGAAACTTTTAAAAAAATCCTTGGAGATAAAAATTTAAAAAAGATTTTTGCTTCAGAACTTCTTTTACGTTTTTTTTATTCTTGGATGATAATTTATACCCCTATTTACTTACGTGAATATTTTCATTTCAGCTGGAGTCAAATTGGAATAATTTTCACTATCATGCTTCTGCCTTTTGTAATATTAGATTACCCACTGGGAGTTTTATCAGATAAAATTGGCGAAAAAAAGATATTAGCTTTGGGTTTTTCTATCATGGTTATTGCCACAAGCATGATATTTTTTATTACAACATCAAACATTTTTATCTGGGGAATAGTTTTATTTGCCACTCGAGTGGGAGCAGCTACCGTAGAAGTGATGAACGAAAGTTACTTTTTTAAAAAAATTCGCCCCAGTGATGCTGGATTAATTGGTTTTTTCCGAAATATTTTTCCTGCTTCATTGGTTATTTCACCCATTTTAGCCACCATCTTGCTTAGTTTTTTAAGCCATCAATATCTTTTCCTTGTTTTAGGATTAATCTTAACGATAGGAATATATTTAAGCCTGACTCTAAAAGAGATTATTCATTCTTAAAAAGAATTATCTAATAATATTTTTAAGCAAATGATTTTTATAAATTTTTTCTTTATATGGTTTTAAACGTATGATTTTTACTAAAATACCCTTATTTTTCAAGTCTCTTTTCAGTTCTGATACATAAGTTTTTTGATCATAACCAAGAGCAATAATGTCTGGTTTTTCTTTTAAAATATGAGGCAAATATTTAATTTTTCCTCCTAAAACTACCTTGTTTATAAATTTATTTTGTTTGACTAAATTAAATCTTTCTTTTTCAGAAAATGTTGACTTTTTTCCTTTAATTTTAATTATGTTTTTATCTCTAGCAATTGAAGCAATCACAAATGAATTCTTGGAAAGTTCTTTTGCCTGTTTAAAAAAATTAATATGCCCAGGATGCAATCCATCGAAAACTCCGAAAACCATTATATTTACCCGCCTTTCTAGAGTTATTTTTTTTGTATCCACATCTTTCTTTGACATAATATGAAGTAAGTATATACTAAGAGAGTTCATTTGAAAATTAAAAGAATTGATTGGGGAAACTGGTTAGATTCCAGTACAGTGCCGCTACGGTAAGTCCTTCCGACTTAAGTCGAAGGAACAAGTCCGAATACCAATCATTTTATTAGTAGTCCCGAGCAGGATTTATAAGAACCAGTGTCTTATTTGTCGACTCCTCTCGGTAGGAGTTTTTTTATTTTTAATTTAAACCATGAAAAAAATTTCACTAAGTTTCTTGATTGTCTCAACATTACTAACGGGAGGAAGTAAGTTTGCCCTAGCTGATGGAGCAAATGTGAATTTAACTGTGAAAAATAACGGAGATATTGTTTATTCTGGTACCATACCACTGTCATCAACGCCAAGCGAGGACAATGTGCTCTTTGCAATAAAACAAGCTGATACCTTAAGTTCAGATTTTGATATTTCTAATATTGTTCATTACAGTTTTGGTGATTATTTAAAATGCATTACGATTTCCAAAACAACTGAACTTTGTGATAATTGGCTATATAAAGTTAACGGGGATAGCCCTATGATGGGTATGGACTCATACCCTTTATCAGGAAAAGAAAATATTGTCTTGTATTTTGGAGATGAAAACAAAGCACCAAATCCAGAACCAGAAAATCCACCAAGTGGCGGTAGTAGTGGGGGCAGTGGATATTCGATTTCAAATACTATTATTCCCACCACTTTACTTGTTTCTCCTATCCCCACTTCTTCTTCAGATATAAATCCTGAAGAAAAACCCCTCGGGTATAGCCCCATCGGCAGGAACCTCACAGGCGATACTACTGACAAGTCAAAAACTATTTTATTTACAAACCCTAAAAAACAACCTAAAAAAATAAGCAAAATTACCCTCGGGCATAGCCCTATGGGTGAGCCAAACCAAAATACTGCAACAATTACAAATCCTGTTCCTCCTATCCCGGTACAAACTGAAAATCCAAAAAATACTTGGTGGGGAAGATTTTGGGATAAAATATTTAGTATTTTTTAAACTCTACAATTTTTCCTGCTTTTATTTCTATCCTATCTGCTTTTCGAAGTTTCTTAATAAAAGACTTCGGCACAATATCGTAATGTTTTATTTTATCTAATTTTTTATCTATAAACCAAAGATCTTTTTGCGATATAGCCCAATTCTCGTCTGCCGATGAGGCAGATTTTTTCAAAGTATTTAAATTAAGAAGTGCCGAATACTGCCTTAAGGTTTTTTCTCCATTATTTAAAAAATATTCATGAAAATAAGACATAGCAAGCTCACGAATATTTTTATAAATAGGCTCACGGTAGCGTAAAACCGCATGATTAGTTTTAGATAAAGCACCCCAATATTTCCCTATTTTAAAAGGGACAACAATATGGTCAAAATCCTCTTTGGTAGCCTTTAAATGCATTAAATATGGAGTAAATCCTTGTAGGGATAACAGATAAGCTCCAAGAAGCGCCCCTTCAAAACAATGTGCCCTTCGTGTTCTCAGGGTTAAAATCGGAGATTTTAAACTTTCCCCTTTTTCCTCAAAATTAAACTTTAAACTATTCAAAAAATCCTGCACCTTGGCGGGTGTATTTAATTTCTTCATCAGAGCCAGTTCTTTTTTTGTAAACCCTAACATTTTTATTTAAATTAAAGTAAAGTAAATTACTGTTTAGCTTCAAGACTTTTTATCATTCTTTCTAGAGCATAAATACTGGCACTAGCCACTGTTTCACTTCTTGCGTAATGCAACCCATGAGTGCCTGACTTAGCACCTAGTAAAGTTATTGTACCAATACTCTTTTTAAATATTTTTTTTAATGCTTCAATTCTTTTATTTTGTGAAGCTAGTCTTTTATTGTAATCTTTATCAATGCCGTGTATATCCTCAGGAATAATTTTTTTAGAATCAAAAACACTATCACTGGCACCTAAAACCACAACAACCGGTGCTTTAATTTCTGCAGCGTTTTTTTCGTTAAACCTAGATGCTTCGTCCGCCTCTCGATTAGCCCTATTGGTAAATTCACCTGGAGCAGTAACTATTTCTTTTGCTATATAAGCACCTATGTTAGCTCCCACGCGAATGGTTCTACCCACAGACCCAAGAGAACTTCCCTCCTTTAACCAACTTTTAGGAGTATTAATTAAAGCATCTTTAGTAAAATTTGTTTTCATTGTTTTAGAATCTTGCTCATATAAACCAGCAGGACTGGTCAAAATCAAACCACGAACATGAATCTTAGCCTCTCCGCTACCTTCTTCTTTCTCTAAAAGAGCTGCTAAGTCTATAGCCTTATTAGCGCCTTGTGAATTACCAACCAGAGTAACTTCTTGTATATTATGACTAATCATAAATTGACGAATTGCTTCTGCTTGAACTTTTTGAGAATTTTCAATCTTAGGATCATCTGTGCGGGTAGAAATAGAATAAGAAATTGTTTTTGATGCATTAGCAAAATCTTGAGCCGAATCTAATACCGAAGAAGAACCAGAATCAAGAGCAACTCCTGGTAAGAATATTACTACTCGGCCAGGTTTTATGTTTTCTCCTTTTTGAAAATTATCAGGTTTAAAAATATTCCATTTTAAAGTAACGTCACCTTCTTTGGTTTTAAATTTTTCTGTTGTACTACGTACTTTTTCTTTAGTTGTTTTTCCAGGTCCTTCTAAGCTCATATATTTTCATTATACAATATATTCTTATAAATAAAAATCTCGAGCTTATACTCGAGATTTTTAAACTTTATTTCTTTTTTGCTTTCTTAGGTTTTTTTACATCCTTTCGATATGAATTATTTCCCTTTCCCATATGATTAGTTGGCTAAATTAATAATATAAATTATACCCTGTAGTGAAACTTTTAACAAAGTTCTACTACGGGGTTATACCTCTTTTTTGTAAAAATGAGCAACGGCTAATAAGGTCAAAAGAGAAAAGAAAGCGGTCAGTGCCAGCATGGGGATTGATATATAGCCACCAAAGACAGAAACCAAATGCTGATAACAAGAGACTCCAGACGCATCACACGGCAAATTTGAATTTTCTCCAAAATAATAAAAGAAATTCTGATAAAGAGAGATAAGGAAACCCACACAAACAAGGGGTAATGCATATCGAATTACTTTTCTGTCTTTGTCCCATAATGCCACTGCGAACATCAAGACTAAAGGAAACATAAAAACTCTTTGCCACCAACATAAATAACACGGAACAAAATGAATAATTTCAGAATAAACTAACGAAATCCCTGACGGACAAAATCCTCGCGGCCCGCGCAGATGAAGGAATTGCCGTCTCGGGACGCGGCGCGCGGGCAGAAGCCAAGGCGGCCTACACCACAACGCTTGGCGCGGCGAGGGACGCGCTACTCGACGCCATCTACCACGACATGCTCGCGGGGTGGAAGAAGCCGGCGA
>CAITSA010000021.1 GCA_903894955.1 uncultured bacterium
ATGTGGATGCCAATGGTATTTTAAATGTGAAAGCGCAAGATAAAGCTTCTGGGAAAGTTCAATCAATTCGTATCGAAGCCAGTTCTGGTTTGAAAGAAGAAGATATTAAAAAGATGCAAGCGGATGCTGAATTGCATGCTGAAGAAGATAAAAAGAAAAAAGAAAATGCAGAAATTAAAAATACTGCAGAGATGATTATCTATACTGCAGAAAAGGCAATCAAGGACAACGAAGCAAAAATTCCAACAGAATTAAAAGACGAAGTAAATGCAAAAATAACTGCTTTGCGAGGGGTAAAAGATGGTACTGATGGAGAAGCTATCAAAAAGGCCACCGAAGAGTTGTCTACTGAAATGTCTAAAATAGGTGAAGCGATAGCAAAAGCTAACACTGAGGCGGGGCAAGCTGGTACTAATGGAGAGGTAAATGCTACGCCAGAAGAACAGCCAGCTGAAGTTCATGATGCAGAATTCAAAGAAAAACCTGCCTCGACTCAAGGCGGGGGTCCGGAAGGGGAAGAGCCAAAAGCTTAAGCTCTTGACACTAAAAAGCCCTGAGAGAAATTGAAGGGCTTTTTAGGCTAGCTAGGACTAGGCTAGCTAGGACTGTCCTTGCTAGTATGTTATCCCAAGTTTGAAGCAAAATTTAAAAAATATTTCTCTAAAAACTATTTTTCTTCAATTACTTCAAATTTCATACTATCAGTATCAGGATTAATCGGCATTCTCAAGGCTAGCTAGGACTGTCCTTGCTAGTACTCTTGCTAGTACTAATATACTTTTTCGAACATCGTCCCAAGTTCGGAGCTCGTGAATTTTGTTTGTGTCTGGTATAGTTTATATATGGAACAGCAATCTTTTGATTTAGAGGGGAAAGATCTGGTGCAAGCTATAAAAAAAGATTTTGGTTTTGAAATTGCGGATATTAAAAGAGTAGCTAAAGCTTACCAAAGCGAGGTTTATAAAGCTCTTACTCCCCAAAAAGAAACTATCTTTATTAAAAAAGATAAAGTACCAAAAAGGCTTGAAATTGAAATTCAAGGGTATCGGATTTTTAAAGATCTAGGTATACCTGTGCCTGAAGTTATTGCATATCAAGAAAATCCTCCAACAATTAAAAAACCTACTATAATTATATCTGCAGCCAGAGGAGTAAATCTTGAAAATACTAATCCATCAGAACAAGAAGAGAGCAAGATTTATAAAAGTTGGGGTGACGTTGCAAGAAGGATTAATGGGTTGAAAATAAAAGGTTTTGGACCTATTACTTTAATAAATAATACTTTGCAAGGTAAATATAAAACCTATCAAGAGTTTGTTGCTTCGCCAGAGAACAATTACGAAGACGTGATTCGCAGATTAGTAGAACATAGATTGTTAACGGACGAAGAATTACAAAAATTGAAAGAAATTATAAAAGAGATAAATAATTTAAAAATTAACCAAGGTTTTCTACTTCATCGAGATATGAAACCTGACCATATTTTCGTTGAGCAAGACAGAATTACTGGAATAATCGATTTAGCTCGCCTTGAGGCAGGAGACCCTCGCAATGAAATTGCTAAAAGTTTATTATTACTAAGTGAAAAACAGCAAAATTATTTTAAAAGAGGATATGGTAGTGATTTGGTAAATGATCCTATGGTTACTAAATATTTAGTTGTGCGAGCAGCTACTATGGCCTTGCCCCGATCCAAAGAAGGCCATATGGAAATAGCTAAAAACGCACTTCGAATTTTAAAAAAAACTATAGCAAAGTTATAAGTCTGGATACATAATAGTTATTCGTAACTCGCAAGGACTGTCCTTGTAAAGATTAAAAATCTTCTTAGTTTTAGAAATGTTTGATATCATTTACTTATGACAAAATACAGAAAAAGTTCAACAGTGATGGTATTCAATAGTAAAGGAGAATTAGCATTACAATTGCGTGCCGTCAACAATGAAAGATTTCCTTCCTATTGGGATTTTTCTGCAAGTGGTGGAATTGATGAAGAAGAGGATGATAAGTCGTGTGCTGAAAGAGAGCTGATGGAAGAACTTGGCATTAGTGCTGATTTGAAATTTATAAGCCGAGAAATTTATACACATCCTGCATGGAATCCCTCTATTACAATAGAAGCCGATATTTCGTTCTTTAAAGCATTACACGACGGACCTTTTAATCCAGATCCAAATGAAGTTCAAAAAGTTGAATTTTTTAAACTCGAAACAATAAAAGAAATGATTGAATCTGGTCAGAAATTTCATCCTGAATTTATTACAGCTTGGAATAAAGGACTTATTTCTAGTGTTGCAATTAATAAGGGGGCTTTTTAGTTTGGGGAATATCTGGTATAATATGATTTAATCATATGACCCATATTGACTTACCAGAAATACCTATAAATAAAGACGTTACTTATCTAGGACTCACGACTTTTCGCGATAGAAATCAGCTTTTTGGCATAAAACGCAAGGATAGGCGTCAACATGTTTACCTTTTGGGAAAATCAGGTACTGGTAAATCAGTGCTGATGTTCAATATGATTATTCAGAATATCCAGAACGGCGAAGGAGTTTGCGTTGTAGACCCGCACGGAGAACTTGTAGAAGGAATTCTCTCAGCTATTCCACCACATAGAATGAAAGATGTAGTTTATTTCAATCCAGCTGATGCAGATTACCATATTGGTTTTAATGTTTTAGAATTAGTTGATCCGCAGTACAAGCATTTAGTAGCATCTGGGCTGATGGGCATTTTTACTAAAATTTGGGAAAACGCCTGGAGCGCTCGAATGGAATACATTTTGAATAATTGTATTTTAGCCTTACTCGATACTCCCGGTACTACACTTCTCGGAATTCCTAGAATGCTCGTAGATAAAGATTATCGTCAGAAAATAATTGCAAATTTAAAAGATCCTGTCATCAAGGCTTTCTGGATACACGAGTATGAAGCTTGGCAAGATAAATTTAGAAATGAAGCTATTGCGCCGATTCAAAATAAAGTTGGACAATTTCTTTCCACCTCTATTATTCGCAACGTCGTCGGTCAATCCAAAAGTACTATCAATGTTTTCGATATTATGAATGATGGAAAGATTTTTCTGGTGAATGTTTCTAAAGGGCGCATTGGTGAGGATAATTCCTCTCTCTTAGGAGGAATGATTATTACTAAGATTCAACTAGCTGCTATGGAACGTGTGCGTATCCCAGAGGAACATCGCAAGGATTTCTATCTTTATGTAGATGAATTTCAAAATTTCGTGACAGATGCCTTTGCAGGTATTTTATCTGAAGCCAGAAAGTACAGACTGAATCTTACGGTTGCTCACCAATATGTTGCTCAACTTAAAATAGGTGTAAATGCTGCTATGCGTGATGCTGTTTTTGGTAACGTGGGTACGATGATAGTTTTTAGAGTGGGTGCTGATGATGCAGAATTTTTAGAAAAAGAATTTGATCCAGAATTTACTCCTTCGGATATTGTGAATTTGCCGAATTATAAAGTTTATTTGAAATTAATGATAGATGGAGTGACGTCCCGTCCTTTTTCTGCTAAAACTTTACCTCCTATGATAAAGTCTGGTGATAAAAAGATAGAAGACGAGGTAATACAATCTTCTCGCGATCTTTATTGTCGATCAAAAGAAGTGGTAGAACGAGAGATCAATAATTGGAGTGGTATGTCTCTTGGAAATGACTCTGATGCAGGGAGCGGAACTCTGGAAAAATTTCCAGTTATTTGTTCTCTTTGTAAAAAGGAAGCGACCGTGCCCTTTAAGCCTGAAGCAGGAAGAGCAGTTTATTGTAAAGATTGTATAGCTAAAATAAAATCTGGAGAAGTAAAACCAGAAAAGGGAAGAGATGCTCAAATTAAATATGATGAATCTAAATTTTTTAAACCACTGTCTGATTTAGGTATAGAATTTGAGCCCAAGAATGGAAGAATTGAAGAAGATAATAGGTACCAAGAAAGAGGAGAGAAAGATTTTGCTTCAGAGAGTGCGTCCTCTCATGTAGTGGGTAAACCTAGTGTATTTAAATCTATTAAAAAAGTCTTTTCTCCTGCTCGCACAGGAGGGGCGCAAGCAGGTTTTATCAAACAAGCAGAAAATAAAAAATCAATTCCGACAAAGATTGAGATTCCCAAAAAACCAAAAGACAATAAAGCATTAAGAGAATTTTTAGATAAAACTCTGTCTGGCCAGCAGGCCGACCTTGCCACAAAATCTATTCCAGAGCCAATTTCCCTTGATACTCTTAAAAATAAAGATTCCGCCAGAAGTGGATCCGCTTATGGAGGAAAAGTTTCATCCGATCGAGCTGCTAGTAGAGAAGATATGAATAAATTAAAAGACTTGATTGAGATAACTTCCACCGACGCTAAAGTTTTGGCGGATAAGCAAACGGCTCAAATCCCAGTAAATGAGCCGTTCGGTGTAGCTCAAGACAAGCCGTTACCTCAAAAACCAGATGAAGTACCAGAAGATGTTCTGAGAAAAATTTTAGAATAAAGTCAAAACCCCGAACGAAAGCGAAGCTTCATATCGGGGCAGGTTGTAAAAAAGATATGGATAACATTAGTGAAAAGAAAATATGTCAAAGTTGTCGTGGCGAATTTGTAATAGAACCCGAAGATTTTAATTTTTATAAAAAAATAAATGTGCCTCCACCGACTTTTTGCCCTGAATGTAGGATGATTAGGCGTATGACATGGCGCAACGAACGCTCACTTTTTAAAAGGCTTTGCCCAAAAACTGGCAAGCCAATAATCACCATGTTTCATCCAGATACGGATTTGGTTGTTTATGATCATGACCTCTGGTGGAGCGACCAATGGGAGCCAACTGATTATGGTCAAGCATACGATTTTTCTAAACCGTTTTTTGAACAGTTTCAGGAATTACTTTATAAAACACCGTTGGCAAACTTAGGTAATTCTAACTGTGTTGGCAGTCCTTTTGGTAATCATAATGCTGATTGTAAATATTGCTATTTAACATATGCTTCTTTTCAGAATGAACGAACACACTATGCCTGTGGCGCCATTAGTTCTAAAGATTGTATTGATGCGTATAAAATTAATAAATCAGAATTATCTTACAATAACACTCTATGTAATGGCTTATACAAGACTCATTTTTCTCATGACTCCGACGAGTCTATTGATTCTTTTTTTCTTGAAGATTGTAATAATTTACAAGAGTGTATTGGCTGTGTAAATTTAAGAAACAAGAGTCGTTGTATTCTAAATGTGCAATATTCCAAAGAAGAATATGAGCAAAAAAAGGAAGAGTTAGATTTTGGCAGTTATAAAAAACTTTGTGAATTTGAAAATTCTTATAATAAATTTGTGCTCAATTTCCCTAAGAGGTATGCCAGTATAATAAAATCTACAGGATCTACTGGTGATAATATTATGAATGCTAAAAATGTAAAAAGTTCTTTTGATATTTATAGAGGAGCTGAAGATTCAAAATATTTAATTCATTGCGTAGATATCAAAGATAGCTACGATATGTATGGGGCGGGTGGTAGTTCATCCTTGATGTACGAATCGTTCGATGCCGGTATAGAAGCTTCAAAAGAATTTTTTGCAATTATTACACACAGTTGTTTGGAAACTTACTATACTTATTTGTGTTTTAGTTCTAAAAATCTTTTTGGTTGTATTGGATTACGAGGAAAACAATATTGTATTTTAAACAAACAATATAGTAAGGAAGAATATTTTAAACTAGTTCCTAAAATCATTGAACAAATGAACGCCATGCCGTATGTAGATAAAATGGGAAGAATTTATAAATATGGAGAATTTTTTCCAAGTGAGTTGTCTCCGTTTGCTTATAATGAAACAATTGCCCAAGAATACTTTACAAAAACCAAAGAAGAAATTATAAAAAGAGGATATCTTTATAGAGCACCAATTGAAAAAGACTATACAACAACAATTTCTAGTAAGGATTTACCAGATCATATCAAAGATGTTCCTGAGCCTATCTTGGACGAGATTATTGCTTGTCCAAATAATGGAGATGAAAAAACTCAATGTGCTCAAGCTTATAGAATTATTAAGGAAGAATTAGATTTTCTCAAAAATAATAATATAGCCTTACCAAGATATTGCCCAAACTGTCGACATTATCAGAGATTAAAACAAAGAAATCCTTTTCATCTTTGGAATGGTAAATGTCAATGCGCGGGAGTTAATTCTTCAAATGAAAAATATAAAAATACAATAAAACATACTCATGGTGCTGATGCTTGCCCAAATGAATTTGAAACCCCATATACCTCCGATAGACCAGAAATAATTTACTGTGAAAAATGTTACCAACAGGAAGTTTTCTAAATATGCAAAACGAAACAAAACAATGCCAAAATTGCAAAGAGAACTTCATGATTGAAGTTGAAGATTTTAATTTCTATGAAAAAATGAATGTGCCTGCACCGACTTTTTGTCCACTTTGCCGAGCCCAGAGGAGGTTTGCTTTTAGAAACGAACGGAAACTTTTTCGTATCAAGGATACCTTTACTGGAAAAGATATCTTTTCACTTTATCCGGTGGAAGGTAAAAGGAAAGTTGTAACCCAAGAAGAGTGGTATGGAGATAGCTGGGATGCAATGGATTATGCTCGTGATTGCGATTTCTCTAAACCATTTCTTAAACAATTTTTTGAATTACAGAATCAAGTGCCAATTTATAATTTGAATGTGCAAAGAATGATTAATAGTCCATATTCAGCAAATGCTACAGCTTTGAAAAACTGTTATCTGTGTTTTCATTCTAATTATACCGAAGATAGTATGTATGGCAGTGCAAATGATTATTGTAGAGATTGTGTTGATAATTCTCACATACAGCATTCAGAACGTTGCTATGAATCTTTTTGGCTTGAAAAATGTTACCAATGTTATTTTACAATAAAATCAGAAGATTCTAGAAATTTGTATTTTTGCAGAGATTGCGTGGGTTGCAATGATTGTTTTGGTTGTGCAAACCTTCGCAAATCTTCTTATTGTATTTTTAATAAACAATATATTAAAGGAGAATATCAAGAAAAGATCACGGAAATGAATTTGGAAACTATTTCAGGATTAAAAGAAGCGAGAGAAAAAGCTAGAGCTTTTTGGAATACTCAGCCTTTAAAATATCATCAAGGTCTTAAAAATTTGAATTCAACAGGATCCTTTGTGACTAATTGTAAAAATGTAAACGATAGCTTTTTAATCAGAGGAAGTGAAAATATGCGTTATTGTCAACATATGCAAGTACCTGGGAATAAAGATTGTTATGATGTTTCTAATTGGGGAGAAAATACAGAACTTTCTTATGAAACTCAAGTATGTGGTGAAAATTCTTATAATATGAAATTTTGTTTTAATTGTTGGCCAACTTGCCGAGATAGCGAATATTGTATGGATCTTTTTAGTTGCTCAGATTGTTTCGGCTGTGTTGGATTAAAGAAAAAACAATATTGCATTTTTAATAAACAATACACTAAAGAAGAATATGAAATCTTGATAGAAAAAATTAAAAAATACATGGATGATATGCCTTATGTCGACAAGCAGGGCTTCGTCTACAAATATGGAGAGTTTTTTCCGATAGAATTTTCACAACTCGGATACAATAACACTGTCGCATTTCAATATTTTCCGCTTACAAAAATAGAGGCAGAAAAAAGGGGATATTTATGGGTAGAAAACTTACAGAGTGAATATAAAATAAATAAAAAATCATCAGAGCTTCCAGATTCAATTAAGGAAGTTGATAATGAAATTTTAAAAGAAATCATAGAGTGTGAAAACTGTAAAAAGGCTTATCGTATCATGGAGAATGAATTGATTTTCTTAAAAAAAGAAAATTTACCTTTGCCTTTTTGGTGTCATGATTGTAGATATGAAAGAAGGATAGGAGACAGGCTGACAATCAAATTATATGAAAGATCTTGTATGTGCGGAGGAGCTACGGATGAAACTGGAATTTATAAAAATACAGCAAAACACCTTCATGGAGATGAACCATGTGGAGAAAAATTTAAAACTGGACATGCTCCTGACAAACAAGAGATAGTTTATTGTGAAAAATGTTATCAGCAGGAGGTGTATTAAATATGCAAATAAAAACAAAAATACATTCGAAAAACTCAGTGTCTACGACTTGTAAAAAATGTAAACAGGATTTTACGCTGGATTCAAATGATCTTGGTTTTTATGAAAAAATGAAAGTACCGGTGCCGAAAATTTGTCCCGATTGTCGTTTCAAAATGCGGGCGCTTTTTAGAAATGAAACGACTTTGTATTCTGGAAGACAATGCGCTCTTTGTGGTAAAAATATTATTTCAGTTTATAATCCAAAATCTCCTTACATAATTTATTGTCATGAATGTTTTTATTCTGAAAAATGGGAAGCACGAGATTATGCTATTAATTATGATGAAAATAGATCTTTCTTAGATCAATTCAAAGAGCTTCTGATTAAAGTTCCAAAAATGACCACTAATTCATCTTTAGCACAGGGTATTAACATTCGTAGTGAATATATCAATTTAGCTAGTGGTTGCAAGGATTGTTATATGGTTTTTAATACTGGGCCTGCTGAGGAAATTCTTTACGCAAGGGGAGTTAAAGATTCTCGTTATTGTACTGACATATATTTTGGAACAAATTCCGAAAGATGCTATGAAAATGTAAACGTTCACCAGTCTTCTGGAATTTTTTGGGGGAAAAATGTAAATGGGTCAGTGGACTCCTCTTTTGTTTTGAATTGCAGAAATTTAGTAAATTGTTTTGGTTGTGTAAATTTAAACAATAAATCGTATCATTTTTTAAATCAACCAGTATCACCATCTGAATATAAAATTAAAATTAATGAAATTTTAGGAAATTATAAAAAAATTGAAGAATTTAAGAAAAAGTTTGAAAAATTTATTTTAGATTTTCCGATGCGTGAAAATAATAATTTAAAAAGTGTCAATTCAACAGGGGATTATCTTGTTGAATGTAAAAATACAAAAGATTCTTTTGAGAACAGAAAGGGGGAAGATTGTAGATATATATATTCGGCAAAAGAAATAAAAGATTCTATTGGTATTATTGGGTATGGTTTTAAATCAGAACGTCTACTCGAATCTGTGGCCACTGGTTATTCTAGTAATATCATAGGTTCATTTTCATCGACTAATTCAAGTGATATTATATATGGATTTGAGATTAATAATTGTAAAGACTGTATTGGTTGTGATTCCATTAAAAATGGAAAATATTTTATTTTAAATAGACAATATGAGAAAGTTGAATACGAAAGATTACGTGAAAAAATTATTAATGAATTACAAGAGAAAGATTTATATGGCTTAATAATTCCACCAGAACTTGCCCCATTTGCTTATAATGAAAGTATTGCCCAAGATAATTTTCCACTTACTAAAAAAGAGGCACTAGAAGAAGGGTTTAGGTGGGAAGATGATATCCAGAAGACAGAAGGCAAGGAAACCTTACATCCAGAAGAAATTCCAGACCGCATAAAAGACGTGCCAGATTCTATTTTAGAACAAATCTTAAGGTGCATAGATTGTAATAGAAATTATAAAATTGCCACA
>CAITSA010000022.1 GCA_903894955.1 uncultured bacterium
AATTTAAAAAAGGAAATAGAAAATTTTGAAGCTCAAATTAAAGTTGAGAAAGTTGGTAAAGTGTTAGAAGTCTTTGATGGTATTGCAAAAGTTTCTGGGCTGGCAGATATTAAATCTTCTGAAATGGTAACTTTTCCAAATGGTGAGACTGGAGTAGCGCTCAATTTAGAAGAAGACTCTGTCGGAATAATTATTTTTGGTGATTTTTCTAAAATCAAAGAAGGGGATGAAGTGAAGGCAACTGGTAAGATTCTTGAAATTCCTGTTTCTGACAGTACTTTAGGGCGCGTAGTGAATGCTATCGGTATTCCTATTGATGGCAAGGGCGCAATTAAAGCAGGTAAAACTTATCCAATTGAAAAAGTTGCTCCTGGGGTGGTGACTCGTCTATCAGTGGATCAGCCCGTGATAACTGGTATTAAAGTTATTGATGCGATTATTCCCGTCGGTCGGGGACAGCGTGAGCTTATCATTGGCGATCGTCAGACCGGTAAAACAGCGATTGTTATTGATGCTATTTTAAATCAAAAAGGTCAAAATATGATTTGTGTTTATGTTTCTATCGGACAAAAGGATTCCAAGCTTCGTAAATTACAAACTCGTCTAGAAACTGGTGGAGCGATGGATTACACCGTTATCGTTTCAGCTGGTGCTTCTGAAGCAGCGTCTCTTTCATATATTGCACCTTATACTGGAGTTTCAATTGCAGAATATTTTATGGATCAAGGCAAAGATGTTTTAATTATTTATGATGATCTGTCTAAACACGCTGTGGCTTATCGTGAAATTTCTCTTTTGCTCCGACGTCCACCTGGCCGTGAGGCTTATCCAGGAGACGTTTTCTATTTACACTCTCGTTTGCTTGAACGTGCTTGTCGCCGAAATGAAAAATATGGTGGAGGTTCTATTACTGCTTTTCCAATTGTTGAAACTCAAGCTGGCGACGTGTCTGCTTATATTCCGACAAATGTTATTTCCATTACAGACGGACAGATTTTCTTGGAAACAGATCTTTTCTACAAAGGTATTCGCCCAGCTGTAAATGTTGGCCTTTCTGTGTCTCGTGTTGGTGCTACCGCTCAGATTAAAGCGATGAAAAAAGTAGCCGGAACACTTAAACTTGATTTGGCACAATTCCGAGAGCTGGAAGCCTTCGCGCAGTTCGGTTCAGACCTTGATGATGCTACCAAGCGTCAACTTGAACGTGGAAAGAGGGCAGTGGAAGTTCTGAAACAACTTCAATACGCACCGATGAAAATCGAACATCAAGTAGTTACTCTTTATGCTTTAACTAAAGGTTATATGGATGATGTAGCTGTTGATAAAATAAAAGAATTTGAACAAGCCCTTATTAAATACAGTGAGCAAAAGGCAAAAGTTTTCTACAAGGAAGTTATGGAAAAGAAAATGTGGAGTGAAAAAGGGGAGGAAGAATTAAAAAAGGTAATAGAAGATTTTAAAAATGGCTGGAACTAAAGAAATTAAAAGACGAATAAAAAGCGTGAAGAACACGAAGAAAATCACTAAAGCGATGGAACTCGTGGCTGCTTCTAAGATGAAACGCGCCGTTGCATCCACTCTAGCCTCTCGTCTTTATTCCGGATATTCTTGGGAGATTCTTACCTCGGTGGCTGAAAATTTAGAACAGAATGCCCATCCATTTTTTAATGAACAAAAGTTGGGGAAAACATTAGTGGTTTTAATTACTTCTAATCGTGGACTTTGTGGAGGATATGATTCTCAAATTATTAAAAAAACTCTTCATCAATTACAAGGAATAAAAGAAAAACAAGATGAAGTTGATATTATCACTGTTGGCAAGAAAGGAGATATGGCGATGCGAAGAATTAACCAAAACATTACTGAAGTTTTTACTAATATGCCAGATATTAATCTAGCTCTTTCCGACATTACTCCACTTGCTAAATTATTGATGGATCAATACATAAATCATACTTATAAAAAAGTTTATATAGCTTACACTCATTTTTCTTCTGCTTTATCACAGAAGCCTACAATTAAACAATTACTTCCAATTTCCAAAGAGTTTGCCGAAGCCTTGCTTTGGCAAGATAGCCAAAGCAAGGCTTCGGCAAGGAAAATAAATTATTTATTTGAAGGAGATTTTGACACACTCATTACATCTCTTTCTGAAAATATTACGCGAATGCAAATTTATCAAATGTTTCTTGAATCTAATGCTTCCGAACAATCTTCTCGTATGATCGCCATGAAAAATGCCAGTGATGCCTCTAGTGAAATGATTGATGATTTAACTTTGATGTTTAACAAAGCTAGACAGGCGAATATTACCAGAGAGATATCAGAAATTAGTGCCGGTATGGCAAGTGTAGATTAGGTTATAGGTGCTAGTGATTAGGTTCTAGAAAACACTAAAAACTAGAACCTAGCCCCTAGAACCTTTGAAAAAAAAAGAAAATTATTATAAAATAACAATAAATAAATGATGAAAAACATAGGAAAAATTAAGAGAATCATTGGTCCGGTCGTTGATGTAGATTTTGGTAATGATGCTGAGAATTTACCGGATATTTACACTGCATTAGAAGTAGAAAAAGAAGGTAAGAAAATTATTCTTGAAGTAGAACAGCATTTAGGTGGTGGAATAGTTCGGTCAGTAGCGATGGATACGACAGATGGCCTTGCTCGAGGTACTGAAGTTACTAATACTGGTGCACCTATTTCTGTACCTGTTGGAGCGGCTACTTTAGGGAGAATCTTCAATGTACTAGGTGAAGCGATTGATGACGGGAAACCTGTGGTGGTAGATAAAAAATTACCAATTCACCGTCAAGCCCCAGCCTATGTGGTCCAAGCGACAAAAGTTGAAATATTAGAAACTGGGATTAAGGTAATAGACCTTATTTGCCCTGTTTTAAAAGGAGGAAAAGTTGGACTTTTCGGAGGAGCGGGTGTCGGTAAGACTGTTGTTATTCAGGAATTAATTCACAATATTGCCTCGAATCACGGAGGATATTCTGTTTTTGCTGGGGTTGGTGAGCGTACTCGTGAAGGTAACGACCTTTATCATGAAATGAAAGATTCTGGAGTGTTACCGAAAGTGGCGATGGTCTTCGGACAAATGAACGAACCACCAGGTGCTCGTTTGCGTGTGGCTCTTTCTGGACTTACCATGGCGGAACATTTCCGTGACGCTGAAGGAAAAGACGTGCTTCTTTTTATTGATAATATTTTCCGTTTTACTCAAGCTGGTTCAGAAGTATCCGCTTTACTTGGACGTATTCCTTCTGCTGTGGGTTATCAGCCTACTTTGGCAACTGAAATGGGAATTTTACAAGAACGTATTACTTCGACCGACAAGGGTTCTGTTACTTCTGTGCAAGCAGTTTATGTTCCGGCCGACGACTTGACTGACCCAGCTCCAGCGACAACTTTTGCACACTTGGATTCCACGGTGGTCTTAAATCGTTCACTCTCAGAAATTGGTATTTATCCAGCTGTTGATCCGCTTGATTCCTCTTCAACTATTCTTGATCCGAATATCGTTGGACAAGAACATTATGCTGTAGCTCGTGAAGTGCAACGCGTTTTACAACGCTACAAAGATTTACAAGACATCATTGCTATCTTGGGCATGGAAGAACTTTCCGAAGCAGACAAAGAGCTTGTGGCTCGTGCTCGTAAGATTCAGAAATTCCTTTCACAGCCAAACTTCGTGGCAGAACAATTCACTGGTAGAAAAGGTCAATATGTACCGCTTTCTGAAACTATTCGATCCTTTAAAGAAATTTTGGAAGGGAAACATGACAACAAGCCTGAAAATGATTTTTACATGCAAGGAGCAATATAAAAGTTATGTCAAAACAATTAAAATTAAAAATTGTTACTCCTGAAAGACTTGTCTTGGAAGAAATAGTGGATCAAGTTATTTTACCGACTACTGAGGGAGAAATTACAGTTTTACCAGATCACGTTCCGTTAATTGTAGGACTTAAATCTGGAGATGTGGTTGCCTTTGTCGGTGGTGAGCAAGTACCAATGGCTGTTGTAGGTGGATTTGTGGAAGTAAAAAAAAATAATGAAGATATCACGGAGGTAGCTGTTTTAGCTGATTTTGCTGAACACTTGTCAGAACTCTCTGACGCGGTAATAGAAAAAGCAAAAGCTCGAGCGGAAGAATTGAAAAAACTGATGGAAAATAAAGAACACGTTGACTTCGAACATTTTGAAGCTGAACTTGAACGCTCTCTCACTCGTGTAAAAATTGCAGACAAGTGGAGGACGAAGAAATATCGAAAGTAACTGTGTATAAACCTCCAGACGTTGGACGTCTGTAATTTACAGACGTCCAACGTCTGGAGGAACAAATTTTATGTCTAAATTTTATGTTGTGGCTACGCCAATAGGAAATCTGGGGGACATCACCTTTCGGGCTGTTGGAATACTGAAAACTGTTGATTTAATATTATGCGAAGACACTAGAGAGACAAAAAAGATTTTAGATAAATATGAGATCAGTAAACCTACTATGAGCTATCATGCTCAAAGTAAATTTTCAAAAGAAGATAAAATTTTTGAATTACTGGAAGCAGGAAAAGACTTAGCTTTAGTTTCAGACGCTGGCACACCTGGAATTTCAGATCCGGGAGCCATGTTGGTATCTAATATTAAAGAGCATTTTCATGATAGGGTAAAAGTAATTCCAATTCCTGGAGCTACAGCTTTAATCACAGCCCTGTCAGCTTCAGGATTGCCAACGCATGAATTTACTTTTTTAGGGTTCTTACCACATAAAAAAGGTAGAGAAACTTTATTTAAAGAAATTGCGCAATCAAAGAGAACGATGGTCTTTTATGAATCTCCTCATAGAATTTTGAAAACACTTGAATCACTCGTAAAATTTTGTGATGGTAAAGATAAAAAAGTTTGCATTGCTCGTGAACTAACGAAAATTTATGAAGAATTTAAAACAGGAACTCCAGTAGAAGTTTTAGAATATTTCGAGAAGAATAAAGAGAAACAAAGAGGGGAGTTTACGGTAATTGTTTCTTAAGATTTTTTATAATAAATCTTCAGGATCTACGAATATTTCGTAAGATGGAGGTAAAGAAGAAAGTAAATTAAAAAGATTTTGGTCAATTGATGAACTGTGAGAAAGTTCAGGTAAAGACCATTTTTCTAGCTCCAATTTTATTAATGCATTTGTTATATAGTTATTTTTATTTTTAGCTATAAATCCACTGAATATTTCAGGATTATATTCTTTTAAAACTTCTTCTAACATTTTCCTTGCTTTTATTGTTTGTTCCTTGTCTCCTTTGTAAGTGATTTTAATAAAACGTTTAAATGGTGGATATCCCAAATTTTTTCTATCTTTTAATTCTTCACGTACAAAAGACAATAGATTAGCTGTTTTGATGGCCATGATAGCGGGATCATTTTCATTTTTAATCTGAATAATAACCTTTTTTGTTGTTCTATTAATTATTGAAAGGATTATCTGGATAATTTTTTCTCCCATTCTAAAATTAGGGATACTCCAAAGTGAATCAAAAGAAGCGATGATGGAAAGAGCAACTTTTTCCTTAAGATAGAAGAACGCCATTTCTGTACCAATCATGATTGATCCTTTGTTTTCTTCAAATTCTTTTATAATTTTTTTTGCACCAGAAGCTGTTTTCGCAGACTCTTTGTCTAGTTTAAAAATTTTAATTTTTGGAAAACCTGCCTGCACAGACATGAGTTTACTTACTTCTTCATACACAGTATCAGTACCAATACCAAGGGGCAATAAATTCCAACTTCCACAAGACGTACAAGTAGTGTCTCCTTCTATATTTATTTCACATCGATTGCATACAAACATTCTTTTTTTATCTTTATGTGAGGTATAAAGCACCAGTGGTGCTCCGCATTTTTTACAACTGACTGTTTCATGGCAGTCCTTACAGAGAGTCATGGTTGCTAAGCCTTTTCTTAATGAAAAAATAAAAACATTTTTTTTGTTTTCTAGGGCTAATTTTATTTCTTTTATGCTTTCATCGTTGAATATTTGAAATTTTTCTTTACTCTTTTTTTTCTTGCCTAAAACTTCTATTTCTCCTTCAAAATCAATTCTAAAAGATAATGGATATAATGGATTAAAATTGTCTATATCTTTTCTTCCGATTGTCTCATAACGTAGTATTTCATCAGCCATGATGAATTTTGCATTTATTTTTGAAGCGTAAATTTCTACAAAAACCCTTAAATCAAAGTGCGGTCTCGCAATCATTCTATAAGCATTTGAATTTTCGTGTTCTAAAATTATGGTACCAATATCTTTTTTTGGAATAGAGAGAAAGGGAGCAGTGCCAATGATTAAAGCCGGATGAGTAGAATTTATTATTTTTTCATAAGTTATTAAGTTTTTCTTGGTGCTTATTCCACTATGGATAGGAAAAGTAAATTGTTCAACACCTTTTGATAATTGATTGGTAAATTTTTCTATATCAAAAAAAGTAGGCATTACTATAAAGATAGATTTACCTTTGGCGAAAGATTCACGAATAAGGGTTTTATATATAGAGATACGGTCTTCTAATGGGTATTGAAATAATAATTTTTCCGCTCTTAACTTTTGTTCGTTTTTTTTAGCCCCGACCTCTGTCGGGATCCCGACTTTGGTCGGGACAATCTTGTCATACTCTTCTAAGAAAATATTTGGAATCAATGAAGCAACAGCACTATTTTTGTTTTGAGCAAAATATTTACTAGTGTCAAAAATAGTACTTAGGAATTCTTTTAAAAAAATAGAACTTCCTTTATTCTTAGTCACTTTTCTTAAATTAAAATTCATGTTTTTTATATTGCTTTTTCTTTCCGTTAATTCTTCACTAGACGTGACTAGAGCCAGAGTTTCTTTGTTTCTTATTGGCACAGATACAATATTTCCAACAGCGATATCTAAATTAGTAAAATACGTTAAATCACCTCTCAGAGTGTTCTTTTTTAATGGTATTATAGATATTATTTTCATAATTTATGTGGCGTTAAGCTCGTAATTCGTATTTCATTCTAGCATAAATATGTGTTATATTGTTTTCATGGGATTTTTTTCACGTAAATTAGGTATAGATTTGGGCACAGCTAACACTTTAGTGTTTATGCCGGGCAAGGGTATTGTTTTAAATGAGCCTTCAGTTGTTGCAGTTTCTGAGCAAGATAATAAAATTCTAGCGATTGGTTTTGAGGCGAAAGACATGATTGGTAAAACCCCAGATTCAATCATTACTTATTGTCCCATGAAAGACGGAGTCATCGCAGACTATCGAGTGACCGAAGCAATGCTTCGTTATTTTATAAGTAAAGCGATGGGGAAATTTAGTTTTTTCAAACCGGACGTCATGGTTTCTGTTCCAGCCGGTGTTACGTCTACTGAAAGAAGAGCAGTTGTAGAAGCGGCCATACGGGCAGGTGCCAAAACTGCTTATGTTGTTAAAGAACCGATCTTAGCAGCCATTGGCGCAGGTATTCCAATTTACGAATCAAAAGGTTATATGGTAGTAGATATCGGTGGTGGGACGACGGATGTGGCAGTTATCTCTTTGGGAGGTATCGTAGCTTCTACTTCTGTTAAATGTGCTGGAAATAAAATAGACCAAGCGATAGCGGACTATATTAAGAAAACTTTTAATTTAGCGATAGGAGACAGAACAGCCGAAGAAGTGAAAATAAAAATAGGCGCTGCTATTAACTTGGATGAAGAACTTCGGGTGACGATTAAAGGTAGAGATTTTATACAAGGGCTGCCAAGATCGGCTCAAGTAGGGACCAATGAAATAGTCAAAGCGATAGATCCAGAACTTCGACAGATCATCAAAGCAATAAAATCTGTTTTACAAGAAACTCCCCCAGAACTTGCCTCTGATATTATTGATCATGGAATTGTGATGACTGGCGGGTCTTCTTTGTTACGTAATTTTACAGATTTAGTTTATAGAAAAACAGGAGTAAAAGCGACTTTGGCAGAAGACGCTCTTTTTTGTGTGGTAAAAGGTACGGGTGTTGCTCTAGAACATTTAGATGTTTATAAAAAAACAGTTTTAAGTAAGAAGTATAATTAGGCGTTGCTTCTAGAATCTAGAAATTACAATATATGAACCTAATCAATAAATATTTTGATAAGAATAATTTACACCACGCATATTTAATCGAGGGAGAGAAAGGTGAAATGGTGAGAGAGATTGAAGAATTTTTAAAAAGTCTAGGAGTGAATACTGTTGGTAATCCTGACTTTATTTATATTCAATTAGATTCTTTTAAAATTGAAGATGCGAGGAATTTAAAATCTTATGCAACTCAAAAAAGTTTTTCCCTCGGCCATAGCACGACGGGCGAGGCTTCGGAGAAGAAGATTTTTATTATTTCTGCTAATAACTTTTTACTTGAGGCGCAGAATAGTTTATTAAAACTTTTTGAAGAGCCAATAGAAAATACACATTTTTTCTTAATTGTGCCAGATGTTAATTCTCTTTTGAAAACTCTTGTTTCTAGGTTTTATTTAATTTCCACGAAGCAAGATTTTACAGAAACGGCAGAGGTAGAGAAATTTATTTCTATGCCTTTAAAAAGTAGAATTGATTTTATAAAAGAACTATTGACCGAAAAAGACGAAGAAGATGAAGATGGAAATGAAATTATCGTTTTGAATTCTACTCGTTCAAAAGCCTTAAAATTTTTAAATGCGCTAGAATCAGTGGTGTCAAAGACGGTCTTTGACAAGAATATGTCAAGGACCGTCCTTGACACGAGTTTTTTTGAGCATCTTTTCAAAGTTCGCGAATTTCTTCGGATGCCAGGAAGCTCAACGAAAAGCTTAATGGAGTCTGTGGCAATAGTAATACCCAATTTTAAAAATTAATTTTTTATGATATAGTAAATTTATGCAATACAACTTTTCAAATTTTAAAGTAGAGCTTAAAAAGACAGAAGATTTTTTAAGTAAAGAATATACTCAGCTTAACATCGGACGAGCATCGCCCATGATTCTCGACGGAGTGTCAGTAGAATCATATGGTTCTTATGTTCCATTGAAAAACGTAGCTTCTATTTCGATTGAAGATCCAAAGACATTACGCATCGCTCCTTGGGATAAATCTCAAATAAAAGCGATTGAAAAGGCTATCGTCGGTTCAAACTTAGGGTTATCTGTGGCAACTGATGATTTAGGTATTAGAGTTATTTTTCCACAATTAACTACTGAGACGAGGAAAACTTTAGTGAAAGTTTTAAAAGAAAAATTAGAAGAAAGTAGAATTATCGTGCGACGTCTTCGTGAAGCTGTGGTGATTGAGATAGAGAAACAAGAAAAAGAAGGTAAAATGACCGAAGATGAAAGATTTCGTGCCAAAGAAGAATTACAGAAAATTATTACTGATACAAATGGTAAGCTAGAAGCAATCTTTGAGAAAAAGGAAAAAGAGGTAATGGGGTAGGAAATATGAGCATTGTAATTTTTATAATAATTTTATTAGTGTTAGTCCTCGTCCATGAGTTGGGGCATTTTTTTACGGCCAAGAGTTTCGGAATTAAAGTTGAGGAATTTGGTTTTGGTTTTCCGCCCAAGTTATTTAGCTTTAAAAAAGGGGAGACAGAATACAGCTTTAATTTATTACCCTTAGGTGGATTTGTAAAAATTTTTGGAGAGACTGTTGACGAAGCTGACTTTGTGGAAGTTGGATTTTTAGATAAAGAACCTGCCCGTAATGCTGAAGGCATAGCTTCTGCAGGCGGGGAAACTCTAGAAAAAGTTGAATTAGCAAAAAGAAGTTTAGCGAACAAACCAAAATGGCAACAAGCCCTAGTGCTTTTTGCAGGAATTTTCGCTAATTTTTTATTAGCTTGGTTTTTATTTTCTATTGGTTTTATGTCTGGATTTCCTACTTCGGTTGGAAGTGAACCAGCTGGTTATAAATTACAAAATGTAAATTTAGTTATTGTTTCTGTTTTAGCTAAATCTCCTGCTGAAAATGCTGGACTTAAAATTGGTGATAAAATAATTAATATAAAAAGTTTACCCGCCGGAAAGGAAGGCGGTGATAATTTTACAACGTATGTCAGTCCTGAAACCATCAAATCCTTTGTGGTTGAGGGTGGAGGAAAAGAAATTGATATCGGATATTTGCGGGGGAAAAATCCTGAAGTAAATATTGCTAAAATAAATCCCAAAGAAATTAACGGAGAACCTACTATTGGGATTTCCATGGATCAAATAGGGACAGCTAAATTGCCCTTTTTTACTGCACTTTGGCAGGGTTTGCGTCTAGACTTAATTATGACAAAAAATACCGCCGTAGGGCTTTATACGCTTGTTTCTGAGGCTATAAAGGGCAAAGGAAGCCTTTCTACGGTTACTGGTCCTGTTGGCATGGTGGGTATCGTCGGAGATGCTTATCAATTCGGCTTTGTTTACCTTTTGTTTTTTGCAGCGCTTATTTCTATAAACCTTGCAATCATAAACCTTATTCCATTTCCGGCTCTTGATGGTGGACGTCTCTTCTTTTTATTGATTGAAAAAATAAAAGGTTCGCGCATAAATCCAAAAGTCGCAAATACTATGAATATGGTTGGTTTTTATCTCCTAATATTTTTAATGCTTTTCATTACTTATCGTGATGTTATTAAATTGTTTTAGTATTTACATATCTCTAATTCGCGTTAATATTTAAATTATGAATAGCGAAACCAAGAACTGCCAAAATTGCAAAAAGGATTTCACGATTGAGCCAGAAGATTTTAGATTTTATGAAAAAATACAAGTTCCACCACCAACTTTTTGTCCAGACTGTAGATTAATTAGACGCCTTGTGTGGCGCAATGAACATTCATTATTTCGTAGTCCCAACGGAGAAAAAGGAAAATCTGATTTAATCATATCCATTTATCATCCAGACTCTAAACTGATATCTTACAACAGGGAAATGTGGTGGGGTGATAGATGGGATCCTTGCAATTATGGTGTGGATTATGATTTTTCTCGTTCTTTTTTTGAACAATTTAAAGAACTCTTAGAAAAAGTTCCGCATTTAGCATTATCTAATTCAAAATCTGTAAATTCTAAATTTTGTCAGACAGCAGTTGAAATGAAAAATTCCTACTTAGTGAACTCGAGCTGGGGGTGCGAAGACTCTATGTATTGTAATCGTACCGCTCAAAGTAAATTTATACATGATTCTTATATTTGTTATTCTACGGAATTTGGATATGAAAATGTATATTGTCATAAATCTAGCAGATTATTTTTTTCCAGAGAAAGCGAAAGTTGTCTAGATTCGTATTTTCTCTATGACTGCAGAAATTGTTCTAATTGTATTTTATGTACCAATTTGCGAAATAAAAGTTATTGCATAGAAAATGTACAATATAACAGACAGGAATATTTCAGAAAGAAAAAAGAATTTGCCTTAAACACTCGTTTGGGTATAGAGAAAGCAAAAATTAGATTTGAACAGTTGTGGCGTGACGCATTTCATAAACATTTGAAACTTACCAACACTGTTAACGTTGTCGGAGATCAAGTTAAAGATTCCCGCAACTGTTACTGGGTTTTTGATATTGAAGGAGAGATTGAAAATGTAAAATACGCCAACTGGGGGAGTAAGGGAATGAAAGATGCTTATGACGTAGGACCTGGATGTGGACATAATTCTGAACTTCTTTATGAAGGTATAAGTACTGGGGTGAATAATAATCGATCTTTTTTTAATGCTGTGGTTTGGTATTCGAATAATGTTTATTATAGTTATATGCTAAACAATTGCCAAAATTGTTTCGGTTGCGCTGAAATGAATAGTAAACAGTATTGTATTCTAAACAAACAATATACCAAAGAAGAATATGAAAATTTAGTGCCAAAAATTATCGAGCAGATAAAAAATATTCCTTATATAGATAAAAAAGGTAATAAGTATAGTTTTGGAGAATTTTTTCCTCCAGAATTATCTCCTTTTGCTTATAATGAAACAGTAGCCCAAGATTATTTTCCATTAGATAAAAAAAGAGCTGAGGCGGAAGGGTATTCTTGGCGAGAATATCAGCCAGGTTCTTACCAAACCACCATCAAAGGTAAAGATTTACCTCAAACTATTGCCGAGGTAGATGATTCTATCTTAAGTGAGGTTATTGAATGTGAAATTACTAAAAAACCTTTTAAAATTCTTGAGCAGGAGTTAATTTTTTATCGAAGGCTTGATTTACCACTTCCGTCAATTCATCCCGACGAAAGGCATAACAGAAGGTTAAAACTTCGCAATCCAATGGTTTTAAATAAAAGAATGTGTTTCTTTGGGGATGAAGAAGTCTTTACAACTTATTTACCAGAATCTAAAGGTGGTCCGAAAAAAGTCGTTTGTACAAAACATTACAATCAAGAGATTTATTAAAAAGTTATGAAAACTAAGTTAATTCATGAAATCAGGGCGGTTAAAAATAAAAGAGAGCTTGCCAATATTATTAGAGCGCAGAGGATAAGTGAAAAAGTACTAAAAGATGTACTGGGTAAGTTAAAAACCCACGCCAAAGCGGGGCAAGTAGGCATAACAGAAATTGAAATTGCAAATTTTATTAAAAAATCTTTTGTAAAATACCTGCCTGCCGGCAGGCAGGTGGTGCTTGCTTTTACCCCGATTGTTTCTTTTGGTAAAAATACTGCTAATGTTCATCACGAGCCTAGCAAAACCAAATTAAAGAAAGGGGATATAATAATGCTTGATTTTGGCTGTACGGTGAATCATTTTTGCTCAGATATGACGAGGACATATTTTTGGGGTGAGCCATC
Source organism: uncultured bacterium (assembly GCA_903894955.1). Taxonomy (GTDB): domain Bacteria; phylum Patescibacteriota; class Minisyncoccia; order Phycocordibacterales; family UBA9973; genus UBA9973. The sequence continues at coordinate 12,800 of CAITSA010000022.1, forward strand.
AGAAAAGCAAAAACGAATCTATTTAGCTGTTCTGCAAGCTCAAGAAATTGCTTTAAATAAAATAGAAAAAGGTGAACGCAGAGCAAAGATAATAGATAAAGTGGCGCGAGATTTTTTAAATAAAAAATATAGAAATAAGTTCCTACACGGACTGGGTCATGGTGTTGGCACGGTCATTCATGAATGGCCGAATTTTAAACCAAAGAGCGAGGATATTATTCCCGTAGGATGTGTGATGACCGTGGAACCCGGTTTATATTTCAAAGGTTTTGGTGGTGTAAGAATTGAAGATATGGTTTTAATTACTAAGAATGGCTATAAGAATTTGACGAATCCCCCCAAAGATCTCAAAAGTGCGATTTTGAGATAGTTCATGTATACTATACTTATGTTAAAGAAAAAGATGAAAATCTGTGTACTTTTTGGAGGTAAATCAGCAGAGCATGATGTATCTTTGGTGTCTGCTCGTAATGTGATAAATGCTTTAGATAAAACAAAATATTTAGTAACTCCAATCAAAATAAACAGAAACGGTAAATTCAACTTGAATTCGATTAAAAACTTTGATCTTGTTTTCCCAGTTCTTCATGGTCCATATGGAGAAGATGGAAGCATGCAAGGATTTTTGAAATTAGCTGGCGTTCCTTTTGTGGGGCCTAGTATTCTTGGTTCTGCTGTTGGGATGGATAAAGATGTAATGAAGAGACTTTTACGAGAGAATAAAATTCCTATAGGTAATTTTCTTGTTCTCTGTAAAGGAGAAAAATTATCATTTTTAGAAGCTAAAAATAAATTAGGAATACCTTTATTTATCAAGCCCGCAAATTTAGGTTCTTCTGTCGGTATACATAAAGTAAAAAATGAAAAAGAGTGGATTGCAGCATTAAAGGATGCATTTCTTTATGATTCAAAAATTGTTATAGAAGAATTTATAGCCGGTAGAGAGATAGAATGTTCTGTGTTGGGAAATGAAAATCCGATAGCCTCTATTCCAGGAGAAATTATTGCTAATGAGGAGTTTTATTCTTATGATGCAAAGTATAAAGGTGCTGGTTCGACAGCGGTTATTCCGGCAAAGTTAGACAAAAAGACAGTTGAGAAGATAAAAAATATGGCGATAGGCGTATTTAAGACCTTGGGTTGTGAAGGTATGGGGCGAGTAGATTTTTTTCTTAAAAAAAATGGAGATATTTTAGTAAATGAAATAAACACATTACCAGGATTTACTGCTATTAGTATGTATCCAAAATTATGGGAAGCAAGTGGTTTACCTCTCGTAAAACTTTTAGATAAATTAATAAATTTGGGTTTACAGAGGTTTAAAAGAGAACAAAAATTAAAAAGTACAGTTAATTAATTTAAGGTTGAGTATTACTGAATCATGAAAAATTTACCACTTTCTTATATTGAAATATCTAACAAGAATCTGATTCATAATATTAAAGTTTTAAAACTTGTAGCCAAAAAGGGGACTAAATTTTCTGTTGCGGTAAAGGGAAATGCTTATGGCCACGGACAAAATGAAATAGTAAAAATTTTAGATCCATTGGTGAATTATTTTCAAGTCGATAGTGTCTCTGAGCTTGAATTATTACGTAAAATAAGCACCAAAAAGGCATTTGTTTTAGGGTATATTCAAAAAATAGATTTAACGCAAGCCATTAAACTAGGATGCATATTGTCGGTTTTTTCAATTCAAGAATTAAAAGAAGTAGAGAAAATTGCAAAAAAATTTAAAATAATACAAGAAATTCATATACCCTTCGATGCGTATTTAGGACGAGAAGGTTTTTTGTTGGCTGAGTTACTAAAACTTTTTTTAGAAATTAAAAAGTGTAGAAATATAAAACTTTCTGGCATGTATGCACACTTTGCAAACATTGAAGATACTACAAATTTTTCTCATGCTCAAAAACAAATTAAGGAATTTGAAAAAGCTTTAAAATTAGCAGAGAATTTTAATTTCAAAAATTTACAAACACACATTTCGGCCACTTCTGGACTTTTAGCTTATGAAAAAGGGTATGGAATTCATCCGATTATTCGTTTAGGAATCGGAGTGTATGGTATGTGGCCATCAGAGCACTTAAGGTCTATTTATAAAAATAAATTTAATTTGAAACCTGTGCTTACATGGAAAACAAAAATCGCGCAAATTAAAATTTTACCAAAAGGAAATACTATTGGTTATGGATTAACTTATAAAACAAAAAAGAAAACAAGGGTTGCTATCATTCCACAAGGTTATGCAGATGGTTTCGATAGAGGCTTTTCAAATAATGGAGTTGTCTTGATTGGTGGTCGCAGGTGCAAAATATTAGGACGAGTGATGATGAATATGTTTGTAGTGGACATAAACCACCTAAAGAAAGCTCAAGAAGAAGATGAGGTAGTAATAATAGGAATTCAAGGTAAAGAAGAAATTACAGCAGAAGAGAATGCTGATCATATAAATACTATTAATTACGAGATAACTACACGTATTAGTGCGTTACTGCCTAGAGTTGTTATTTAGCTTGCTTTTAATGCCTTTTTATATTAATCTATACATATGTCACAAGATAGACTTATAAAACTTGCTTGCGGAACTTGCAAACGTATAAATTACTGGTCCAGTAAAAACAAGAAACTCGTTACTAAAAAAATCGAGCTTAAAAAATACTGCAAATGGTGTCGCAAACAGACCAAGCATAAAGAGATTAAAAAATAGACAAAATAGGTAAAGTTATATTGAAAATCCCCAACTGGGGATTTTCTTTTTATTTGTTTATAGTATTATAGTTATATAACCTTATATATAGGTTTCTTTATGAAAAAAGAATTACAAATAAAAGCGAAAAAATTAAGGATAGAGGGGTATTCAGTGAAAGAACTTCATAGAATGCTAGGAGTTTCTAAGGGAACTATTTCTATTTGGATACAAGATGTAAAACTTTCTGATAAAGCTCAGGCACGTCTACGGCAAAATTACACAAACGGACAGCTAGCTTCTCAAAAAACAATCAAAGAAAAAACTCGGCAAAAGAATATTCAAGCCGATCATTTTGCAAAAAATGTACTTTCTAAAGCAAATATTTCTAAGGCAGAGCTAACTATTTTATGTGCTATGATCTATTTATGTGAAGGTAATAAATCCTTTAAAAGTCTTATAACATTTACAAATTCTGACCCAAGTTTAATTGCTACTTTCTTGTATTTATTTAGAAATTCTTTTGAATTAGATGAGAAAAAGTTTAGAGTTTTAATGCATTTACATAAATATCATAATGAAAAAATTCAAAAAGAATTTTGGTCCAAAATAACACAAATACCACAAGAACAATTTAATAAAACTTACTTAAAACCAACTAATGAAAAATATAAAAAAGAGGGATATCAAGGTTGTATAAAGGTTTATTATGGAAATGTTTCCATGGCTCGTAAATTGCAATCTATTGCAAAAATGTTTATGGAAAGGTATAAATAAGACTACGGGTGATTAGTTTAGTGGCAGAACGAAGGACTCCAAATCCTTTGACGGGGGTTCGATTCCCTCATCACCCGCCATGGAAGAAAGAATACAAAAATTAGAAAAAGAAATTGAACTCATAAAAGAAAGGAATTTGAGAGTGGAAGCAGACAAAGCTTGGGAGATAAGTTATTTTAGAATATCTTTAATTTCTGGAATTATTTATATAGTAGCAGTTAAAGTTTTGTATTTTATTGGAAATAATAATTACTTTCTTAATGCTCTTGTTCCAGCGATAGGGTATTTTATTTCAGTGCAATCTTTGCCATTTATTAAAAGGTGGTGGATAAAGAATTTTAATAAAAAATAATTCATGAAATTTTTATTATCAATAAATTACATTATCTGGTTGGTTGCGTCTGCTATATTTTTTGCTGTTGGTGAGTTTTTATCTAAAAAATTTTCTCTTAGTCCAAAGTTTCTCTATGTAATACTAATCCTCATAATTTATTCCCTAGGAGTATTGGCATGGTTACCAGCAATTTTACAAAAGAATCAACTTTCGATCGTAGGTACAATGTGGTCAGTTTTGAGTTTATTTACCACTATCCTAATAGGAATTTTAATTTTTGGAGAAAAACTGAATATCATAGGAATCGTCGGTATAATTTTTGCCATCATATCAATTGTACTTTTATCAATAAGCTAGGAAAATAATTATGGAAAAAGATCCAATAAAAAAAGCAGAAGAGATGGTAAGAGAAGTTCATAACACTGCTGGGAAATACACTCGGCCAGTGCTTAAACGATACCCCCTTTTATTTGCCTTCTTAATTGTTTTTAGCGCTGCAGCAATCATAGAGGGATTTAGAATTTTTGTTGACGAAATTCCTTTTTTTAGAGAGCATCCAGTTTCTTTAATTACTATTGGAGTTCTAGCATTACTTTTTACAGGGAAACTTTATGAATCTCTCGAAAAAATGAAATAATTATGGAAAAGAATTATAAATATTTAGGTGCCATTAGTGTTTTCTTTGTTTCTATTTTATTGATTTCTAATGTCGCTTCAACAAAAATAGTTGATTTTGGTTATTTCACTTTTGACGGGGGAACCTTACTTTTTCCACTTTCTTATATTTTTGGAGATATTTTAACTGAAGTTTATGGTTATAGAAAATCTAGAAGTGTTATCTGGCTTGGCTTTTTCATGGCTTTATTGATGTCCGTAATATTTATTATCGTCGGTAAACTTCCACCTGCTGCTGGTTGGAATAATCAATCTGCCTATGATGCTATTTTGGGATTAACTCCACGAATAGTTTCTGCTAGTTTGATCGCTTATTTTTGTGGAGAATTTTCCAACTCATTTATTTTGGCTAAAATGAAAATATGGACTGGTGGAAAATGGCTCTGGACTAGAACAATTGGTTCTACTTTGGTTGGTGAATTAGTAGATAGCACCCTTTTTATCCTAATAGCTTTCCTTGGTATCTTGCCAAATTCTTTACTTCTTACTCTTATAATTTCAAATTATATTTTTAAAACTGGAGTGGAAGTATTGTTTACACCTATAACCTACAAAATTGTAAAATTTTTGAAAAAGGAAGAAGAAGAGGATTATTATGATATCAATACCAATTTTAACCCTTTTTAAACGGAGCAAATATCTTTAAAATTTATTCTTCCTTCTCAAATATTTCTAAAGCCCAGCTGATGATTGCGAGTACAATACCGAACAAGAGTGCCCACCAGAAATTATCTACTATAAATCCGGGTACGATATAGCTTGCCAGCATCACAAGTAAACCATTGATAATTAATATAAAAAGCCCAAGCGTTACGATTGTAATAGGCAGAGTGAGAAATATAAGTATTGGACGTAGTATTGTATTAATAATTCCCAGGACTAGTGCTAAAACAAGAGCTGCCACAATGCCATTTACATGTACTCCTGGTAAAATATAAGCGGTTATTAATATTGCTAAAACCGAAACAACAAAATGTAATATTGTTTTCATCCCAGTACTAAAATTTTAACTAATAATTATTATCGACATATTCCCGTAATCAAAAATTTAGTACGGGACAGGTAATTTTTTAATTATATCACTAAGCTTCATTTTCGACGAGTCAAACCATTTAATGTCTTTATCTCTTTTAAACCACGTCATTTGACGTTTGGCATATTTATAAATTTCAGAATTTAACCTTTCCAACATTTCTTGTTTAGTAATTTTATTTTGTAAATACAAAGCCATAAATCTATATTCCAACCCAAGTTCTTCCATTCTTGAATAAGATAAACCCTGTTTATGAAGTCTTTTAGCTTCATTCAACATGCCTGTCCTCATTCTTACTAAGAGTCTTTTTTCTATTTTCTTTTTTAATTTTTCAGATGGTAAATATAATGCAATTTTTATGAATTTATATGGTAGGGGTGCTGTCTCTACTACGGGAACTTTTCCTAAAACCCTTGCTATTTCAATTGCTCGAATCAACCTTACTTTATTATTTTTATCAATATTACTTGCTCGCCTAGGGTCAAGTTTTTTTAACATTTTAAAAAGTTCTTCAGCTGATTTTTTTTCTAAAATTTTTCTTAGTTTCAAATTTGGTGGAACTTCAGGAAAAATTGTTCCTTTTGTCACAGCATCAATATAAAATCCTGTTCCTCCACAAATGATTGGAATATTTTCACGATCAATTATTTCTTTTATTTTTTCTTCTGCTAATTTTTGATATTCTGTAACTGTAAAATTCCCGCCATGGCGGGCAGGCATTTTAGGATTTGCCACATCGAGTAAAAAGTGTGGGATACCTTTCTTTTCTTTTTTGGTGATTTTTCCCGTACCAATATCAAGACCTTTATAAACTTGTCTAGAATCAGCAGAAATGATTTCACCATTAATTTTTTGAGCCAAAGATCCTGAGCGAAGCCGAAGGGCTATTTTGACGGCTAAATCACTCTTTCCAGTAGCAGTTTGTCCTAAAATTACAATAACCCTAGACTTATGGTGAAAAATCAATTTTTTTTTGGTACGAATTTTTTGAAGCTTAAAAAATTCTGAAGTTTGCTCGCCGTCGCTCGCAAAACCCCGCAAAAAATTATTTTTCACCATAAGTTTTTTATTTCAAAATTTTAATATCTGCACCGATAGAATTTAGTCGTTCGGCTATTTCTTCGTAACCACGATTGATCATATATACATTGCGAAGAATCGAAGTCCCCGGAGCTGCTAACATAGAAATGAAAATAACCATTGAGGGACGGAGAGCTGGCGGGCAGACTACTTGAGCAGCTTTTAAGGGTGTTCCACCCTGAATATAAACTCGATGTGGATCTGCTAGAGTAATACTTGCTCCTAAACGATTTAATTCTGTAAAATAGATTGCGCGATTTTCATAAACCCAATCATGAATCATTGTTTGACCGATAGCTTTTATTGCTATTGGTACAAAAAAGGGAAGATTATCGATGTTTATTCCTGGATAAGGGTTGGAATGAATTTTATCTTCTAGAGCTTTTAATTTGCTTGGGAAAATTTCAATATCGGCCAGTTTAGTGCGTCCATTGTAAGAATAATATTTTTTATAAATTTTATATTTTAAATTCATTCTTTTTAACTTTTCAAGTTCTAATGAAAGGAAATCAATTGGACATCGGGTTACAGTTAGTTTCGAATCTGTTACGATACAAGCTGATATAAACATCATAGATTCAATCGGGTCTTCACTGTTCCAATATTCAATATTTTTATTTATTTCTTTGACTCCATGAACAATTAAAGTAGAAGTTCCAATGCCGTCAATTTTTACTCCCAAAGCTTCAAGGAAGAAACATACTTCTTGGACCATGTAGTTGGCACTTGCAAAACTTATGGTAGTGGTATCATTTATTAAAGCAGCTGCTGTTAAGACATTTTCACAAGCTGTATCTCCAGACTCATACATTACTATTTCTGCAGATTTTAATTTTTTTGCGTTAATCTCATAATCCTTTGGTGTTGTTTTTATTTTTACTCCTAGTTCCTCTAGTGCATAAGTATGAGCGGCGATTGTACGTTTACCTAAAATACAACCTTGTGCATGAGGAAGAGAGAAAAATGGTAACTTATGGATTAGGGGTCCAATTAACATCACGATCGAGCGTGTCCTAATGGCTGATTCGGTATTTATGTTTTTCAGTTGAAATACTTTTGGAGGTATGATCTTTATGGTATTACGATCCAGCCAAGATACCTTTACTCCAATACTTTCGAGAATTTCAATTACCCTATTTACTTCTTCGATATGGGCAATACCGTGCAAGGTAGTTGTTCCACTATTCAGAAGAGAAGCACAAAGAAGTCCCACAGAACCATTTTTTGAAAAATTGGTTTTAATTTTTCCACTTAATTTTTTACCACCATTTACTTGGAAATCAATTGAATTACCTAATTGTATTTTTTCTTTTTTCATTTTCATTTATGTGCCGGAGGAGAGAATCGAACTCTCACCCCTTACGAGACACGATTTTGAGTCGTGCGCGTCTACCAATTCCGCCACTCCGGCAATCATAAAATATTACTTCATTTTTAAGTCAAAATCAACCTGCCTGCCGGCAAGGCAGGTTTTTAAAAATAAAATTTTTGTGTTAAAATGAAGCATGTCTAATTTATATTCCAATTCAATTTTTTGGATTGATACCGATAAAATAAAACCAAATCCTTTTCAACCTAGGAGAGATTTTGATGAAGCTCGTTTACAAGATTTATCTGATTCCATAAAACAATACGGAGTACTCCAGCCACTCATTGTTTCTCGCGTAGAAATGGAAAAAGAAGACGGTGGAGGATTAGTGACAGAATATGAACTAATCGCAGGGGAACGTAGGTTGCGAGCTGCCAAGCTCGCAATGGTTTCGCAAGTGCCAGTTGTGATTCGTACAGGAGATACAGCCATCATGAAACTCGAGCTAGCAATTATTGAAAACTTACAACGCGAAGATTTAAATGTTGTTGATCGTGCTCGAGCCTTTTTTAGATTAGTGAGTGAATTTAAGTTTACCCATAATGAAATTGCCAAAAAAATGGGTCGTAGTAGGGAATATGTTTCTAATACTTTACGTATTTTATCTTTACCTGAAGAAATATTAAATGGTTTATCAGAAGGAAAAATTACCGAAGGACATACTCGCCCGATTTTAATGCTGGCAGATCATCCAGAAGAACAAATGGTTTTGTTTAAAGAAATTGTCTATAAAAAAATAACTGTTCGTGAAGCAGAAAGATTAGCTCGAAAAATTGCTTATGATCGTGTACGCAAGAAAGAGTTCATGCCTGATCCAGAGATTACTGAGTTAGAAGAAGAATTTCAAGAAAAATTAGGTACTCGTGTTCATATAGATAGAAAGGAATTAGGTGGACAAATAAAAATCGATTTCTTTTCTACTGAGGACTTGCGAACTATTTTGGATTTAATTCATAAGGGAGAGATTGAAAAAAAGCCGGAAGAAATGATGGAAAATTATATTACTCAAAATAATTTAAATGAAACAGATTCCGGACGTCCAACGTCCGCTGATATTCCGGTTGATGATAGAACAAAAGAGGAAACACAAAAAGACGATACTGATTTATATAATATTTCTAATTTTAGTCTTTAAATTAAGTAAATTTTAGCTTTGCCCGAAGGATTTAAGTTTCGAGAGTAAACTATTTTTTTCTAGATATGACCTTATGTGCTTTTTAGCCACAGAAGTTTTGATATATTCAAGCCATTTACCAGAAGGCTTGGAGTCTTTTTTTGTTATTATTTCAACAATATCTCCATTCTTTAATTTTGTAAAAATTTGAGACATTTTACCATTTATTTTAGCCCCAAAAATATGATCTCCAATGTCTGAATGTATTGAATAAGCGAAATCTATTGGATTTGAATCTTCAGGCAGGTCTACAACATCTCCTTTAGGTGTAAAAATAAAAATACGATTGCTGAAAAAATCCATTTTTAGATGGTCAATAAAGTTTTTTGGATCATCATCATGTGAATACTTTAATTCTTTTAGTTCATTGATCCACTTAAATTTATTTTTATCATTTTTATTTTTTTTATTGCCAGCTTCTTTATAAGCAAAGTGTGCGGCAACACCATAAGCTGCTTCAGCGTGCATTTCTTTTGTTCGTATTTGAATCTCAGCTACTCCACCTAAGCCAGTAAAAACAGTGGTGTGAATAGAACGATAACCGTTTGGTTTAGGAATAGCAATATAATCTTTGATTCTGCCAGGTAATGGGTTCCATAGAGAGTGAACCAATCCTAAAACTCTATAACATTCTTCGATAGTATCAACGACCACACGGAGAGCCACTACGTCATAGATTTTTTCTATGTCCATATTATATCTTAAAAGTTTTTTGTATAGACTATATTTGTGTTTTATACGATAATCAATTTCAACAAATTTTATTTTATTTTTTTCTAATTCTTTTTTTAGTTTTACATTAACTTCTGTTAAATATTTTTTAAAAAGTTCTTTTTTTTCTTTTAATATTTCCTCTATTTCTTTATATTCTTTTGGATAAGCATACGAGAAAGCAGCATCTTCTAGTTCACCTTTGAGTTTTCCCATTCCCAGACGGCTAGCAAGTGGTGCATAAATTTCGATTGATTCTAATGCAATTCTACGTCTCTTGTTTTCAGGAATAAATTCTAGTGTTCTTAAATTATGGAGTCTATCAGCAAATTTTATGATAACTACCCGCAAATCATTTGCCATCGCAACAAAGAATTTACGCAATGACTCTACGTGCCTTTCATGTCCTCTGTATTTCAAGGTTCCTAATTTTGTAACGCCTTTTATTAAAAATAAAATATCATTACCGAAATTTTTCTGTATTTCTTCTTCTTTTATTGAGGTATCTTCTAAGACATCATGTAAGAGTCCAGCCACAATGGTCTGTGTATCCATTCCCAGACCAGCTAAAATTTTTGCTGTCTCAAAAGGATGGATAAAATATGGTTCTCCACTCATCCTTTTTTGTCCTGCGTGAGCCTTCTCGGCAAAATCATAAGCTTTCTTCAGAAGTTCTGCTTCTTCTCTCGTTACACCTCCTTCAATAAGATCGATTATTTCTTTTATCCTTGCCATATTGTAAGTATAGCATTTATCCAAAGCTTCGAAAATGTTATTTTAAGCTTCTATTTTTGGTATTTTATGAGTCCCAGTACCAAAGCAAAGCTTGGTACGGGATATAGATTATTGCATTTTGTTTAATTTGTCCGGGCGGAAGTTTGGACAATCTTTTTTACTACATCTTTCAGGGATAGTTTTTGTACCTTCCATCATCAAACTTCCGCATTCTTTACATAGTTGACCAGTACCTGCCTGCCGGCCAGGCAGGGGTTTTGCTTTAATGGCAAATTTACAATCTGGGTAATTTGAACAAGAATAGAAAATTCCAAATCTTCCGCGTCGTTCACTGATATCACCTTTTTTACAAACAGGACAAATAACGCCAGTGCGTTTTCTTGCTTCCTCTGCTTCGTCTTTTTTTATAAATTTACATTTTGGATAACGAGAACAAGAAATAAATGTACCCGTACCATCACGTCTTTCTTTGATGATAAGTTTACCGCCATACACTTTTTTCTTTTTCTCTCCTGCCTGCGCAGGCAGGCCACATTGGGGGCATAATTCGCCTGTCTCTTTAGGACCTTTCAATTCTGTGCCATCCAACATCAGTGCCCCATCGCAGTCGGGATATTTAGAACAAGAATAAAATTTACCTCCTCGAGAAAGCTTGATAATCATAGGGCTACCACATTTTGGACATTTTATATTTTTGGGTGCATCACCTAAGTTTGTTGCTTTTTCTAATTTTTCTTTTGATTTTACGTCTTTTGAAAAAGGTATATAAAAATCTTTTAATGTTTTTTCATATTCGCGCTCACCTCTAGATATTTCATCTAACTCATCTTCCATCAGAGCAGTAAATGTATCGCTGATATAATTAGCAAAATGTTTTTCTAGGAAATCAGATACCACTTCACCGACATCAGTTGGGAAGAGTGTTTTTCCTTCTTTTCTTACATAACCTCTGTCTTCAATTGTTCTCATAATGGATGCATAAGTAGAAGGTCGTCCAATCCCTCTTGCTTCAAGTTCTTTAATTAATCCTGCTTCAGAATATCTGCTTGGTGGTTCGGTAAACTTTTCTTCTCCACTCAAGCCGAGGAGTTTTAATTTTTCTCCTTCCTGACACAAAGGAAGTTCTACATCTTCGCCTCGAGCGCCAGTATCTACGGCTAACCATCCAGGGAAAAGTAAACGAGATCCAGTTGCAGTAAAATCTGGAAATATAGAAGTTGCCGAAGCCTTGCTTTGG
>CAITSA010000023.1 GCA_903894955.1 uncultured bacterium
AAAGTAGTAACATGGTAAATTGTAAATTAATAGACACCCCCTATGGACAAACGGAGGTGGTTTTATGCTTATGAAGAAGGATTTTCAAGACAAAATAATAGTTAAAGGGGCACGGACCCATAATTTGAAGAATATAAACGTTGAAATGCCACGTAATAAAATGGTAGTGATTACTGGTGTCTCTGGTAGTGGTAAATCATCTCTTGCTTTTGATACTATTTTTGCCGAAGGGCAGAGACGCTATGTAGAGTCACTTTCTTCATATGCCAGACAATTTTTAAATCAAATGCCAAAGCCAGATGTGGATGAAATTACAGGGCTTTCTCCAGCTATTTCTATTGATCAAAAATCTCGTTCGAATAATCCTCGCTCTACAGTGGCGACTATCACTGAGATATATGATTATCTTCGAGTGATGTATGCCCGTATTGGGCATCCGCATTGTCCTTTATGTGGAGAAGAAATTAAAAAACTTTCAAATGAAGAAATTTTAAATTTTGTTTTAGAAAGAATAAATATTCTTAGTAAGAATAAAAAAAATAACCCCGAAGGGCAGAGTACTTCCTACGGGGCAGGTAAAAAAGTTAGGAAAGTAATGGGAATAGAGTGGGATGAGACCGAAATTAGTATTTTTTCTCCAATAGTACGAGGAAGAAAAGGAGAATATTATCAATTGCTTTATGATCTACTTGGAAAGGGTTTTGCGGAAATTCGTTTAGATGGAATAATGAAAAGTCTTCGCGCTCAAATTACTCTTTCTAAAAACAAAGCTCACAATATTGATGTTTTAGTTGATCAATTTGCTGTTCATGAATTTGTGGACGATAAAGAAGGAAGCAGCATGAGACTTTCTGAGGCTCTTGAGCGTGCGCTCCTTGAATCAGACGGATTAGTAGCAATCAAAATTAATCATGAAGAGTTTATTATGTCTGCAAAGTTTGCTTGTAAAAATGATGGCTTTTCTTTTCCAGAAGTTGAACCTAGATTATTTTCTTTTAATTCACCTTATGGGGCGTGTCCAGCCTGCAATGGTCTAGGCTCAAAATATTTTATGGGGGATGAACCGTGTGATATTTGTCATGGAGCGCGGTTACGACCTGAAGCACTAAATGTTTTTTTAGAAGCGGATGTTTTAAATGAAAAAGGCAAGATAAGTAAAAGAAAAGTAAATATCTTAAACTTGGCAGATCTTTCTATTGCTGATGCGCATGATTTTTTTAAAAATTTAAAACTATCCGAACAAGAAAAAGAAATATCTATACCAGTAGTGCGTGAAATAGAAGCACGATTGCAATTTATGCTAGACGTTGGTTTAGATTATTTACAACTTTCACGTAAAGCTAATACGCTTTCGGGTGGGGAAGCACAGCGTATTCGCCTTGCTTCGCAGTTGGGCTCTAGGTTGGTCGGAGCTCTTTATGTGCTAGATGAGCCGACTATTGGACTCCATCAACGGGATAACGATAGGCTTATAAAAACATTGCAGAATCTTCGTGATTTAGGAAATACAATTTTAATTGTGGAACATGACGAGGATACTATTTATGCTTCTGATTATATTGTAGATATTGGACCTAAGGCCGGAGTGCATGGAGGAGAAGTGATCGTTTGTGATTATCTTGAAAACGTATTGACGGCTAACCCCGAAGGGAAGAATACTTCCTACGGGGCAGGAAAAAATACAATAAAATCCAGAACCGTTGGTTATTTAAGAGGTGAATTAAAAATTGAAGTTCCTAAAAAGCGACGTTTCGCAAAAGGGATGCTAAGAATTGTAGGAGGAAAAATTTTCAATATAAATAATTTAAATATAGAAGTGCCGTTGGGAGTGATGACAACGATTACTGGGGTTTCTGGTTCTGGAAAAAGTTCTTTGATGTATGAGATTCTTTATAAAAATCTTCAGGCTCGTTATGAACGTAAATATCGAACAGCAAAAGTTTTTAATTGTTCTTCATTTTCTGGGACTGAATATTTATCAAGAGTTATTCTCATTGATCAATCACCTATTGGTCGAACTCCACGTTCAAACGTGGCTACTTATATTGGTGCTTTTACGCATATCCGTGATCTTTTCGCTACTACAGAGGAAGCTAGACTTCGTGCTTGGAAGTCAAACCGTTTTTCTTTTAATGTGAAGGGTGGGCGTTGTGAAGCATGTGAAGGGAATGGTGAAATAGCAGTCGAAATGCATTTCTTGCCGACTATTTATGTTACTTGTGATGTTTGTAATGGTAAGCGTTTTGATAAAGAAACCCTAACGATAAAATATAAGAAGAAAAATATTTACGAAGTACTTCATATGACAGTCGAGCAGGGGTTAATCTTTTTTAAAGATATTCCCGCAATTTCTGATCGGTTGCAAACTTTAATGGATGTTGGTTTGGGATATTTAGAGTTGGGACAATCAGCTACGACACTTTCTGGTGGGGAAGCACAACGGGTAAAAATTTCCAGTGAACTTTATCGTCCCCATCTTGAAAAAACTATTTATCTTTTAGATGAGCCAACCGTAGGGCTTCATTATGATGATGTGCAAAAACTTCTAGAAGTTTTAAATAAGCTTGTTTCTAAAGGGAACACAGTGGTAACGATTGAACACAATCTTGATATAGTTAAGAGTGCGGATTACATTATAGATATTGGTCCAGAAGGGGGGATAAATGGGGGTACTATTGTAGCTAAGGGAACACCAGAAGAAGTAGCCAATAATGCCAAAAGTTATACTGGAAAATATTTAAAAAGAGTTTTGAAAAGATAGAATGATAAATGAAAATTTTAAAAAATTAAATATTCCCGATAAGCCCGGAGTTTATTTTTTTAAACGAGGAAAAGAAATTTTTTATATAGGCAAAGCTACTTCACTCAAAGATCGAGTAAAAAGTTATATGTCAAAGACGGTCTTTGACATGAGGGGGCCACTTATAGAAAAGATGATTCAAGAGGCAAATGAAATTGATTTTCAAATTACTGATAGTGTGCTTGAAGCATTAATTCTAGAAGCTAATCTGATTAAAAAATATCAGCCGAAATACAATACAAAAGAAAAATCTGATAAAAGTTTTAATTATGTGGTTATAACTAAGCCTGCCCGCAATGCTTTCAGTATAGCTGATGCAGGCGGGGAGAAACTACCGAAAGTTTTAGTGGTCAGAGGAAGAGTTTTAGGGAATTATCAAGGGAGTATTTTTGGTCCTTTTACGAGTGGCACGCAACTATCTGAGGCTCTTAAAATCCTTCGTCGAATTTTTCCGTTTATTGACAATAGCTCTAGTAAAAAGCAAAATTATGAATTTTACAAACAACTCGGATTAACTCCTGATGCATCGTCTCCGAGTGAATTATATTTACAAAATATTAAATATTTAAAACTTTTTTTTAATGGTAAAAAGAAAGATATCATAAGTGATCTGAAAAAATCCATGATGCAAAAAGCAACAGAAAAGAAATTTGAGCAAGCACAAGAATTAAAAAGACAACTTTTTGCATTGCAGCACATAAATGATGTGGCACTCTTAAGGCAAGACGACTACGTCAGACAAGGCTTTCCCTCAGGATCTCCTGCTACGCAACGTCGACCATTCGAAAAAGTCTTGTCTGACTCCGTTCGTATAGAAGCTTATGATATAGCTCATCTGGGTGGTAAAAATATGGTTGGAGCGATGGTAGTTTTAGAAGATGGTGAAGTGGAAAAAAGTAAATACAGGAAATTCAAAATCAAAACTCAAAATAAAGCCAATGACACTGGAGCCTTAGTTGAAGTACTTAATAGAAGATTTACCCATCAGGAATGGGTTTATCCAAATTTAATTGTGGTAGATGGGGGGATAGCTCAGATAAATTCAACCAGAAGGGTTTTAACTAGTATAGGAATAAAAATTCCCGTAGTTTCAGTTGTTAAAGATAAAAGACATAAACCAAAAGCTATTATGGGCCTGCCTGCGCAGACAGGGAATGAGAAATTTACGCTAAAATACAAAAGAGAAATTTTATTAGCCAACAGTGAAGCACATAGATTTGCTATTGCTTATCATAAAAATATGAGGAATAAGAATTTTTTGCGTCGCGCTTAAGTGGACGATTACGCGACATGATTTCGTTAAATCACATGAAAAAAAATCAAGAAAATATTTTAATACTACATAATATTCGAAGTGTGGAAAATGTCGGGGCGATGTTTCGCACAGCTGATGCGGTGGGGATAAATAAAATTTATTTGACTGGTTATACACCCTGTCCACTCGACAGGTTTGGAAGAAAGAGAAAAGATTTAGCAAAGTCTGCCTTGGGTGCGGAAGAATTTATTCCTTGGGAATATAAGAAAATGGTTTACCCAGTAATTGCAAAGTTAAAAAGAGACGGTTTTTTAATTATTGGGATTGAACAAGATAAAAAATCGATTGACTATAAAAAAGTGACATTAAAAAACAAAAATGTTTTTATCGTCGGAGCAGAAGTGACAGGGATACCTAAAAATATTTTGAAAAAGTGTGATATTATCGCAGAAATTCCAATGCGAGGGAAAAAAGAATCATTAAATGTTTCTGTAGCTTGTGGCGTGGTGCTTTTTAGAATTTTAAAAATATAGATATCAAAAGTAATTTTTTAAAAGCAATCTATCTGGCGAAGCTTCGCCAGCGAACTTCTCATCGCTCAAGAAAACAATAAGCAGAATACTGCTTTTGTTTTCTAAGCTCCTGCGAAAGGCTTTAAAAAAACTCTTTTCATATCTATATTTGGTGTACAGAACAAAAATGTGCGCTGCGACCATTTATGATTTTTCTTTTGATTACACCTTTGCAATCCTTTTTTCTACATTTTTCTCCAGTGCGTCTGTATGCTTCATGGTGAAGTTGAAATTTACCGAGTAGTCCATCAACATTACGATAGTCTGACATTGAATCTCCACCAAAGTCTATGCCTTTAGTTAGAATTTCTTTGATCGCTTTAAATATTAATTTAATTTCACCTTCTTTGAGTTTGAACACTTTTCTCTCTGGATGTACGCCAGCATGCCAAAGTATTTCATCGGAATAAATGTTGCCAATGCCAGCAATTATGCTTTGATCCATCAAAACCGTTTTGATTTTACCGTTTGGTTTTTTATTGAGTCTTGCCTTTAATACTTCTAAGGTGAATTTTTTGTCTAATGGTTCAGGTCCAATATTTTTTAAGTGTTTACTGTCGTGTATTTTTTTAGTATCCAATAAAGTTATCTTTCCGAATTTACGCATATCTGAAAAAACTAAATATTTACCGTTTGATAAAGTAAAAATTACATGCGCAAATTTGATTTTTTGTTTTTCTCCATAAAAAAGATACCCAGTCATTTTTAAATGTACTAGAATTGTTTTGCCTCCATAGATATTTATTAAGATATTCTTTGCTCGTCTTTCTACGGATAAAATTTTTTTATTTAAAATTTCTTTCTTAAAAATTTTAAAATATTTTGGATTAGCCACTGATTCTTTTTGACGTTTATCTTTTGTAGATAAATCAGTCCAAACATTTTTTATTTTTAGACCTAAAATTGTCCTTCTTAAACCCTTAGTAGTTGTTTCAACTTCTGGTAATTCTGGCATGTTAAAAACCTTATTTTTAATTTTTATTACCACCTAAAATTTTCAAGGCTTCACGGATTTTTGTATTAGTGTTCGCATCGGATGTTACTTTTTTCAGTGCCTCCCGAGCTTCACTCTGCCCATAGCCGAGAGATTTTAAGGCCTCTAATACGTCGAGTTCTCCTTGGAGAGAGCTTCCTTCTTTAACTTCACCCATTTTGTCTCGTAATTCAATTACAATCCTCTCTGCAGTTTTTTTACCGATTCCGGATATTTTTGTGAGATAGGAGGTGTCTCCAGTGCCGATGGCTTTTTTTAATGTTTCAATTGTGGCGATTCCTAAAATTGCCAAGGCCGATCTTGGTCCTATGCCAGATACATTTATAAGCATTTCAAAAAATTCTAATTCTGGACGTTCTAAAAATCCATATAAATCTAAAATGTCTTCGCGTACGTGAGTGTGAATCCAAAACGAAAAAAGTTCACTTTTTTCGTTTTGTCCCGAGCGTAGTCGAGGGGCAAGTTTAGTTAATGTGTCTGGCGAGACATTTATTTTATAGCCAACCCCATTCGTTTCTACGATTAAAAATTTATCTGTTTTTAAAATTATTTTCCCTTTAATGCTTCCAATCATAGATTAATCATAGCAATTAAATACCTTTTTCACACCTGTTGACTTTTAACTTAAAAGATACATAATAGTAAAAAAGCACATCAAATAAATTGGTACCTAAGGTGCCAAAAAGGAGGTCACAATATGGTTATGGTGAATGGAATTCCAATCAAAGAGATTGAAGATTGGAAAAAAGACAAAGAATTCTTATCTGACGATTTCCCCGACTCAGTTGCATGCCGAACATTGTTTAATGGGGAAACACTCTGGTTTCCAAAAAAGAAAATCTTAAAAATGAATGAATCATCTGTTAATATTTAACCGTTCCTGCCAACATGAGATATAAAAAATCCGCGTTGGAGGGGCGGTTTTCTCATTTATATAAGAAATATTGCATTTTATTGGATTTTTTGATACATTGTATTTATGCCTATAACACAATCAGCTAAAAAAGCAGTTCGTGGTTCACTTCGCAAAAAGGCCTTTAATGACCAACGCAAGCGAGCAATGAAAGAAATAATTAAGAAAATTGAGAAAATTGCTAAAACAGATAAAACTGAAGCTAAAAAGATGCTCAGTACTGCTTTTCAAGCGATAGATAAATCTGCGCAAAAAGGGGTGATAAAGAAGAACAATGCTGCTCGCAAGAAATCTCGTTTATCAAAGTTAGTAAAGTAACCGTGAAGATTTGTAATTTATAAAGCAATCTATCTGGCAAAGCTTTGCCAGCGAACTGCTCATCGCTCAAGAAAATAATAGTCGGAATACCTCCTTTATTTTCTAAGCTCTTGCGCAAGGCTTTCTAAATCACAAATTCTTCACTTTACATTTTATGAGTCATTTACTTGAATTTTATGGAACTGAATGCCCACATTGTGTGAGTATGCATGAGCTTGTGAAAAAATTGGAAAAAGAAGAGGGGATAAAAGTTGAAAGTTTGGAAGTTTGGCACAACAAAGAAAATGAAAAGCGTTTATTGGAATTAGATAAAGACATGTGTGGTGGAGTTCCCTTTTTTTATAATACAAAAACTAATAAATTTATTTGTGGTTCGGATAGTTATGAAAACTTAAAAAAGTGGGCGAAAGGAGAAGAGTTCACCCAAAATATCTAAATTAGATTTGAACTTTGGAAAATAGATAACTTCCTACGGATAAAAATACTAAAGTAATTAGAACTAAGACAGATAGGTCTAAGGTCAGACTGTAATGTCCAGAATGAGAAAGTAAAATTCTAAAAGCATCTATTCCGTAAGAGAGCGGATCAAATTTGGTAATGGTAATTAATACAGCTGGTAAGCCTTCAAGTGGAAATAGCGCGCCAGAAAGAAAAAACAATGGCATCACTAAAAAGTTTACAATTAATTGAAAACCTTGCATGTCTTCCAATTGAGAGGCAATAGCAGTTCCTAGGGCCGTAAACATTGTTCCGACCAAAAGCATTACCAAGACTGCAGGTAAAACTAAAAACCAACTATATGGACGGAAACTTGTAAATATTAAAGCCAAAATAAAAACAATTATACCTTGAATGGTTGCAATAGTAGCGCCACCCAAGGTGCGTCCAATCATAATATTAAAACGAGAGACTGGCGCCACCATGGTTTCTTTTAGAAAACCAAATTGACGATCCCAAAGAACTTGAATACCAGAAAAAACGGAAGTAAAAATAATACTCATGCCGATAATTCCAGGAGCCAAAAAATTCATATAGTTACCTTCTCCAGCTTTTTGAAAAGTAGCACCTAAACCATATCCTAGAGCTAACAAAAATAATAGTGGTTGACCCAAACTTCCAACCATTCTTGATTTAGAGCGCAGATAGCGCTTAATTTCCCGAAGCCACATGATGTAAATAGTTTTCATCCCAGTACTAAAATTTTAATTAATAATCTTTATCTTTATATCCCGTAATCAAAAATTTAGTACGGGACAGGTAAAACTTTTAAATAAATTATCTTCTGCCACCACCTCGCCATTGTCTATGCATTCGAAGCTTGTCGACAGTGCTAGCTTCTTCGTCGCGGATAACATTACCAGTTAATTTTAAAAATGAATCTTCTAAAGAAGTAGTTTCAGTTTGAGCTTGTAATTCCTCTGAAGTGCCGGTAGCAATAATTTTTCCATGGTCAATAATAGCAATTCGATGAGCGATGCGACTGGCTTCTTCCATATAATGAGTAGTAAAGAAGACCGTGATGCCTTCATTTTTATTTAATTCTTCCAAATAGGACCACATATGATTGCGAGTTTGTGGGTCTAGGCCCAAAGTTGGTTCATCTAAAAATAAAACCTTTGGATGGTGTAAAAGACCGCGCGCTATTTCTAAACGACGTTTCATCCCACCGGAAAATTCTTTTACCAAACTATCTTTGCGGTCCCATAACTCTACGAAATTCATTAATTCACGAATTCGCTCTCGGCGTAACTTTTTTTCTATATCGTAAAGAACCCCATGAAATTCCAAATTTTCCCAAGCGGTTAATTCATCGTCTAAACTGGGATCTTGGAAAACAATACCGAAGGAATGACGCACGGCGTTTGGATTATTTATGGGGTTATTGCTGTCCAGTTGAATACTGCCACTTGTGGGATTCAACAAAGTGGTTAGCATTTTTATAGTGGTGGATTTTCCAGCACCATTCGGTCCCAAAAAAGCAAAAATTTCCCCTGTTTTCACTTCGAAAGAAATATTATCTACGGCGACAAAATCACCGAATTGTTTTTTTAAATTTTTTACTTTGATGATATTAGACATCGGACAATTATACCAATTTTAGTACCAAAATAAAAACCCCTCCGACTTAGGTCAGAGGGGTTTTTATTTTAGAGAATATTACGCACGCTGTACGTTTGTAGCATTCAATCCTTTTGGTGACTCTTCAGTTTCAAAAGAAAGAGTATCTCCTTCCTTTAATTCATCAAAGGTTACGCCAACAAGAGAATTGCTGTGAAAGAATAAATCTTTCTGTAGCCCTTCAGCTGTTATAAAGCCGAAACCTTTATCAGTGAGTCTTTTTATTGTACCAGTCATTGATTTTTTTAGTTAAAATTATTAAATACAAATAGATAAACTTAAGAAATCGACTCTTCTAAACTCTTCTCGCACCTACTTTGTGTTTACACTATATCATAAAAAGACCTAGTTTGTCAAATTTAGCGATTTAAGAAATGTCATTAATTCTTCGCCTTTTATTTCTCTCAAAGCGTTTGGTTTTAGATTACCAAGCTTTATATTCATAATTCTTTCACGCTTTAGATCAGCAACTTCTTGAAACAGAGCCGAGCACATTCGTCTAATTTGATGTTTTTTCCCTTCAGTTAAAGTCACCCTGAAAGTATTTTCATTTAAGATTTTTACTTTACATGGTTTGGTCAAGTAGCCTTCAATGTTTACTCCTGCTTCCATTTTTGCTTTAAAACTAGAACGCAGTTTTTCTTTTGTATGGACAACATATTCTTTTTCGTGAAAATATTTTGGATTTAAGAGTTGGTCGGTGATACGGCCATCATTCGTGAGGATTAAGAGCCCGTGAGAATTTTTGTCCAATCTCCCTAAAGGGAAAAGTCCTTCTTTTGGAGAAACAGTTTCAATGCCAATTGGTTTATAGTAGGCAAAATATACATATTCTTTTTTTTTATTTCCTTTTACTTCTACTTTATCATTCTCATTTACTTTACTGCCGAGGACAGCGAGTTTATTATTGATAAAAACCTTTTTTTTCACCACTAATTCATCAGCCCCTCTTCGGGTAGAGATTTTTTTTAAAGCTAGATATTTATTGATGCGCATTGGGTATAAGTTTGTTGTTTTATCCATGAAAAGTTTTTTGTTTATTTTTCTAGTATACCATAATACATATTTGCAGATATTAAATTATTAATATACGATGGAGAGATGCGTTTAGTCATTAAAATAGGTACTCAAGTAATTTCCAGTAAAACTGGATTAAACAAGAAACGAATTAGGCAAATTATCAAAGAAATTGCCGAACTTTTAAAACTTGGGCATGAAGTTATCCTAGTGAGCTCCGGAGCTATTGGAGCAGGTCTTCCTCTGGTTAATTTCAAAGATTCCGTATGTAAAAAGGTTGCGGCGGCCGTTGGTCAGCCCATGCTCATGCACAACTACATCAATGGAGCTAAAAAGTATAAAATTGTTGTTGGTCAAATCCTTATGTTGAGTGATGATTTTACTAATCAGAAAAATTTTAAAAATTTAATTCTTCATATCAATGCGATGCTCGCTCATAAAATTCTTCCAATCATTAATGAGAATGATGTTATGAAAGGGGAAGATTTGATTATTAATGACAATGATATGTTAAGTGCGATAGTAGCTGTGGGAGTAAAGGCAGACAAACTTATAATTTTAACTAACCAAGACGGACTTTTTACAGATAATCCAGATCAAAATAAAAAAGCAGAGTTGATAAAAGATGTTGGTGATATTGATGCTAAAATAAAAGCAGTTTGTTCGGTTGGTAAATCTGACCTTGGGGTTGGTGGAATGTGCGCAAAAATTGCATCTGCAGAATATGCGACTAAGGGGGGAGTGGAAACGCTTATTGGTAATGGGGAGAAAAAAGGGATAATCTTGAAAGCTGTTGGTAATAATTTTTCAGGGACAAGGTTTTTAGCTAAAAATAATTCAAAAAGATGACCCATTCGATAAACTCAGGGGCATAGTGATACAATAGAACTATGAAAACTCAGGTTGTAATTATTGGTTTCGGGACAATGGGCAAAGCTATCGCTAAGGCAATAGCTAAAAAGGATCGCCAGATTGTAATTTTTGGTATTGATAAAGATAAACCAAATATGAAGAAGATTATTCAAAAAGTGTCAGAAGCTGATTTTATAATCCTATCCGTCAAGCCACAAGATGCGAAGGAAGTTATTATGGGAATTAAAAATTATCTCAATAAAAAAACTATTTTGATCTCCATTATGGCGGGTGTTTCAATTAAAGAGCTCATCCGTCTATCTGGACACCGAAAGATTGTTAGAATGATGCCTAACTTAGGGCTTTCTGTCGGGCAAGGAATAGCTGTTTGGAAACAAACAGGATTATCCAGTTTAGAATTTAAAAAAGCTAAAAATTTTATAAACAAAATCAGTGATAATTTTGAAATTAAAAATGAAGATACCATCAACAAAGTAACAGCCATTTCCGGTAGCGGACCAGCCTACTTTTTTCTTTTAGCAGATTCTCTAGTGAAGGCATCTAGTAAACTTGGGTTAAACAAAAACGAAAGTAGGAAATTAGTGGAAAAGACCTTGTTGTCTTCTGCTCTTTTAGGCAATCAAGGTGATTATGCTTCTTTGATAAAAAAAGTTGCTTCCAAGGGGGGTACCACAGAATCTGCTTTGAAAGTTTTTCAAAAAGAAAATTTTAGTGGAATTATATTAAAAGCTGTTGTGGCTGCCTATAAAAGGGCACAAGAATTAAGCAATGGATAAGACTATTTTAAAACAATTACACAGAGCAAAAGAAGCTTCTCATAAATTTAGTCTTTTACCTCATGCAAAAAGAATTTTAATTTTAAAAAATTTAGCTGAAGGATTACATAAAAACAAAAAATTAATTATTACTGCAAACTCTAAAGATCTAAAAAAAATCTCCTTGGATAATCCAATGCGTGATCGTCTCTTGTTAAATGATGCCCGCATTTTGGGGATGATTAAGGAAATTCAAAGTCTTATAAAAATGCCCGATCCAATTGGAGAAGTTTTTGATTGCAGAACTAGTAAAGAAAATAAAAAACTTAAAATTTGCAAAACAAGAATACCTTTAGGTGTCATCGGTGTTATCTATGAGTCACGACCAAATGTAACTACTGACGTGGCTTCTATTTGTATCAAGTCTGGTAATGCAGTTATCTTAAAGGGAGGCAAGGAAGCAAGAGAAAGTTATATTATTCTTCATAAAATTATAAAAAATGCATTGATCGCATCGGGGGTGAATTGTGAAGTGGTTCAGTTTATAGACCCAAAAATAAAAGAAGCTGCTCTAGATATTATTTCTGCTGATGGTTTAATTGATATTGTTATTCCGCGTGGAAGTTCTGGCTTAATAAATTTCGTGAGGGCTAACGCCACTGTACCAATACTTGAGACAGGAGCTGGAGTTTGTCATACTTTTGTCGATGAGTCTGCAAAACTTGATCCTTCCGCTAAGATTATTTTTAACGCCAAAACTCAACGTCCAAGTGTCTGTAATGCGTTAGATACACTATTGGTGCATCATAAAATAGCTCAAAAATTTCTTCCATTAGTGGCTGACCTTTTACTTCAAAAGAAAGTAGAAATTTTTGCCGATCTAAAAAGTTTTCCAATCTTAGAAAAATGTTATCCAACTAGTCTTTTGAAAAAGGCTACAGATAAAGATTTCGGACGGGAGTTTTTAAGTCAAAGAATGTCCGTAAAAATTGTCTCCAATGTTGATGAAGCGATCAAGCACATTAGTAAATATTCTTCCAAACATTCTGAAGCTATTCTTTCAGAAAATAAACAAAACAGTCAGAAATTTTTAGATGAAGTTGATGCGGCGGTAGTCTATGTCAATGCCTCCACTCGATTTTCTGATGGGGCTGTGTTTGGCTTAGGTTCAGAAATCGGTATTGCTACTTCTAAAATTCACGCTCGTGGTCCAATGGGCGCCAAAGAAATGACCACTTATAAATGGATAGTACGTGGTGCTTACTCTGTTAGAAAATAATTTTATTATTTTGTTGTCGGCATAGCTGGTCTAATCTGTACAGCTTGTGCGTTTTCACTGCCGTCGGCATTAGGGGTGCCAGTAATAGATACTTGTGTTCCAATTGCAAGATCGGCAATAGTCCCATATACTGACTTTGTAACTTTTGTATTACTGTCAATAAAAACTATTTTTGACCCGCCTTGATTGGCTCCTCCTGTCATTAACTGCACAGTGATGCTGTTGGCATCTTTAGCAATAATTTGCCCAGCAGTAAACCCTCCTCCTCTTGCCCCACCTTTTGCTCCTAGAGCACCATTTTGGCCAAAAGCTTGCATTCCTTGACCTCTCTCTGGTATTTGACTTTTACCATAAATCATTCCTCCATAAAATACTCCAATCAAAACTATAATTCCCACAATTCCCAAACCAATTTTTTTATTCATATTTTTTATTAATTAATAATATTTTTTCCTAAAACCTAGAAACTAGAACCTAATTTTACTCATACCTTAATGCATCTATTGGATTTAATAGGGCTGCATGTCGAGCAGGGTAATAACCAAAAATAATACCGATAATTGTTGATACTCCAAAGGCTAGTAAGATTGAAGAAATTGAAACTTGCGCTTGAAGGATACCCAGATAAGATAAGATAAATGAGATTAGCCATCCAAGGATTATCCCTATAGTTCCACCGATAAATGTTATGACAACTGCTTCTGTTAAGAATTGAATATTAATATCTTTACGCTTAGCTCCAATAGCCTTGCGTAAACCTATTTCTCTCGTACGTTCTGTCACAGTGGTTAACATCATATTCATAATTCCAATACCTCCAACCAAAAGAGAAATACCCGCAACTGCGGCCAATAAGGTGGTGAAAGTGCTCGCTACACTTGAAGCAGTGGCGATAATGTCTGCCTGATTCATGGTGTTAAAATCAGCTTTAGTAGAATCAGTAATATTATGGCGTTCAAGTAATAAAGCTGTTATGTCTGCTTGAACTTGACTAGAAGTATCAGAACTTTCTGCGGAAACATCAATTTCACTTAAATATTTATCACCTGAAAGATATCTTTGGGCTGTGGTGTAGGGGATATAAATTACATCATCGCTATTACTAAAACCAGAACCGCCCTTTGATTTTGTGATGCCAATTATTTTATATTCTGCCCCAGAAATACGAATTTTTTGACCAACAACATCAGTGGCGTTTTCACCAAACAAATCATCTCTAGTGGTTGGTCCCAAGACAGCAACTTTCGTACCGTCTGTGACATTTTGGTCTGAAATAAAATCTCCTTCATCAATAGAAACATTTCGAACTGTGGTATAAGATGGTTCAGTTCCTATAATGCTAGTATTGGTATTAGTGCCAGTGCCGGTCACTTGTTTTCGGGAAGAAACTTCTCTGACAATACCAGCTATGTTTGAAATTTGAGCTTGGATTGCTTGAGCGTCTTCTAAGGTTAATGTTTTAGCTCCGCCTCGAGCAGCATTGGGGCCACCTCCAAAAGAACGTGTGGCTCCCGGCATAACCATAACCAAATTTGCTCCAATGGATTCAATGCTGGATGAAATAGAATTTTTCGCGCCTTGTCCAATTGCAGTCATGGCGATGACTGAAGCGATACCTATAATAATGCCGAGCATGGTAAGTCCTGTTCTGACTTTATTTGAAAAAAGTGCGCTATATGTTTCTTCTAAAATGTCTTTTATTTTCATTTTATTTTGATTTTACGAAATCATGTCGCGCGCTCGTCCATTAAAGCGCGACGCTTTATCACTTAAGATCATCCCATCTTTGATGTGGATGATTCTATCTGCGTGTTCTGCGACATCTTGTTCGTGAGTAATAAGAATAATTGTACGACCTACCTCACGATTTAATTTTTGAAAAGTAGCTAAAACAATTTCTCCAGTTTTTGTGTCGAGATTTCCAGTTGGTTCATCCGCCAGAATAAGGGTTGGGTTATTTACCAAAGCACGAGCAATAGCTACACGTTGAATTTGCCCTCCAGAAAGTTGATTAGAAAGATGTCCAAAATGACTTTCTTCCAATCCTGCATCAAAAAGAGCTTTTTGGGCGCGTTGGTCTCGTTCGCCGTCATGGATTCCTTCGTAAACAAGTGGTAAGGAAACATTACGTAAAACTGTTGCGCGGGGCAAAAGATTAAATGATTGAAAAACAAATCCTATTTTTTCTCTTCTAATATCTGCTAATTCGTCGTCCGAAAGAGTCGAGACGTCTTTTTCATCAAGGAAATAAGTTCCAGAAGAAGGACTATCCAACGCTCCTAAAATATGCATTAGGGTTGATTTACCAGAACCAGACGGACCCATGATTGCAACATATTCACCATCTTTAATAGTGAAAGTTAAACCCTTGAGAGCTTGAAAATTTTCTTCACCACTTTTATATACTTTTGTGATATTTTTTATTTCAATCATAAAGAAACTTTTATAGTCCTGGTGGTCCGCCTCCCCCTAACAAACTTCTAGTGCTACTTTTCGTGCTAGTGGTGCTAGTTTTAGTAGCACTGGTGCTGGTGATAGTACGAGAAACGATTTGATCTCCTTCTTTTAGTCCTGAAAGAATTTCTGTATTTGTATCATCAGAAATTCCGACTTCTACTGTTACTTGATTGGGAGCTATTTTAGAAGGTGTTCCTTGAGAAGAAGTAGCTGGGGTAGCGAGCGGAGTGGCGAACATTAACACATATTTTGTTGTACCCTGAGTTTTTATCGCGCTTGATGGGATTATGAGTGCGTCTGTTTTTGAATCGGTAATAATCGAAGCTGAAACACTCATTCCTGGTTTTACTAAATCGTTTTCTGTGTCAAAAGCAATTTTTACGCTATAAGATACAACACCACTAGAGACTGTACCCATGGTGTCAATTTGAGCGACGGTTCCAGTCATAGATAAGTCTGTGATAGCATCAAAAGTTACGGTCACTTTTTCACCCAGTTTTATTTTTGCTACGTCTACTTCATTCATTGAAAGGGTAGCAATTTTTTGATTAGTGATTATTGAACCAAGTGTTCCTGAGGCAGTATCTCCAACCTTAGCGGTAACGCTTGCGATTATTCCGTCAAAAGGTGCAGAAACATAATAATTAGCTAGAGCTTGTTGTGCATCAGCTAAAGTATTTTGCCTTTGAGTGACAGTAATCAAAGCGTTTTGCATATCAATATTATTGCTTGGAATGGAGTCTTTATAACTTTGAATATTTGCTTTGGCTGTGAGTAAAGCAGAACTGTGTTCATTTATCGTATTCGTATATCCAGATAAAGTACTTTGGACTGAAGTAAAATCTGATGGTCGTCCTGTGTTTTCTACTAAATAATTAACATAATCATTGAAATCTTTTATAGCATTGGATAAAAGTTGAGTTGTGTCGTAAGTTTCACTAACTACAGTATCAATATCACTTTGTTGAGAATTATAATCAAGCGCATTGAAATCATTTTTGTTTTTATCGTAGGCTGTCTGAGCTGTATAATAAGCTGTTTCTGCTATATCTCTGTAATTTGTTGCAGTTTTTCCATTATTTCGCGCAGCATTGTCAGACAGGTTTCTTTGAGTTAAAAGATTTTGAATTCCAGTTAAAGTAGAAGATAGATCCAAGAAAGTTGAAGACACAGTGTTAAAACCATCAGAATAAGCTTTGGTTAAATTGGCATTTATGTTGTCACTTGAGTTTTGAATTTGAAGTTTTTGTAAGGATAAATTTGCGCTTTGCAAACTTATTTTCGCGTCTCGGATAGTTTTTTCTGCATCAGAATTATCAATTGAAAAAAGTGTTTTACCTTTTACTACTTTATCGCCAGCTTTTACGCCAACATAAGTAATGGTACCAGAAACTTTTGCAGTCAAATCTATTTGATTGGAGCTTTCTACTTGTCCGCTTGCTGTAATAGATGAAATAATCGTTCCTTTTTGTACCGTTGTTGTTATATATTGTGTTTCTCCGGCAGTGCTAGTTATATTTCCATAAATCCAATACCCTGCATACAAAACAACTACTAATATAATGATACTAATAATTTTGTGTGCGAGGGCAAGAGCTTTAATCTTTAAGAAAAAGTTTTTCATATAATTTATTATTGTATTGGTGTTGGTGCCGGTACTTGAGGGGGAAGAGGGGCAGGCATACCAGCTGGCATTATTCTAATGAGTTTTGCTTCTATTTGACCTTGATCATTTGGAGAACCGATAATCACTACAAAATCATCAGTTGCAAGGTCGCTAGGTTTAATTATTGACATCATTTTTTGTATTTTTGTATCATCTTTTATTAAAACTACCTTTTCTGTATTGTCTTTGTCTTGGACGATGATTGTTGGCAAAGTTATTTTTATAATTTTACCAATGGCGCCATTTGCATTGGGGAAATTATCCTGACCGAACATGGGATGATTTGGTCTCATTCCGAAATTGTGTTCATAATTATCTCCCCATGCGCGCCCGAAAGATGCTTTGTGAAAACCGACCGTAACCCCAGCCGAAAAGATTAGTAGAGAAACTATAATAACTCCAAGCACACACAAAATTCTAAAAGCGATTTTTGATTCAAAAACATTTTTTATATCTTCGTATATTTTTTTCATTTTATTTGATTTTAATTAAGCTGGTAATAATAATTGATTTCTAATAATTTGTTTCATTACATACTTTAATGATAAAAAGAAAATAAAAACTAAAGAAAGAGTGAAAACTACACTCAATATAGGTAAAGATTCTGCGAGTGAAAACACAAATTCTCTCCAAGCGGAAAGAATTAATCCACTGTCAGAAAAGGCTAAAGAGAGGTATTCATAAAAACCAGATTGGGCTAAGTCACTCCCTAATATTTTTAAAGCTGGCACTAGCCCTACCAAAGAAGTAATTCCCGCCAAAGTAAAAATCCATAATTTGATTTGAGTATTACGTTTTTCACGCTTCAATAAAGTAAGCCAAATATTTTGACTTAGATTAAAACTCTCTTCATATTTAGCTTTTTGAAATATTTTGGTTAATTTGTCTTGCATAGATAAAAGGGTATACGTAACAGCAAGTTATTTTGGTGCAATAATCTTGTTAAATTGATATGATTAAGTTTAATAAAACCTTATGGAATCATTTAAAAACAATTCGCGAATTGAAAAGCCTGGAGCATATTCTGATACAAATACGCACAGAACTGTATATAATCAGTTAGAATTACCAGAAGAGGCTCAAAAAAAGATTGAAGAAAAGGAAAAATGGAGACAAGAAAACACGGTTGATAAAAAAACAAAATATACAGAACATTCACAAGAATGGAAAGAACAACAAACACTTTTACAAGATGTCTCAGAAGAAAAAGCAGTAACACCTGTAGCAGAATTATTTCTTTCCAATAATTTTGAAGGGAAAACCCCATACGAAATATTTGGTGTAGCAGAAGGAGATTCTATTGAAGCCTATAAATCTTACCGTAGGATGATTCGTTCATTCCATCCAGACGTTGTTAATGCGCAAGTTGATATTTTAATCAAAGAAGTATTTGCTGGGGCTGATAACGCATTTGATAGATTTAACGAATATATTAAAAAATTAAATAAATACCATGATAATCAGCCAAAAATTCTTAATGAAAAAGAACTTGCTACGCTTGCTGAAGAAAAACGTGCGGATTACATCATTGCACACCAAGTATTTAAAAAAGAAACCCCATCAAGAGACGTGTTGTTGGCGATTCGTGACGAGATTAGCGAGCGTGCAAAAAAGAAAACACAATTGTTGGCCCAGGCTTGGGAACAAATAAAGAAAGGTCTTTCGTATGAAGAAATTGTTGGGGTTAGTTCATTGTGGAATACAGAAGAAGGCGAGCATGATAGAAATCATTATTGGTTAAATCCCAATCAAACGATAAAGCTAGAAGGAGAGGCAGAAATTTATCGTGAACTAGATTTCTTTGTAACAGATAACGGACAAATGATGTTGCAGAAAGCTGGTCAGTCTTTATTGCAGTTTGCTTCTGGATGGGACAAAGAGTTAGGCATATACGAAGGATATAGAGAGGTGATTCCAATCAAACATTTATTCGCTTTTCTCGAACTTCGTGTTGGACATAGAGTATCTTCAGCACTTTTGAGTGATGTTGCAGATAAATATGACCTAACAAATTTTGATGTTGAGAAATTACAGGATTTATTAAAAGATGGTGCAGATCCAAAACAAATATGTAAGGAATTAAATATAAAAACGACTTTTGAAGAGCCATCAAGAACAACCCTTCGCCAAATAGATATTAAAGATACGGTAAGAGATATTTTTAAAAACAAAGAAATGACTAAGGATGAAGAAAATCATTTTATAAAACATGGATATACTAAAGAATCTATTGAAACAATTGCTAAATTTGTTCTTGATAAAATAAAAGAAAAGGAAGAATTCCTCCGTAAAAAAAATAACGCTTTTTTCTATAGTTTTTCTAAATCATCCGGTAAGTCATTTGAGGAAATAAAAAATAAGGAAAAGAGTGAATCTTTGAAAAACTTTGAAAAGGATAGAGAAGATAATAGTTTATTAGAGGAGATTTTATATGAAGTACGGGAAATGCAATCAAAACCAGAGCGTTTTACAAAAGACCTTTCAGTGATACTGAATGGTCCGATTTATGCCACTAACGAATTTGAAGAATATGATGGAACTGGGTACAGAGTTGGTGTTGAGTTTGGCCGTGACGGTTTAAGGTTACAACTTCCGAAACAGAAAGAAGGGAACAGTTATGATTTTTCTTCAGCAACCGAAGTATTCTTTAATAAGAATGATTTAGGAATTATGAAAGAAATTGCTTACGGACGTTCTCTCACTGGAAAGAATAATCAGTCTATTCCATACAAACCATAATATCAACGGTGAAATTTATTCAAAAGTTTATTTATAATTTTCCAACATTCTTCGCATTTCTATGATCGCTCTGCGGTGAATGCTTTTAACAGTGTTTAATGGTTTGTTTAAAATACGCCCTATTTCTTCGAAGGTCATTTCTTCTTGATAATGGAGGATTAAAACTTCTTGGTAGTCGGGGCGAAGTTTGGCTAGTATTTTATTTAAAAAAGCGCTGTCTTCTAATTTTTTTAGAGCTTCTTCCGGTAACAAGTTTTCATCCGGTATATTTTCAGCAAAAGAATTTATGTCTTCATCGTTCTTGTTGTCGATCTCAGAAAAATTTATAGATTTTTTTTCACCAGAGGCGGATCCAGACTTTCTGAAAAAATCGGTGGTTGTATTTCTGGCAATAGTAAAAATCCAAGTTTTAAAACTTGCTTTAGTTGGATTAAAACGTCCAATGTTTTTCCAAGCTTTTATAAAAATTTCTTGAACTAGATCGGAGGCGTCATTTTTATTAGTGAGGCGTGCAGTAAAATTATAAAGTGGTGTGGTGTAGCGATTTATTAAAACCTTAAATGCTTCTTCGTCACCATTTTTATACCAAACAATGATTTCTTCATCTGATTCGTTTGATGGCATTTTCTAAATATAACACATAAACCAAAAGGACGGTCATTAAGAGAGTTTCTCAAAGGACCGTCCTTATATATATAAATTTTTTTACTTTTTATTGTATTGTAGTGGTTGTGGTTTTTTTACCAGAGGGCAGATCAGAAACGATTGTAGTTTTTTTACGGAAAGACTGATCAAAAATGTATCTAGCTAAAAAGGCTAGGATGAGAATAAGGATAAGTAGAAGAAGCCATCCAAATATATTTGTTGGAAGAAAACCAGTTCCGAATACATTTGCTCCGAGGGGTAAAGTGGTTGTTTTATTTTCCGTTGCACTCCAGACTTGTGCGGAAACATTCGCATTAACTGATTGATTTTGTCCCGAAGGGTCTGTATAAGTCAAAGTTGCAGGGAAGTTTAAATTCGTTCCTTCAGTAATATTGTCTCGGACTCGAGTTTTGATGGTGACCGTTCCTTGGCCATTGGCCTTCAATGTTCCTAAAGTAAAGATTAAAGTGTTTCCAGATCTATTTGGATTATTTGGATTTGAAGAAAGATAATCCACTTCATAAGGAAGATCTATTCTTAAGCTAAGGTTAGTAATTGCTCCAGTGCCTATATTCTGATAGCTGACAGTGTAATTAATTTCATCCCCTGGACGTGGTCGAGTGTTGTCTATGGTTGGAACTATTGGTTGATTACGATCAACCGAAGAGGTAATAAGGACCAGTGAAGTTGGGGTAGGTTTTGGGTTAACAATTGTTTGATTACGAACAGTTATTGTTTCTGAATCGCTAGCAGATCCGTTGTTGTTACTACAAGTAAGGGTGAAAGTTCTACTTCCTGTTAATGATCCAGTATAAAAACTTCCTGGACCAATACTTTTTGTTCCTGTCCAACCGGTAGATCCTCCTGATGCATTACAATAAGTCGCATTGGTAGTAACCCAGCGAAGAGTAGCAGAGCCGTTGTAGACTACGCTTGTTTGATCTGAATAAAGTACTACGGTAGGACGATTGTTAACAACATTATTATATATACAAGGTAGTACGCTTCTGTAATTTACAGCGCTTGTGTCTTGGCAAGTTTGAATATAGTTATTGTAGGTACAAGGCAGTATGCTTCCATAATTGTTGGCACTTGTATCTCGACAAACTTGAATGTAATTGTTGTAGGTACAAGGTAATATATTTCCATAATTATTAGCATTTATGTCTCGACAAATTTGAACGTAGTTATTGTATGTGCAAGGCAGTATTCCGCCGTAGTTGTTAGCGCTTGTATCTTGGCAAGTCTGTTGATATTGACTAACATAAACCGTAGCTGAAGCACTGGCTTGCTGTCCATTGTTGTTGGTACAAGTAACACTGTAAGTGGTGGTAACGGTTGGATTCACTACTCCTGATCCACTGATGGCGGTACTAGAAGTCCAGTAAGAAGAACA
>CAITSA010000024.1 GCA_903894955.1 uncultured bacterium
TGGACAAACTTCCGAATAACGTGAAAAAGATTAATTGCGAACTTAAAAAATATTTGCAATACTACAATTACAAAAGAGTTCATGGTGGAATTAATTATTTAACTCCTATGCAAGTGGTGTGAAGCTATTGGTTGGAATACGTCTAGAGAAATTTTTACTCAAATTCAGTTGTAGCTGGAGGTTTAGGTGTCATATCAAAAAATACGCGAACAATATTTTTGTGTTTAGTCAGGGCATTGGTAATTTCCTCCACAACTTTTGGTGGGAAATAATATCCTTTAGCTGTCATAAAATCTACCGTTTGCACAGCACGAATAGCTAAAGAATGACCATAAACTCTTTCATCGCCTTTTACTCCAACAGAATTAATTCCGAGAAGCGCCACAATAAGTTGAGAAATATCTTTTGTTAAATTATGTTTTTTAAGAATATCTGTAACAGTTTTGTCTGCTTCTCTTACAAGTTCGATATTCTTTTTAGAAACTGGCGTACCCACTACTCGCAAGAATAAACCCGGACCAGGAAAGGGATTACGCTGGTGCACAGCTGGCGGAAGTTTTAAAGCGCGAGCAAGTTCGCGAACTTCATATTTAAATAAATTTCTAAAGGGATGTAAATCATCTACTTCCCAGTTAAGACCGACGTTGTGATGTGTTTTTATCATGGCGGACTTCCCTATTTTGCCACTTTCGATAATATCAGTTGCTAAAGTTCCCTGCACGATGAAGCCAGCCTTGTGTTTAGCTATTTGTTCTTCAAATATTTTTTTATAAACATCACGGAATTTCGCTCGTTTCTTTTCCCCATCAATTGTTACACTAATATTTTTTATAAATTTTTCCTCTGCTTTTATGATAACTAAATTTTTTACTCCAGCACTTTTGGTATTTATTTTTAATTCTTCAATTTCACCTAAGCGAAGTCCTCCGGTGTCTATTGCTACACAGATAAGCTTTTCCCTTAAAACAGGAGCCAAGACAGCTGCTAAAGTAGTGGAATCAACTCCACCCGAAACACCTAAAATTAAATTTTGTTTTTTTGATTCTTTAACAACGTCTAAAACTTCTTTTTGAATTTGATGAATTAAATCTTCAGGGTTCCAATCTTTTTTACAACTAGAAAGTTTGAGAAAATTTTGTAATATTTTTTTACCTTCTTTGGTGTCAATAACTTCAGGATGAAACTGAATTCCTAATATTCGATTAGCCTTGTCACTCATGGCAGCTATTCCACCTGAGGTAGCGATAGAAATAAAACCTTTTGGAAGTTTGGTGACAGTATCTCCATGACTTGCCCAAACTTCTGTTTTTTCTTTGATATTATTAAAAAGCGGATGTTTTGTATTTACAGTTACATTAGCTGGTCCATATTCACGATGTGAAAGTGGTCTCTCAACAACACCACCAAGTTTATAAGAAAGGAGTTGCATACCATAACAAATTCCTAAAATTAGATATTTTTTACCAGTCACATCGAGCAATTTAGGAAGGCTAGGTGATCCTTCGTTATGAACACTCCAATTACTACCAGATAGAATAACCGCTTTTGGTGTATTGTACTTGAGCCACCCGTCAGCTTTATTCGGAGGCAAGATTACACTTCGTACACCTAGCTCGCGTAACGTTCTACCAATAACAAGTGTATATTGTGATCCGTAATCCACTATCAGTATTTGTATCTCATTCATAATATGGTAGTATACACAATATATTATGGCTTTGAAAGTAAAAATAAATATGAGAGAAAATTTTAAAGAAGGTCTTACCTATGATGATATTTTACTCGTGCCACAATACTCGGAAGTTTTACCTCGTGAAGTTGATATTTCTTCTAACTTAACAAAAAAAATAACCCTCAGTGTTCCTATAATTTCTGCGGCAATGGACATGGTTACTGAAGGGATGATGGCGATAGCGATGGCTCAAGAAGGAGGAATAGGAATTATTCATAAGAATATGAGTATTGAAAAACAGGCTGCTGAAGTACGTAAAGTTAAGCGTTCTGAAAGTGGAATGATTCATGATCCTATAACTTTGACACCAGAAGCTTTATTGAGTGAGGCAATTAATCTAATGAAAGAAAATAAGATTGGTGGAATTCCAGTTGTTGACAAAAACATGGAGCTAAAAGGTATTGTCACTAATCGCGATTTACGCTTTCAGAAAAATTTAAAACTACCAGTAAGTGAAATAATGACCAAAAACAACTTGATTACTGGGAGTCTCGGTACGAATTTAAAAGAAGCAGAAAAAATATTAACTGAGTATAAAGTAGAAAAATTGCCGTTAGTTGATAAGCAAAACAAACTTGTCGGTCTTATTACTTATAAAGATATAATGAAAGTAAAGTCTCGTCCGAAATCTTCTCGAGATAGTTTTGGTCGTTTGCGCGTAGGAGCAGCCATAGGCGTGACCCACGATACCTTAGACAGAGTAAAAGCCTTAATTCAAAATGGAGTGGATGTAGTTGTGCTTGATACTGCTCATGGTCATTCTAAAGGCGTAATAGAAATGCTCAAAAAAATAAAAAAGGAATTTCCTAAACTAGAAGTCATTGTAGGAAATATTGTTACAGGAGAAGCAGCCAAAGATTTAGTTAAAGCCGGAGCAGATGCAGTTAAAGTAGGCATTGGACCTGGTTCAATTTGTACTACTAGGGTCATTACGGGAGTAGGTTTTCCTCAATTTTCAGCTGTTTACGATGTGGCACAAGCTATTAAAGGCTCAGGAGTACCAATTATTGCTGATGGAGGCATCAGATACACAGGAGATCTCCCAAAGGCTATTGCCGCTGGAGCTAGTTCTGTGATGGCTGGTTCACTTTTTGCTGGAGTGGAAGAATCTCCTGGTGAAACTATTATTTATGAAGGTAGAAAATATAAAAATTATCGCGGGATGGGTTCTATCGAAGCAATGCAAGAAGGTTCAAAGGATAGATATTTTCAAGATACGGAAGATGATATAAAAAAGCTTGTTCCAGAAGGAATCGTAGGTAGAGTTTCTTTCAAAGGTGTACTTTCTGAAGTAATTTATCAGTTAATAGGCGGTCTAAGGGCTGGTATGGGCTATTGCGGAGCCAAAGATATAAAAACTCTTCAGACAAAAGCAAAATTTGTTAGAATCACTAACTCTGGCATAAAAGAAAGTCATCCACACGATGTTCTTATTACTAAAGAAGCTCCTAATTATAGTATTGGACAATAGCCTTGCTAATATGAACGGTTGCGCGGCATGATAACGCTCAAATCAAATTAAATGTTAAGAAAAAAAATCAAAACGGGTTTCATAGATGTAGTTGTGGGTCTTCAATGGGGAGATGAAGGTAAGGGTAAAAACATAGACCAGCTTTTGTCCTCTCGTATATATTCTGGAGTGGCTCGTTTTCAGGGTGGAGCCAATGCAGGGCACACTCTACAATTAGGTAAAATTACTTTTATTGGACACATTATTCCGTCTGGCTGTTTGCAGAAGAATGTAGAATTATATATCGGTAATGGGGTGGTAGTTGATACTGTATCTTTAATTGCAGAAATGTCCCAGTTAAAAAGTTTAGGTTTTAATGTTGCTCCTCGTCTCTATATTTCCAATCGGGCGAAATTAGTTTCTTATCTGCATCCATTTTTAGACCAAGCTGATGAATATCGCCGAAATAAATTAGGGACAAAAGTAGGAACCACAAACAGAGGCATCGGTCCAGCTTATAGTGATGTACGATGGAGAAGAGCACTTTTGATTGGAGATTTATTGTCTTCTGATTTTGAACAAAAAGAAAAAACTCTTTCAGAATTTCATATGAATGTATTGAAAATGTATCAAGAAAAGTATGGTTTTGAAATTGATTTAAAAAAAATAAAAGAAGCCAAAGAAAAATGGTTGAAGGCTATTAAAGAAGTAAAAAAGTTAAAAATTTGTGATGTATCATATTTAATTCAAACAAGACTAAATACGGGAAAAAATATTTTGGCAGAAGGGGCGCAAGCGGTAATGCTGGATGTTGATTTTGGAGATTTTCCTTTTGTTACTAGTAGTAATACCCTACCAGCGAACGTTTGCTTAGGCTTGGGTGTCCCACATACTTACTTGCGGAATATCTATGGTGTCCTGAAGGCTTATACCACAAAAGTTGGTGGTGGAAATTTCCCAGCTAGGATTAAAGACGAGAGTCTAGAAAAGCTTTTTCAAAAGGCTGGAAATGAATTCGGGGCAACTACTGGACGACCTAGAATGTGTGGATGGCTTGATCTATTTGCGCTTCGTCACGCTATTGCATTATCTGGTGCAAATAAAATTTTTATTAATAAATCCGATATTTGTTTAAGTGATAAAATAAAAGTAGTTATTGGATATACAATCAAAGAAAATGGAAAAAGAACCTGCCTGCCGGCAGGCAGGTTTCCACTTTATTTAAATCATGTAACAGATGTGCAAACAGAAGAAATGCCAGGTTGGGGTAATGCTAACTTTGGCGTCAAGAATAAGCAAAAAGTTTCCAAAGAACTCTCTTCTTATTTAAAATATATAAAAAACAAGCTCTCTGATTTGAATGTAAAAATTATCTCAGTCGGCACTGGCCCAGACCGAGAACATTTCTTTAACTGGGATAAATAGAAATTTTTAAGGCAGATTGGCCGATGTCGCGACGATACTGCATACCTTCAAAAGAAATTTTTTCTATGGCTTTATAAGCTTTAGCAAGCGCTTCCTGTAGAGTATCTCCTGTCGCTGAAATTCCTAATACTCGTCCGCCATTGGTAACGAAATTTTCCCCAACAGCTTTTGTACCAGCGTGAAAAATAACTACGTCATTCCCCTCTTGAGGGGTGGCTGAAAGCCG
Source organism: uncultured bacterium (assembly GCA_903894955.1). Classification (GTDB taxonomy): domain Bacteria; phylum Patescibacteriota; class Minisyncoccia; order Phycocordibacterales; family UBA9973; genus UBA9973. The sequence continues at coordinate 4,834 of CAITSA010000024.1, forward strand.
GGGTGGATGTATTTTGTCCACCCCCCCCTTCGGGTACTCCTCAAGAGGAGAATCTATTCCTGAAATCACTTTTCCTTTTTCATAATTCTCTGGATAACCACCTGAAGCAAGTACTATTGTGCAGGCAAATCCTCTTTTCCATTTTATTTCGATTTTATCTAAGTTTCCATCAATACAAGCATCGAAAATATCTACAATATCTGTTTCCAAAAGTCTCATATATGTTTGAGTTTCTGGATCACCAAAACGCGCATTATATTCAAGAATTTTAGGGCCGTTCTCTGTGAGAATTAATCCCGGATAAAGTACCCCTAAAAATGGATTACCATCTTTGCTCATTACCTCAATAGTAGGAGCAACGATATTTTCCTTAATAGTTTTTAAAAGTGTTTCTGTTGTAAAGGGTAGTGGAGCAATTGTGCCCATTCCACCAGTATTTAACCCAACGTCATTTTCTCCTATTTTTTTATGGTCTTGAGAACTCGGAAACATTTTATAATTTTTCCCATCAGAAAATGCATGGATGGAAATTTCTGGCCCATTCATAAATTCTTCTATCACGACTTCATTGCCTGAATCCCCAAAAACTTTTTTAATAAACATATTTATAAGTGCTTCATCTGCTTCTTTCATTGTTTGGCAAATAATTACACCCTTCCCAAGGGCTAAACCGCTTGCTTTTATAACAATAGGAAGATTTTGTTTTAGAACATATTCTTTTGCTTTTTCATAATCATTAAATATTTCAAATCTAGCTGTAGGTAAATTATGCTGACGCATAAAGTCTTTTGAAAAAGCTTTAGACCACTCAAGTTTACTGGCAGCCTTGGTTGGACCCCAGATCCGCAAACCTTCTTTTTGAAATTCATCTACAATACCTAGGGCAATAGGATCGTCTGGCAAGGCTAAAGTCAGATCTATTTTCTCTTTTTTGGCAAATTCCAAGAGTCCCGTTATATCAGTGGTTTTTATGTTTACATTAGTTCCAATTTTACTGGTACCACCATTTCCTGGCGCAAAGAAAATCTCTCCTGCTTTTAGCGATTGTGCAACTTTCCAACCAATAGCATGTTCCCTTCCACCACTACCAATTATTAGAATTTTTTGCTTTTTTATTTGCATAATTTTTCTAAAACTTCTACATATAATGTATTTTCTTTTTTCTTGAGTCTTGTATATAGAGATTCAACATTATCATTGGGTTCAATTTTTTCAAAAGTTCTTCCTAGGACTGGGCCAAAATCAAAGTTTAAAGTTAAAAAGTGAACAGAGGAACCAGCAAAAGTAGCTTTCTTGTCTAAAAAGTTAGCAATTGCTTTATCTGCCAACATACCTTTATTCCAAAGCGCTATTGTCCCATCTGGATTTTTTATATCTCCATCAACTGTATCTGGAATTAAACCAGGATGTAAATTTAAAATCTTATTAGGAAAAGCAAGAATTACTTCGTCTAATATAATTTGTTTCCAGCCTGCCAAGCAAACATAGTCTGGATTTAGTTTTTGTAAAAGTGCTAATAAATTTTCTTTTTTAAAACATATTTCAACTTTTAAATTGTATTTTTTAGCATGTTCTAACCCCAGAGCATTTTCAGTATCAGAAACTATAGTACAGATTTCTGCTTTAATTTTACCCGCATTAATTCCATCAATTATTGCCCGAAGATTAGTACCCGTACCAGTGTCGGAAATCAATACTACTAATTTTAAATTATTAGATGTTTTATTTATTGGGGACATCGTAATTTACTTCATCTTTACGTTCCCTTAAATCAATAGGATAAATACCTGTAAAGCATGAAGTTGATAGATGATTCTTTGGGAGACCGACAGATTTTAGTAGTCCATCAAGAGAGAGATGGTTTAACGATGTTGCCCCCATAAACTTACGAGTTTCCTCGATAGTTTTATTAGAAGCAATTAATTCATTTTGATTTGGAGTATCCATACCATAAAAATCTGGAAAACGTATCGGTGGAGAAGAAATCAAAAGGTGCACTTCTTTGGCGCCTGATTTAAAGAGTGTCGCCACTAATTTTTTACAAGTATTTCCTCTGACAATAGAATCATCTATTAACGCTATTTTTTTACCTTTTAAAACGGCAGGAAGGGGTATGAGCTTGAGAGCCACACTCTTTCGACGAGATTTTTGATCAGGTTCGATGAAAGTCCTATGAACGTAGCGATTTTTCACTAAAGCCATTTCAATTGGAATGCCCGTTGCTTTACTATAACCCAAAGCAACTGGAGTGGCAGTATCAGGCACCGGTACAATAGCATCTACTTTTAATTTGAATTCCTCCGCTAGAATTTTTCCAAAGTTTTTTCTGACCTCATAAATTAATTTACCAGACAGCACGCTGTCTGGTCGAGCAAAATAAACATATTCAAAGATGTCGTGCTTTGGATTTGATGGAGCTAATTGTCTGCTTTTTAATCCATTTTTATTTATAATAATCATTTCTCCTGGTTTTACATCCCTAATAAATGTTGCTCCAATAGTTTGCAGAGCGCATGTTTCTGATGCCACCACATAACCTGAACCAAATCTACCTAAAGAGAGCGGACGCATTCCGTAAGTATCTCGCACAGCAACCAAGGTATCGTTAATCATCATTACTAAGGAAAATGCTCCAGTAATTAATGGAAAAGCTTTTTCTACAGATTTTGCAAGCGAATTACCTTCATTGAGATAGACATCAATTGCATCAGTGATAAGTTCGGAGTCCATTCGATTTTTCTGTAAAGCTTTTTTGGATGCTAAAAACTTTTCAAGTTTTTTTACACTTGGCAAATTTCCATTATGAGCTAAAGCAAAAGTGGCGTCTTTGCTAATTTTATTATTTAAAATGGGTTGAGCATGATCTAACGCTCCGCCACCAGAAGTTGAATATCGATTATGTCCGATACCTATATAACCTTGCAGGTCTTCAATATTTTTTTCTGTATAAACTTGAGGTACTAACCCTGCACCCTTATGGGTATAAAGTTTTTTCCCATCACTGGTAGTTATACCAGATGCTTCTTGTCCTCTATGTTGCAACGCAAATAAAGAAAAAAAGGCGAGCCTAGAGACCGGTAAATTTTTCCCATATATTCCTACAATTCCACATTTTTCTCTTAATTCACTCATAAATATTTGTAAAATTATTTTGCAAAATAATTCACCGCATTTTTAAAAATTTGTAATCCAGCACCTTCCTGTTGTTTTTTCTTATTATTTTGCCACAAAGGACTCTGGTGAGCGAACATTGCACGTTCTGGATGAGGCATCATTCCAAGAACTCTCCCATTATATGCCAAAACCCCAGCAATGCAAAAATCTGAACCATTTGGATTGTATTCTAGATTTTGGAATGTAGCTATTTCACCTTTTACATAAGTGAAGGCTATTTGATTGTTTTTCTTTAAATTTTTATATTCTTTTTCATTTATTACATAGTGCCCTTCTCCATGCGCTATAGGTAGGGATATTTTCTTAATACCTTTAAGCCAAGGGCTACTTGCCCCGCCATGGCGTGGGGAACTTCCCGTTTCTAAATCAACCCAACGGTCTATATATTTTCCATTTTTATTATAAGTAAGACCACTAGGTAAAATTCCTAAATTAGTCATAATTTGAAATCCATTACAGATGCCGATAGTGAGAGTGTTGCGAGATAAAAACTCTTCGAGTTCTTTACTAAGGTGATTTTTAAATTTATTGGCATATGCTTTTCCACTGCCAGTGTCATCTCCATAAGAGAATCCACCCGGAAAAACAAGAATATCATAGGTCGAAAGCATTTTTGGTTTTTTTATTAAATCATTAATATGCACGATATCTGCTATTACATTCTTTTTTGTACCTGCCCACTCAAAAGCGAATTTTGTTTCTTCTTCACAATTAAGTCCATATCCCGACATTATTATAATTTTTATCTTTTTCATTTAATTTAGCTAAATAACGTGGTGTTAATATACTTCCTGTTGATAACATTTTTCACAATATACTATTTCTAATCGATTTGGGGCATAAGAGGTTTCAAATTCATTAATGCATCCTTCCCTCATGCATTGTCTATGGTAGAGTCTTGGTAAGTTTACCATTGAAAATCTTTCCATGTGACGGCACTCAAAACAGGCATGTGGAATAGCAATACCAAACTTACGTAAATAAATAAGCTCATTTTCCATTATCCGAAAAGCTTTTTTACATGTTCTACATTCAATAACTTCTTCAATAAAAGAATCTTGAATATCACTAATTGAATCAGGAATATCCCCTTCACATTTTGTTATAGTATATTCGCTTTGTTTCACTTCTGCAAAAAACCAACCCTCTCTTTCTATTTCCTCTTTACTCTTAGGAAAATAATCTTGGGCAATAGTTTTATTATAGGCAAAAGGTGAAAGTTCTATAGGAAAATAATCACCAAAGGAATGTGCGCGCCCTTTTTTATCAACATAAGGTATTTTTTTCATTTGTTCAATAATTTTGTCTTTTAACACAAAATATTCTTCTTTTGAATATTGTTTATTGAAAATACAATATGATTTTTTCTTTAAACAAACACAACCAAAACAATTATTACAACCATGACAATTATATGAATACCATACATCTTGACCTCCCCATACCGTCGCTACAAAAAAACAACGTCCAGCTTCATCTCCTGTATCCATCATTTCTAGACCTGTGGTGATAGAAGCCAAGCCGTGTCCATCATAACAATCCTCCACTCGGTCAAGAGAGTTTGTAATATAACGACAATCTTTTATATGATTAGCTACATCAAAACACTGTTTGAGATTAAAGGCATTGGTAATATTGTCACCGGTTACATTTTGAGAATTTATTATTACCGCATAACGTCTTATTGTTTCTTTTTTCAGATTTTCAAAAGCTTTTTTTGCTTTCTGTAGTCCTGACCAAGTATGAATATTATATTCTTCCAAACTTTTCTTATATTCTTCTTTTGAGAGTTGTTTATTTAAAAAACAATTTTGTTTATTACGTAAATTTGAGCATAAAAAACAATCCATACATCCGCGACAATTGTAAAGAAAAGCTGAACTTGAACATGCTGTTGCGTATTCTGAAAAATGTACAGTATTACATTTTATACAAGCTATATCTCCATAACAAAATTGACATTCAAAAGTTGCAAACATTTCAAGTGAATTCTTACAAGAATTACAACGAGCAGCATACATTATATCTTCCCCCATCCATGAAGCTGAAACAAGATAAGCATTTTTAAATTCGCCAATATGATTGCCATATTTTGTATTCACACATTTACCAATAAAAAGTGCAGGCATGAAGGTTCCTTGCATAAGTTGATGAAATTGTTCAAAAAATGATTTAGAAAAATCGTAATCACGACCACTGTCAAGCTCATTCCAGCTGTCACCCCACCATAAATCGCGATCAATAACTTTAAAAGGTACTTCGGGCGCAAAACAAGAAATAACATCTTTGCCAGTTAATGCGCATTTACGACGATAAAGTGTCCGTTCATTTCTATAGGCAAATCGTCTTTGCATTCTACATTCCGGACAAAAAGTTGGTGGAGGCACTTTTATTTTTTCATAGAAATTAAAATCTTCAAGATCTATGATAAAATTCTTTTTGCAATTCTGACAATTAAAATGTGTTTTTATTTCTTCACTCATATATTTAAGACATTTTATTTGAAAAACTATGGTAAATACCATGTAATTTTTTGACAGTTGTTTCAATAATTTTTTTCCCTTCATCGACAACAATAACTTTTCCATCTTGTGTAGTTCTGCCTAATTTTGTATAAGGAATATCTTTTATTATTTTTTCAAATTGTTTTGTGTTTTTAGGAGAGACAGAAACAAGAATTCTACCCTGGCTCTCGGAAAAAAGCTTAACGTCTGCCAAAGCAAGGCTTTGGCAGACGTTACTGATGGAAACATTACATCCAAGCATTCCGCCGATGCAGGCTTTTGCTAAAGCAATTCCTAATCCACCAGAAGTCACGGAAATAGCCGAACGGATCAATTCGTCCGAAATGAGCCGTTCGGCTATTTTATAAATCTTTAAATTTTTCTTTAAATTAACCTTGGGTACACTTGCCCCGTCCACACTCAGCATTTTGAAATATTCTCCTCCACCCAATTCATCATATGTTTCCCCTAATAAATAAATTATATCGCCACTTTTTTTAAACTCAGGAGAAACAGTTTTAGAAATATTTGGCATTACGCTAATGGCTGAAATAAGGAGAGTAGGTGGTATAGAAATAGCAGTAGGATTTCCTTTTTCGTCATAGCCTTTAAAATCATTAAACATACTATCTTTACCTGAAATAAAGGGTGTGCCATAGCCAACAGCATAGTCATAGCAAGCTTTTACGGCATCCACAAGCTCTCTTAAGCGTGTTTGATCATATGATGAGCACCAACAGAAATTATCCAAAATAGCGAGCTCTGAGAGCGTTCCACCCACAGATATAATGTTTCTGATGGCAGTATCTATAGCACAAGCAGCCATATGATAAGTGCTGATATCTCCATAGGAAGGATAAACGCTAGAAGCTAGTACAACTCCTTTATTTGAATTTAAAATTGGACGAAAAACTTGCGCATCGGTATTTATACGGCCAGCACCAGAGAGAGGTTTTAGCACCGATGATCCCTGAACTTCGTGGTCGTATTGTTCGGAAATAAAAGAAAATCCGCTAATGTTTTTAGTCCCGAGTAATTTTTCTAAAATTTCTGTATAGACCCCACCCTTCACCCTCCCCTTAATAATAAGGGGAGGGTTGGGAGGGGTAGATTCTGTATACTTATGAAAAACTGGTGAAGTATATAACTGATGTTTCGGAAGTCCATTATGTAAAAATTCCATATCTACATCCATTATTGTTTTGCCTTTCCATTTGACGATAGCTTTTCCAGAATTAGTGAACTTTCCTATCATAACTGCCTCCACTCCGCGACTTTCCATCAACTTATGAAAAACTTTCCATTTTCCTTTTGGCACTGCGAGAGTCATCCGCTCTTGTGATTCTGAAATCCAAATTTCCCAAGGACGAAGACCAGGATATTTTAATGGAACTTTTTCTAAAACAACTTTTACTCCTCCCTGCCTACCGTCAGGCAGGCACACTTCTTTTGCCATTTCTGCCACTGAACAAGATATTCCTCCAGCCCCATTATCTGTGATGCTGTTATATAAATTCATATCTCGTGCTTCTTTAATTAATGCATCACTTAATTTTTTCTGAGTGATTGGATCTCCGATTTGCACTGCGGTTGCTGGAGAATTTGAATCCATAGCGACAGAGGAAAATGTTGCACCATGAATTCCATCCGCTCCAACTCTTCCTCCTACCACTACTACATAATCCCCTACTTGCGCTTTTTTGATATGGGAAAGTTTATCATTAATTTTTCTTGGAATAATTCCTACTGTACCAGCAAAAACTAAAGGCTTGCCTCTATATCTATCGTCATAATGAACAAAACCAGAAAGAGTAGGTATCCCGGAACAATTTCCACCAACATTTATACCTTTTATCACGCCTTCCATAATACGCTTAGGTAGTAACATTTTATTCTTCAAATCTTTATCACGGAAAAGTGGTCTCGTGTCTTCTGGATTACCAAAACAAAAACCATAAACATTAGCTACGGGCTTAGCTCCTAGTCCAAAGCCAATGGTGTCTCGATTTACACCTACAATTCCCGTAATGGCTCCACCGAAAGGGTCTAAAGCTGAAGGACTGTTGTGTGTTTCTACTTTATGCGTTATTAAATAATCTTGATCAAAAATAATTCCACCAGAATTATCATTAAATACAGAGACGCAAAAATCCTTTTTATTTTTATTTTTTCTAATTAAATTAGTGGCACCTTTGATGTATGTTTTATATAAACCATCCTTGATATCGTCAATCGGATTAGCAAATATGGTATGTTTACAATGTTCAGACCAAGTTTGTGCTAAGGACTCAATTTCAATATCAGTCGGCTCTCTTTTTAATTTTATAAAGTGTTCCTTGATTACTTTCATCGAGGATAAATCAAGAGCGAGTGGCCCGCGACGCATGCCATTATTATCCATAATGCCCATTTTTCCAATCTTTTCTAATTCCTCATCTGTCATTTTTGAAAGTGAAACTTTAATAACTGGAATAGTTTTTTCTAAAATTACCTCGGGAACTTTCAAAGAAAAACCATTTTTTTTCTTTATTTCTTTAAAACTTGCGACAGAAGCACGTTCAATTAGAGGATTATGTAAAGAAAAAGCAATTTCTTTTACTTTATCCTTACTTATGTGATCGTAGATTAGAAAAATTTTAGAAGTATAAACGGCTAAATCAGAATTGTTTTTAAGGTGAAGTAAGTCGGTAATAGTTTCTTTAGTTGTATGACCGACGTTGTCTGTGACTCCAGGCTTAAATCCTATTTCAACAGCATAAGTAAACCCTTTTACTTGAAGAAATTTGTTTATAGAAAAATCTTCAAGGATAGGGTTAGTTAAAGCTTCCGCAATTTTGCTGATTTTTTCATCTCCTAATTTATGCGAAATTAGATAGGAATTAATAAAACTAGCTTTTCCTTTTGGGGTCACATATATCCGAGAAATCATATAGATATATTATACTAATTCTAAATTTTTAACCACAATAATAAGACGATCTATATTTTTATTAAAAGTTTCATCTGATTCTTGAAAACCAAGAATTTTTGCTAGTCCAATACTTCCAGCATTTTCCTTTTTTACAGCAATCCAAAATTTTACATTAGAAATTTTTTCCTCGTATATATTCATTGCAAATTTTGTAAAATCTTTCATTAATCCTTTACCCCGAAAAGGTATATAAGAACGCCAAGCAGCCGTGTGCCAATTTCCTTCATTTTCAGGTAATGGTTCTGGTCCCAACCAAACTAAGGCCGCTAATGCATTTGTATTTTTGTGCACAAGCGCAAAGAGAGTGCGATTTTTTTTATACCAATCTTCGTAAGATTTTTTTCCGAAACGATTTCTATCTCTGGTATTTTTCTGTAAATCGATATCATTTTCATCTAAGGATAAAGCCTTAAGCTGTGCAACCATTTCTTTATTTAATCCAACAAAAACAGAAAAATGTTCTCCATCTCTACTAATTGCTTCACCAATTGTAATAGCTTGATAAATCGGTAATGGGAATGATAATTTTTTTAAATCTATTTGTGGAATTATTTTCATAATTTTAATCTTCTAAAGTTGTTAAATCACCAACATCTTGTCCTAACTCTTTAGCTTTCAGGATTCGTCGCATAATTTTACCACTTCGGGTTTTAGGCAAACTAGAGATGAATTCTATTTCTTCTGGCACAGCAAAGGAGGCAATTTTTGTTTTTATATATTTTTGAATATCTAATTTTAAAACGTTGTCACCTTTTATATTTGATTTTAGGACAACGAAAGCCTTCAGTCTCTCCCCTTTAAGCTCATCGGGTTTAGAAATTACAGCAGCTTCGACAATCCCATTAAAAGAGACTAATAAGTTTTCTACTTCTGCGGTACCAATACGATGACCAGATATATTTATCACATCATCACTGCGACCTAAAATTTGAATATAACCGTCTGCATCTTTAATAGCAAAATCTCCAGTAAAAAATACTTTACCAATTTCACTCCAGTATTGGATAAAGCGATCCGAATTATTCCAACAGTCAGACAAGGCTCCTGGCCAAGGCTTTTTTATTACTAAAAATCCTTTCTCATTAACCGGCATCTCTTCTCCAGCTTGATTTATAATCGCAACATCAATCCCATAAAAAGGTAGCCCAGCTACGCCAGGTTTTTCTTCTAATCCTGGCAGAGTCATAATCATATGCCCACCTGTTTCGGTTTGCCACCAAGTATCAGCAATCGGACATTTTTTATTACCAATAAATTCGTAATACCATTTCCAAACTTCAGGATTAATTGGTTCACCGACTGTGCCTAAAATTCGTAGTGAGCTAAGGTCGTGTTGCTTACAATATTCTTCTCCGTATTTTTTAAGCATTCGCAGAGCCGTGGGCGAAGTATAAAAAATATTAACTTTTTCTTGTTCAATAATTTTATACCAATTGTCTGGCTTGGGATAATCCGGCACACCTTCCACTATTAAAACAGTTAAACCCTTAGCTAAAGGTCCATAAGTTACATAACTATGACCAGTAATCCATCCTGGGTCTGCTGTACACCAATAGATATCATCAGACATAATATTAAAAGCATTTTCTAAGGTATATTGCGCGTAAACTAAAAATCCGCCAGTATTATGCACGATGCCCTTCGGTTTACCAGTAGAACCAGAAGTATAAAGGATGAATAATGGATCTCCGCTATCCATGACCTCTCCTTCGCAAATTTCGCTTTGTGGATTCAATAAATCATAAAAATCAATTTCTCGCTCATTTATAAAGCTAGTTTCATTCTTGTCTCGATTTAAAACTATAAGTTTCTCTACGAACTCTAAATCTTTGATCGCTTCTTCAGCGACTGGTTTTAATAATTTCTTTTTTCCACGTCGTAAAGTCCAAGTAGCTGTGATAACAATTTTTGCTTTTAAGCTCTCTGCTCGTTCACGTAAAGCGTTAGCGCTAAATCCAGCGAATACCACACTATGAATTGCCCCAATCCTAGCGCAAGCTAGCATCGCTATAATTTGTTCGATAACCAAAGGCATATAAATCAAAACACGATCTCCTTTTTTTACGCCCAATGATTTTAATCCGTTAGAAAATTTATTAACCTGTTTTGATAAATTCTGATAATCAATTGTTGTCCTTTCATTATTTTCATTTAAATAAATTAAGGCAGTTTTTTCCCCTAGTCCTGCCTTCACATGACGGTCTAAACAATTATAAGTAGCATTTAATTTCCCCCCCACGAACCATTGATAATTTGGAAATTCCCAATTTAAAACTTTGTCCCATTTTTGGAACCATTCAATGGTAGTTTCTGCAACATTTGCCCAAAATTTTTCTGGGTCTTGAATAGATTCAGCGTAAATTTTTTGAAATTGTTTATTAGTAATCATTAAAAAATTAAAGGCAATTATTCCACGGTCACACTCTTTGCTAAATTACGAGGCTTATCAACGTCATTCCCACGTTCCACAGATATATAGTATGCTAAAAGTTGCATTGGGATAAAAGCTAAAATGGGAATCAATATCTCTAGAGTTTTTGGAATATAGATTACATCATCGACAATATTTTTTAATTCCTTATTGCTTTCGGTGGTCAGAGCTATAACCAAGCCTCCACGAGCCTTAATTTCTTGTATGGAACTTTTCATTTTTTCGTACATACTATCCATCGGCACTATCACAATGGACGGAAAATTCTTATCAATAAGGGAAATGGGGCCATGTTTTAATTCGGCAGAGTTACATCCTTCAGCATGAATATAGGAGCACTCTTTCATTTTTAAAGATCCTTCCATGGCAGTGCCAGCATTATATTTTCTACCAAGGATAAAAAAGTTGTTGTATTTTTTATATTTTTTCGCTAATTTTTCAATTAACTTTGCATTTTTAAGAATTTTTTCAACCAACACGGGGAGCTTTTCGATTTCTTTTAGAATTTCTTGACCTTTTATTTTTGAGAGACCACGCATTCTTCCAAAGTAGATGGCAAGCATAACAAGAAGAAGCACTTGTGAAGTTGATGCTTTGGTTGAGGCTACTGCCGTTTCTGGCCCTACGTGATTATAAATCCCAGCGTCTACTTCTCTGGCGATACTTGAACCAATCACATTGACTACTCCCAAAGTTAGCATCTTTTCTTTCTTTGCTTTTTTAATAGCATTTAATGTATCAGCAGTTTCGCCAGATTGTGAAATAGCAATCAGTCCAGTATTAAGAGTGTCTGCAATGTTACGATAAGTAAACTCCGAACCATATTCTACTTTCGTTGGAATATTGGATAACTCTTCAAAAGCGTATTCACCTATGAGCCCAGTAAAACGAGCTGTCCCCATACCTGTTACTGTAAGACGTTTTAAATTTTTAATTTCTTTCTCAAATTTTTCCAATCCGCCGAATTTTATACTACCTTTATTAAAAACAATTCTACCCCGCATTGTATTACGCAAGGATTCTGGTTGGTCAAAAATTTCTTTCAACATAAAATGTGGGAATCCACCTTTTTCTAATTCTTCGATCTTTGTTTTCAATGTATGAATGTATGGATTTTTTATTGCATTGTTTTTTATTGATTTTATTTTTAACGTAAGTTTTTTATTTTTCTTATTGATGATGGCTATTTCTCCATCTTCTAAATAAACTACCTTATTGGTATGTTCAATAATAGGGGTAGCATCAGAAGCTACGAAAAATTCACTTTTAGATTTACCTTTACCAATACCGATAACAACAGGACTACCCATCTTAGCTATGATCATGGTTTCCGGTTCATCTTTAGATAAAACTAAGATTGCATAAGCTCCAACCACTTCCGTCAAAGCAAGACGCACTGCTTCATCAATAGAAACTTTCTCATGCTTTTTTATATCTTCAATTAAATTGGCTAATACCTCAGTATCAGTATCGCTTTTAAATTTATATCCTTTATTAATTAGTACTTTTTTTATAGAAAGATAATTTTCAATGATGCCGTTATGCACTATTACAATGTCTCCTCTATTCGATAAATGTGGATGAGAATTTTGATCTGATGGTATACCATGGGTTGCCCAACGAGTGTGCGCTATCCCTACTCCACCTGAGAGTTCATTACTATTTTTATCTTTTATAAATTTTGACAGTTCTGCGACTTTTCCCTTTTTTTTATAAACTGAAAAATTACCTTTATCAAGTAAGGCAATGCCGGCCGAATCATAACCACGATATTCTAGTCGTTCTAATCCTTTAATTAAAATTGGCCAAGCTTCTTTTTTACCAATGTATCCAACAATTCCACACATCGTTAAAATATAGCAAAAAATTATAATTTAGGCTAATATTTACAGATGGAACCTACGATAAAAAATATTGTGACAATAGGTGGGGGCACAGGAAGCTATACTGTTTTGTCTGGTTTGAAAAATTTACCGGATGTTTCTTTAACTGCCCTTGTTTCTATGTCAGATAATGGCGGTTCAACAGGAGTGCTGATGGATGAGCTTGGGGTCTTACCTCCTGGGGATGTCAGGCAATGCCTAGTTGCCTTAAGTGAGCATAGCGATATTGTTCGTAAATTAATGAATTATCGATTCAATGAAGGAACTTTAAAGGGACATAATTTTGGTAATATTTTCCTTGCGGCTTTGGAAAAAGTTACTGGAGATTTTGGAAAAGGAGTAGAAATCGCATCAGAAATTTTGAAAGTTAATGGAAATGTCATTCCTATAACAAACCATAAAGCCGAATTAGTTGTCTCACTTTTAAATGGAAAAATATTTGAAGGAGAAGACAACATCCAAAATGCTAATTTACAAGTTGGAGGAATAAAAGAAATTTTTTACAAAAATAAAGTTTTATTAAACGAACACGCCAAAGCTTCTATTCTTAAAGCTGATTATGTTATCCTTGGTCCAGGAAACTATTTTTGCTCTATTATACCTAATTTAATAGTCGATGGTTTTAAAGAAGCTATCATAGAAAGTAAGGCGAAAATTATTTTGCCGATTAATCTTACAAATAAATTAGGGCATACCACTGATTGGAAAGTGAGTAATTATGTAAATGATATAGAAAAACATTTGGGTAAGTTAGTCGATATTATTTTAGTTAATAATGAAGAGCCGTCTTCTTTACAAGTAGAACAATATAAATTAGAAGAAGGTGAAGGAGTGTTCATAGAAGATGATTTTAAAGATAGCAGAGTAGCTCGAGCTTCTCTTTTGTCTCATATAATTTTCAAAAAAACTTCTGAAGATGTTATTCCAGTTACTCGAGGGTTTATCCGCCATGATTCTCTTAAATTAGCAGAGTGTATAGCTAAAATAATAGAAAAATAATATGAAATATATATTTGATTTTGACGACGTACTTTTCTATAACACAAAAAGACTCAAAGAAATAATGTATATGCATTTAGAAAAAGCCGGAGTACCCAGAAACATATCAGAAGCATATTATAAAACTGTGAGAACGAATCAATTCAGATTAAAGGATTTTTTACGCCATTTTTCTGTTGATGAAAGTATCTATGAAAAAATTTTAGAAGAAAGTAAGGATTTCATAAACGAAGAATTAATTATTTTAATAAAAAAGATAAAGAAAGAAAATTGTTATATTGTAACTTATGGAGATAAAGAACAACAGTTAGATAAAATTAAGATTACTGGAGTCGAAGCGCTTGTTTCTCGTATAATAATTACCGAAGACGCTTATAGTAAGAAAGAAACAGTAGAAGAAATATGCGCTAAATATAAAGATGAAAAAGTAATTTTTATTGACGATAAAGTGCAATATTTTAAAGATCTTGATTTTAAAAAATACCCTAACTTAAAAACAATTCTTTACACAGGGCAAAATGCTAAAAAGCTTCTGGAGGAAATTAATAAATAATTTTTTCTATTTTACCCCCATAGTAAGCGTAGGTTCTATGTTGGTTTGAATTATATTGAAGCGCAAACTGCTAATATTTTGATCTTGCTCAGTTTTAATATTTACTCGCCATTTGCCAGACGCTAAATTTGTCCTCATGGAATATGTGCGAAAACCACCATCTCGTCCCCCGATAACAGGTAAACTAATCACTCTTTCAGTTATCCACTTTTGTTGTATTTCGTCATAATGTTGCCATTCGTGTAGAATCGTAAGATTCAGATTCCTTGGAGAGAAAATGGCACTAAAAGCATACACAGGCTCTCCCCCAACTTGTTTGAAATTTGGATACAAATTAAAATATCCTTTCCATCCGTAATCCTCGTAAGTAACGTCATAATTCCCTTCTATGTTTTTTTGAATTGAATAATATACCCCAGCATCTTTCAAAGAAAGTGGAATAGGGGGAATTAAATTTGTAAAATATAAAAAGTTAACTAAAATAAAAATACCTGCAATCAACGATGTGATTAATCTTTTACTTTCCGTGAACTTATCTTTTATAAAATAAAATAAAATCTTTAAGAAAATAAAAATAAAAATTAAACTTAAAAATCCAGAGAGTAGAAATACCCAGTCACCAATTTTATGTAAAACTACCGGCACCAAAAAAATTGCGAACGAATAAATTGAAAGAAAAAATAAACTTATTTGGAAGCTAAGCCTAATATAATGTCGTTTTAAAGATTCGTTAGCGATAAAAGCGCCAACCAAGAGAGCAATAAATGGCCAAGTCACAAAAATATCAGCACTTCGGAAATAGAAAACTAAATAAGTAGAAAGAATCCCTCCAAAGAAAAATTGCAAGATATTAACGTACCAAAAATGGGCTTTCTTAGGATTTTTTTCATTACCACCTTCATTCTCTCTTAGGTGTATTAAAGTTATGAAAACTCCAATAATAAAGAGATGCCCAAAAATCCAAATGTTTTCCCATAAAGTATCTACTCTTTTGAGGGTAAGTGCGTCAAACACGAACCCAGCCACTAGAGATAGGGATGAAATGGGGCGTTCAAACTTGCCATAAAAATTACGAATATACTTTATAGGAAACATTTTTTATTTTATTTCAGCAAACATTATAGGGATCTCAATAGAATCATCGTTCTTTGACAAGCCAGATGGATTATCTTTGCGTAAGGTTAAGGCTCCTTTATTGCTATATGCTTTTTTATCTACCTTAAATGTAAGAGTTGCTTCAAATGGTACAAAATCGGTTGTCATCCAATCACCTTGCGCTTTGGCAATCCCCTCTGCAATTATGAGTCCATCCCAATTAGTTAAAACTACAGGAAAACTTGCTTCAAAAAACCAATTGCCTCGTGCTTTTCCTTTTACAACAAGTGGACTTGAAATGCTTTGGTTTGGTTGTGGATAGTCAACTTGAATGAGATTTGCTTTTGTTTGCTCATTTAGAATGAATGTTGGGATTATAACCTTAGAAAATTCAGATGAAAGAATTTTATCAACTAATTTCGGCACCCAGATTTGTTGGGTACATAATAAAAAAATACCAATGATTATTAAGACAAATAAAAATATTCTAATGAATTTCATCATTTTATTTTTTCCACCTAGGAGCGAATCCAATCATCCAAGTGTAGAATTTTGCCATAATTGGATTCATGCCTTTTTTTATCATCTCTGCGTACGAGCCTTTTTTAAATTCATTTACATCATTTCCCTCATAAGTAAATTTACCGTCTTTAAAACAATAACTACAATATTGTTCTGACCTACTTTGGCCAGGGTCTTTACTAAGAGGCATCATACAACTTTCACAATTGTTATTTTTCATATAATTTTTATAGAGTTACTTTTAATAGACATATTATACCAGATTATTTACTTTACGGAAAGTCCGTACTAATCGTCATCTATATCAAAAACAGGATACCCTTTTTCCATCTTTTCTTTGGTTTCAGACTTTAGTCCATCAAAATCAGATCGTAATAATTCTTCTGCCGTAGGGGCATTTGGATTTCCTGGCTTTATAGCTATCAGAATTGAATTTGATAAAGGCATTCCAATACTAGTAAATAAATCATTGATTTTCATAGGAGCAACATCATAATTTAAAGCGTGTAAAGCTTTAATAAATTCCTCTGAAGATTTAAAGATTGTACCATTATAATTTTCAGAGTAACCACTGATGGCAAAAGTAGCCTTTATTACTCCACCCGGAACTAAAACCTGATCTATTCTTTTAATTGCTAAGTCTGGGTGATCTGAATAAGCTATTGAGTTAACTCCTATTATTCCAGCCAAAGAGTTATCTTGAATTCCTCTTAGGGTTTCAACTCCAGTTATGTGTATTTTTTCTTTAGGAAAATTTTTTTGAAGTTCTGGGATAATACGAAGTGCTGTCGCTTCAAAATTTAAATCTGACGATATAAGCATTTGACTAATTACACTACTAGCATTACCTGTACCAACCCCCACATCAAGAATTTTATTAGATGGTAATGTTCTGAGATAATCAAATAGAAATTTAAGTCCACCAAGCATACAAAGACACTCCTTTCCAGTTCTATGAACTGTATATCTAGTACCACTATCTAATCTTTCTGATTTTCTTGCCTTCATCATTTGTTCAGCAATTTCAGATCTTTCTTTCTTTAAAACTGTTTTTAATTCAGAAATTCTATCTTTTTTATTATTTTTTGGAATTGATTCCATCTATTAAGTATATCAAATTTTTAAAATATTGGTTTAACAAACAGATAGATTATTACTAGCAAGGACATACTAGCAAGGACAGTCCTAGCTAGTAACTAGCTAGTAATGAAACTAAAATATAAATTTAAGGATGAAGAAAATGAATCCCCCGACAAAAGCTGCTGCTGGGATAGTAAACACCCAAGCCCAGACAATACGAAAAGTTGTTTGCCATCGCACCGAAGACATTCTCTTTGTGGCTCCTACACCTGAAATTGCTCCAGTAATAATGTGAGTAGTAGAAACAGGAACACCAAAAAAGGTAGCTGTAAAAATACTAATAGCACTAGCAGTTTCTGCACAAACACCGTCTATGGGCTTTAATCTTACAATTTTTTGACCCATTGTTTTTACAATTCGCCATCCACCCATGAGCGTACCCAAGGCAATAGCTCCTTGTGCCGACAAAACAACCCATAATGGAATAGTAAACGTTTTAATAAATCCAACAGAAAATAACAAACTAGTAATGACACCCATCGTTTTCTGGGCATCATTACCACCATGACCTAAACTATAAGCTGCAGCGGAAACGAGTTGCATACGTTTAGACCAAGTGGTTACAGGTTGCGGTGAAGCATGTTTTTTTTCTAAAACATACATAGTTATATACATAAATAACATACCCAGAAGGAATCCTATAATAGGAGCTAGGAAAATAAATATTACTATCTTAATAAAACCACCCAAAATAATTACTCCGAATCCTGCATTAACAATAGAGGCACCAATATAACCACCAATCAAAGCATGAGAAGAGCTCGTAGGTAAACCCAAAAACCAAGTTATAAGATTCCAAGTAATAGCGCCTAATAAACCAGCCAAAACAACAAAAGGGGTAACTGTTTTTAAATCTATTAAACCTTTTCCCATGGTACTCGCTACCCCCGTACCAAAAACTAAAAAAGCGATAAAATTAAAAAAGGCTGCCCAGCACACAGCTTGTCTGGGAGTTAGGACACGAGTAGAAACAATGGTGGCAATAGAATTAGCTGAATCATGAATACCGTTAGTAAAATCAAAAATTAGAGCAATGGCTATGATGAAAATCACAAGCAAAAAAGTTGGACTGATCATAAAATTTTAACTTGATTTCACTAAAATTCCCTCAATAATGTCACTCACTTTTTGATATTTGTCTAAAATATTTTCTAAACATTCTAAAATTTCTTTCTCCTTGATTATAATAATTGGATCTTTCTCTTTCTTAAATAATTGAGAGATAGCTTGAGCAAAAACTTCATCACCTTTATCTTCCAATTCGTGCATTATTTTTTTTATTTTATAAAGTTCGGGTGTGCATTTTTGTTTCTCCAAGCAAACAATTAATTTTTCTGTGTTAACTGCTCCTTGCTTAATGAGATCCGCAAATTCTTCAAAAGAAGAAATTTTACTAGGAATTTCATAGAGATAAATGTAGTGTATAACATTTTCGATTAAATCAATGATGTCATCGAGTTCATGAGCCAAGAGATAGATATCTTCTCGGTCAAAAGGAGTAATAAATGTTTTATTTAATAAATCAACTATCTGGTAAGTTTTTTGATCACCCAAATGCTCAATTTTTTTAGCCTCCCCTGCATATTTTTCAAAATCTTTAAATTCTTTAGAAAATTTTACTAATAACAGAGAGATATCACTTAAATCATTCCCCACTTCTCTAAATAGATTAAAAAATTCGGAACTTTTTGGCTTAAAAAATTTCATATTTTATTGGATTAAAATTGTACTATACTATACCTCTTTAAAAATTAAAAACAACTATTTCAGAATCACTCCCGACTCTCATGGGAGGACCCCAAGTCCCTATCCCACTAGAAGTAAATACATTCATTTTATCTACTTTATGAAAACCATAGTCATAACCCTTATAAA
This sequence comes from uncultured bacterium, assembly GCA_903894955.1. Taxonomy (GTDB): domain Bacteria; phylum Patescibacteriota; class Minisyncoccia; order Phycocordibacterales; family UBA9973; genus UBA9973. The sequence goes on from CAITSA010000024.1 coordinate 23,981, forward strand.
TTAAGCTTGTAAATATATTAAGAGGAAACATCTGAGCTCGATGAGTATGTCCTGAAATTTGAAAAGAAATCCCTGCTTGGACAGCTTGCGCCAATTGAGAAGGCTGATGTTTCAAAAGAATAGTGGGCTTACTCTTATCTATATTTAAACTTGAAAGAATGATATTAAACTCAGCAATATTTGTAGAGTCTTTATCATCTACACCCACCAGCTGTACTCCGTCGATAGTAGTCATTTCATTGTTGAGAATATGAATTCCTGTATTTTTTATTGCATCTAAGTAAATTTTATTATTACGAAATTCTTCATGGTTTCCTGTAATGAAATAGGTACCGAGTGCCGGATGTAATTGTGCAAAAGGTTTTATAATATCAATTTCATCTATTTTTGTTCCATCATAAAGATCCCCTCCAATGAAAACTATATCCGGATTTATTTCATTTATTTTATTCACTATATTTTGAGTAAAATTTTTATCATACACAGCTCCTAAGTGTAAATCACTAATCCAGACAGCTTTTTTCCCTTGCCAGCTAACTGGAAGGTTGGGCAGAGCAATATTTATGTTTTTGATATTTATATAGCGTGTATGAATAAGGCCGTATATCCCGATAATGATAGCAATAGCAAGGCATAAAATACCGAACCACCTTAATGAAATATCTATACTAAATAATCTAAATATTTCTAGAGTTAGGATGTATATACAAGAAAATAAAAATAAATAAAATGCAAAACCAAGCCATATAGCAGAAGTTTTATAGAAAATACGCGTGAAAGAATTATTAAAATAAAAAGTCAGAATTGAAGCAATAAGAAAACTAAGACAGAGAGCCGTTAAAATAATTCCTATAGTTATTCGCTCAGCTGAAGAAAACGAAAAAATAGAAACAAATACTTTATAAATAACAAAATGGACCAAAGCAAGTACAAAAGAAATTATGGAAAGAAAAATAATTATCATTTGGTGTCCTTGTTTAAAGGCTTGAGCAAAGAAATACTTACGAAAACAACAATTATAGTAACTATAATGGCATATATAAATTTAATGAAGACACCTGAGGTATCCAAGGGGAATAAAATTGCGATAAGAGCCTTGATAGCGTCATTCCAAGCGAGACCTGCCACTAAGGAAAGCGCAGCCACGATGTACCCAGAAGTCTGATTCTTGATTTGTGTTTTAATTTCATCTTTTAACATAATGTAATTATATCATGAATTAAGATTAGCTATTTAGATACTTCCCAGCCACGCTTAATGCAAACGATGGCAGAATGATAAAGACAGTTGTAAATAAGAGCTTAATTAATATTTTGCTTATATTTGAATCTGACGCATTTGATCCAGAACCAGTTATGACAACCAAAATACCGATAATCCCAAAAACAATAGATGAATAAATAAAGACTCGCGTTGCTATTTTTTGCATAATTTTATTATAGCATCTTTTTTAAAATGCTGATTTTTCTGTAGGGCTGGGAGACTTGGAATCCATGCCTGCGCATGCAGGGAACCAAGATTCACGGCTTCAAAGGCCGCTGTCCTACCGTTAGACCTGCCTGCGCAGGCAGGCGACTCCCTCTTTATACTTACTCACAAAGCTGGGAGACTTGGAATCGAACCAAGATTCACGGCTTCAAAGGCCGCTGTCCTACCGTTAGACGATCTCCCAATATTTTATATACTACATAAGCGGGTCTCCCAATATCTTGAAAACACTTAATTTATAGCATGAATCTTAACAAAAATCTATATATTAGTTGGCGATCAGAATCATAAGTGATACAATGTTTGAAGCTTCAATTTGATATAATTTTATTTATATATTAGAATTTATTTATGGAAATAAAAAATAAAGTACAACATAAGGGAAAAAGATTAATTATAACTGGAATACCAACTATTGGTAAAACAA
>CAITSA010000025.1 GCA_903894955.1 uncultured bacterium
CATTGGCCCATTTTAATTCAAGCTCTTTTGTTTTTTCAGTTAAATTACCTATTTCTTTATCAATTTCTTTAACTCTATTTTTTATTTCTTTATCTTTTTCTTTATCTTTTTTCTCTTCACCCTTAGAATTAATTTCTTTTTTGAGAGCTTCTTTTTCAATTTCTAAACGCATTATTTTTCTGTGGGCATCTTCTAAAATTGGAGGTTTATTTTCAAGCATTATTTTCAAAGAGGAAGAAGCTTCGTCTATTAAATCTACCGCTTTATCTGGTAAAAATCTATTTGTAATATAACGAGAAGAAAGATTCACGGCCGAAACTATTGCATCATCAGTAATCCTGACTCCATGAAAAAGTTCATATCTTTCTTTGAGACCACGAAGAATGGCTACAGCGTCTTCTATTCCAGGCTCATCAATATAAACTGGCTGGAAACGACGGGCCAAGGCCGGATCTTTTTCAATATGTTTTTGATATTCACGTAGAGTTGTCGCACCAATGGCTCGAAGTTCGCCACGAGAAAGCGCTGGCTTCAACATATTCGAAGCATCCATCGTGCCCTCAGCTCCTCCAGCCCCAACGATTGTATGTATTTCATCAATGAAAAGAATTATTTTCCCATCAGATCGTTCAATCTCTTTCATGATCCCCTTTAATCTCTCTTCAAATTCTCCTCGATATTTTGTGCCAGCCACGAGCAATCCCAAATCAAGTGAGACAACTTCTTTATCTTTTAGGGATTCAGGAACATTGTTTTTTGTAATCATTTGAGCCAGCCCCTCCACTACTGCAGTTTTACCAGGTCCCGCTTCACCTATTAAAATAGGATTATTTTTTGTTCGACGCGAAAGTATCTGCATGATACGAGTGATTTCATTGTCGCGACCAATAACTGGATCTAATTTATCTTCTTTGGCTAGTTTAGTTAAATTGCGAGTATATTTCATTAACAATTTAAACTTTTTTGGTTCAGAAATATCGGTAATATTTTGACTGCGAAGTTGCTCTAAAACTTTCACCACTTGATCTTTGTGAATTCTAAATCGCGCAAGAGTTTCTCTAGCTTCGCTGGTAACTTCTAGGATAGCGATAAAAAGATGTTCAGTGGAAACGAAATCATCTTTCATGTATTCCGCTAATTTAGCTGACTGTTCAATAACTTGCGCCAAGTCAGGATTGAGATAAATCTGATAAGATGGCGAAATAGTGCTACGTGATTCTGGTAATTCAATTAATTCTAAAACGGAATCTGTTAGAAGCATGGTATCAATTTCTAATTTATCTAAAATAGAATTTACCATTGACTCATCCTGCAGTAAAAGCGCCCCAAGTAAATGAAGCGAGGAAACATGATTTACTCCACGTTCAATAGCCAGCTCATGGGCTTTTTTAATAGCGTCTTTAGCTTTAGTTGTAAATTTATTTAATGGTGGCATATTTATATTATACACTACGTGTCAAGTGTAAAAAATATTATTAGATTTTTGGAGAAGCAACATCTGTCTTTGCAGGTGTTGTAGCTGTTTTCAAAGCATCACTAATAGTTTTGATTGAAGCAAAATCTGTCGTATCACTAAAGAGAGCAATCCCAAGGGCTTCCCCGTCCAAATTAAGAACCAGTCCCCCAGTATTTGATTTTGTAACATTTATATTAACATTTTTATTTCCTTCAAAAATAGAAGAGGAAATATTGCTACCAAAAACCAAAACCTTTTGCCCTACTTTCATTTTATCCAAATCTCCAAAAGCGGGTACAGTAAAAACAAGTTTATCCGTCCCGTTAACAGAAGCTCCTATTTTCAGAAAAGAAAATCCTGCCTTATCAGTAGAAATAAAATCCGCTTTGAATTTTCCACTGTCATTTTTTACATAATAAACTTCTTTATCTGGAATAGACAAAGCATCAGCCACGACAATCCCATCAGTAGAAACTGCAAATCCCCTTCCTGCGCTAGCTTCAATAGTTGTTCCATTTACGTCTTGAGTTTCTTTGGTTATAGAAAACACAGCGGATTGATTTTTTGCAATTGCATCCACCACTAAGTCTTCTTCTTTAACAACTACCGTTTGCACTGTAGTCTTTCCTTCAACTTGCTGAATTTTTTCAATTGTTTGTTGAACAACACGATTAATCGGTGCAGTAAAAGATACTGGCGCTTGTTGCATCAAAGTTACGGTCGTTATCCCAGTAGCTATAGAAGTAATAAAACTAAGCAAGATAGCCAATAATATAAGTTGTGTTTTATTTAATTCCTTGATATCCATATCTTATATCATACCCCCACACCTATTTTATTTCAAGCTTAAAATAGGTGTGAATCATACCACTTTTTTAATTTATTCAAAATTGTAAATAGACAAGATAAAAAACCGTTCCTCCAGTTCGGTTTTTTACCTAACTTAAGTAACGGTTTAAAGATATGCCGGACGAAGAGCTCTATAACTGTTTGCTCTCCAATCCCGATCGCATTCAAAGGGGTGGATACATGCATACATCTTGGTTGCGTCGTGAATGCTGACACAACCAACGTATGTATTTGAGAGATCTTTTGCCACTTCTTGATCTTTCGCTGTCAGTATAGTAAAGGACGCAAGTACCTCTTCTTTATTAAACAGTATTGCAGGATGATCTTGGAAAAATTTCAAGAACTGCGGCGAGCCAGTAATTCTGCGACGCTCTAGTTCTTCAGCGGTCTCGCCGAAAAAGTGATTAAATTTGCCAGTAATGGCAATTTTGTCAATTGCCAGTAGGGCTCTTGGGGTAACTGCCGAAAAAATTATTCCCCATTTCTCAAAATCTTGATCTAAGCCACCATTAAAAACTTTTTTCGCGGTCTGATAGTTGTAGGTGCCCTTAGTGGCACCAATCTCCAATGAAACCATAGGTTGCAAATATTTGTTCATAATCTCTCCCCTTCTTTTTTTCCAAATAACGTTTTTCATCTTTTTTTTAGGTATATTCCGGAAGTGCCGGAAGCATCGCAGGAACCTCCTGCTACATCTATCTATATATAACGCTAAAAAATGGTTTATGTCAATACCACTTTTTTAATTTAGTCAAAATTTGAGATAAAGCTTTAATAGTATAATCGATATCTTTCTTGGTAGTTTTTCGGCCCATTGAAAAACGTACCCCTCCTACCTCTCCATTTGCTTCCGGACGCAATGCTTTTATCACATAGGAACCTTCGGCTCTGGAACTTTCACAAGCACTTTTCGAAGACGCCATTATTCCTTTTACTGAAAGTTCAATAACCAAAAGATCACTCGGAATTTTAAGGAAGGTTATATTTACATTATTCGGTAATCTGTTTTGTAAATCCCCGTTAATCTTAATGTTAAATGGCATCTTTAATAGTTTTACAAAAAAATAATCTCTCAAGCTGGTTAATCTTTCTGTTTCTTTTTCTTTAATATTTTGTGCTGATTTTAATGCTTTGGAGAATTTTATAATCGCTGGCAAATTTTCTGTCCCTGGGCGTAGTCCAATTTCTTGATCTCCCCCACCAAATATTTTCTCAAGTTTAATTGTTTTCTTTTTATAAAGAATTCCAACCCTGCCCGCTTGCCCCGCCTTGGCGGTGGCTCCTTCTATTTTTGAACCAGAAAGTGAAAGTAAATCTACCCCCAATTTTTCTACATTAAGATCTAAATAATTAACCGCCTGCACTGCATCGGTGTGGAATATCGGAAAAAGCAAGGACTGTCCTTGGGGAAACTCTCTTAAGGACAGTCCTTGCTTCCTGCTTGTTTTCTTATAGTGTCGAATTTCTTTCATAATTTCTTTTATTGGTTGAATCGTGCCAATTTCATTATTAGCATACATTACCGAAACAAGTACCGTATTTTTTTTTATTTCATTTTTTATTTTTTTGGGATCTACTATACCATTTGGCTCAACTGCAACTATTGAAATCTGTGCAAGTTTTCTTCGCTCAAGCAATTTAAAAGTTTTCAATACTGAAGGATGTTCGATATTCGTGGTAATAATATGCGGTAACCCTTTCCCCTGCCATGCCAAAACTACACCCTGAATTGCCAGATTGTTACTTTCTGTCCCACCACTCGTGAAAATTATCTCTTCTAGCCTAGCCCCTAAAATATTAGCAACTTCTTTTCTTGAATTTTGAAGTTTTATCTTTGCTTCCATCCCAGCCGAATGGATAGAACTAGGATTCGCTTTCACGCTGGCCGCATAATCAAGATATATTTTATTCAGTTTTCGCATTGATTTCGACATAAAAATAGTATATATTGAAATCATATGAATACAAAGCTTGAAATCGCTTTTTTTATTTTAAGTGCATTTATCGCCTTCTTTTTTATCTTGGGCATTATTTGGGTTATTGTTACCGAAAAACGCCTAAAAAGATTTTTCCTTGGTAAAAAAGCAAAAGATTTAGAAGAAACTATAGCCATACTAGAAACTGAGATCGGTAAATTAAATAAAGCAAAAGAAGAAATTGAAAAAAACATTACCTCTATAAATTCCAAATTGAAAAAAAGCATCCGAGGACTTGAAACAATACGCTTTAATCCATTTAGAGACCAAGGCAGTAATCAAAGTTTTGCTATTGGAATGCTAAATGAAGAAGGTGATGGTTTGGTAATTTCAAGTTTATATTCTCGTGAACGAATGAGCATCTTTGCGAAGCCTATTAAAAAAGGAAATTCTGAATACGAACTAACCACCGAAGAAAGAGAGGCTTTAAAAAAAGCTGAAGTAAAATAAAACAATGGAACAAAATAATAAAAAACAAAATACCCGCCCGAACGGCGGTTCAGTCGGGCAGGTAGTGGCGAGACCACCGGTGGTAGTGATAATGGGTCATATTGATCATGGTAAATCAACTTTGCTTGACTATATAAGAAAAACAGCCATTACTGAAAATGAAGTTGGAGGAATAACTCAGAGACTTTCCGCTTATGAAGTTGTGCACCAGGATGAAAATAAACAAGACAGAGCAATCACTTTTCTAGATACTCCTGGACATGAAGCTTTTTCAAAAATGCGAGAACGGGGTGCAGAAATAGCTGACATTGCTATTTTGGTTGTTTCCGCTTCTGAGGGAGTAAAACCACAAACAGTTGAAGCTTGGAAAACTATTGTAGAATCTGGAATCCCTTGTATCGTTGCAATAAATAAAATAGACAAAGCCGATGCTAATGTTGAAAAAACAAAAACAGAATTAGCAGAAAATGAAATTTATTTAGAAAATTATGGAGGCAAAATTCCTTTTGTGGAAATTTCTGCGAAAGTCGGCACTGGTGTAAACGATTTACTTTCGATTATTTTAATTCTAGCAGAAATGGAAAATTTAACTGGAGACAATACTCTTCCTGCTTCTGGTTTTGTCATTGAAGTAAATTTGGATTCTAGACGTGGAATAATGGCCACCTTGGTTATTAAAAATGGATCTATTAAAAAAGGAATGACTGTCGTAGTCGAAGATACTATGTGTTCTACTCGAATAATAGAAAATTTCTTAGGAAAAACAATAGACGAGGCCACCTTCTCTTCCCCTATTCGTGTTGTGGGATTTGATAAGATGCCAAGAGTAGGCGCACAGTTTAAAACTTTTCAGAAAAAGGGAGATGCTGTAGAAGAAATAGAAAACTGGAAAAATTTTAAAATTAAAATACCTGCTCGCAATGCTGGGAGCATAGCTGATGCAGGCGAGAATAAAAAAATAATACCTATAATATTGAAGGCCGACGTTTCTGGTTCTCTTGAGGCTATTGAAAAAGAAATCGCTAAAATACAAAACAAAGGTGAAATCCAAAATGCTGAATTTAAAATTGTCAGTAAAGGCATCGGACCTATTTCTGAATCTGATATAAAAGGAGTCTCTTGTGGGGCTGATGCATTGGTTATTGGATTTAATGTCAAAGCGGACAGTAGTGCTATGGAAATTGCAGAAAAGAGAGGTATTACAATTTCTTTTTTTGAAATTATTTACAAGATGACTGAATGGTTAGAAACACAAATGGAAGAGAGAAGACCGAAAATTGAAACCACCGAAGTAGTCGGCCGGGCAAAAATTATTCGAGCTTTTAGTCGAACCAAGGAACGCCAAATAGTAGGAGGTAAGGTCGTAGAAGGACAGATGGGCCTAGGTAGTACAGTAAAAATAATGCGTCGAGAATTTGAGATCGGCCGAGCTAAAATAATTAATCTAGAAAAAAATAAAATAAAAACAAGCACTGTGGAAGAAGGTTCTGAATTTGGAATGATGATTGAATCAATAATAGAAGTTGTGGCTGGAGACATATTAGAGTCGTTTTCAATAACACAAAAATAAAATTTATGATGCAAAGAAACGCCCTGCCTGCCGGCAGGCAGGAAAAAGTAGCAAATCAAATAAAGGAACTGGCGGCAAGCTTTTTA
>CAITSA010000026.1 GCA_903894955.1 uncultured bacterium
ATCTTCTCGACGCTCGCACGCTTTCATTTTCTCCAAAAAAATCTTGGGAAATCCTTTTGAATGCTTGGGATTTTAATTCTCCCGCCACATTTACGCGCGAAGCGCGCGATGCATTTTTGGGATGCTCTACTAACTGGCTCCGGGGGTAGGGATCGAACCTACGACCAATCGCTTACACTTTATCTCCTATTGCTAGAAGTATGGACTATATCATCTCCATGTTCATAAATTATGAATTTAGGAGCAAGGCGCTTCGCGCTCTAATATAAATTAGAGAGCTACTCCAAAAATGGATAGTCTCTACACCTTCCTCAACCTTGTGTTGAGGCTTGGCTCGGGATTACCCCGTAAGGGCTTCCCCGAATTCACCTTGTTTTTCAACCTACCTTTTAGTAGGAAGCTGCGTAATATTTTTGTAACACAGGCGACCGCTCTACCGCTGAGCTACCCCGGAATATTCTTTTTTCAATTTTTCCTTACCACACCCTGATTTCCAATATTTTTCTCTAATTCTGGTGTAGCTTCTATTTGCACCAGTATTTTCAAAAAATATCAGAATCCAAGGACGAAAACCTTTCGTAGAAAAAACTTTTCCATTGTTGTGTTCCGATAACCTCTTTTCTGGATTACAGCTCATACCAACATAAATTCTACCATCCTTTACGCTTTTTATAGCATAAACAAAATTATCATTCATTTTCTAATAATATCACAGGCGACCACTCCCTGCCTGCCGGTAGGCAAGTACCGCTGAGCTACCCCGGAATTTATTTCTTTTTCAAAAGAACTCTAACTATCTTAACAGAAATTATCCAAAAAACAATATTTATATCTTTCTCACATTATATTTTTAGGTTTTTATTTTAAATTTATGATTATGGTATAATCATTTTATGAGTTTTGAAAAAAAATTTAATCCTGAAAAAAGTCCGAAAAATAAAATTCTTAATACTTGGGTTATGGATACCACACAAGCTATGCGAAAGGGTGGAGGTAGAGATCTAGCTGATTACAAAGAATTTTTAGATTTTAACGAAAAAGAACTTGATGGTAAAACAGTATTGGATTTAGGTTCTGGCTCTCTGGAAAAACTTACAAGGAATTTAAGAGAAAAAGGGATTGAAGCTGATGTTGTCTCATTAAATCCCGATTACACTATTCCAAAATATAGAAGAATAATAAATAATCAAGAAGATTGGCAAAGAAAATCTGTTGCTGGTCTTGCTCAGTCATTGCCTTTTGAAAAAGAAAGTTTTGATTTTATTTTAGGAGTAGAATCGGTAACAATGTATGAAGATGCTTTCAAAAAACCATTAAGTGCCGAAGCTTGGTCTAAGGAGATTGCTCGGGTATTGAAACCTGGTGGAGAGGCAAGACTTGGAGAGATTTTGGGAATGGGAGGAGAAGAAAGACAAAAGGCATGGCAAAAAATAATAGAAATTCTTCAGGGTCTTGGGTTAGAGGCCAGAATTGAAACATTTAAAATTAGAGAGAAAAATCCTATACCTAGATACAGAATAATTATTAAGAAACTAGAATTAAAATAATTATTATATTGAACCAACTACTTAGAAATATTGTTATTTATAGAAAATTAAAGTAAACCCCGTAGTAGAATTTTGCTAAAAATTTCACTACAGGGTATAATAGAATCTAGCTTATTAATAATTTTAAATAGATAGTGCCACGCTTTAATTGACATTGCGCGGCATGATTCTGCAGAATCATATGGCAAAAAGAAGTACCACGCTTAGTCCAAAAAAGAAATCTAGACGTTCACACAAGACTGCGAAAAGACTTGGAGTCAAGAGAGTTATGTTGGCTAAAAAAGCAGCTAGAAACAAAACCAAGTTCGGATAAATTATCATTTCATTTAATCCCTCAATGGAAAAAAGATTTTTAAATATTCACCCTGATGTCCTAAAGTTAGGTATGGTGAGCTTTTTGACTGATATTAGTTCAGAAGCTATCTTTTCAGTTTTTTCTATATTTTTTACAGTTATTGTCGGGGCTCCAGCAACACTCCTTGGTTTAGTGGAAGGTTTTTCAGATTTTTCTGCTTCGTCTTTGGATTATTTTGCTGGTTGGCTTTCGGATAAAACTGGTAAAAGAAAAAATTTGGCTATCTTAGGTTATGGTTTTTCCACTTTAGCAAAAATAATTCTTTTAATAGGAAGTTCCGTAGCCGCTCTTGCTTCATTCAGGATCATTGAGCGTATGGGGAAAAGTTTTCGTGGTCCACCGAGAGATGCGTGGCTATCAGCAGTGGCAGAAGAATCTACTAGGGGATACACATTTGGTGTACACAAGGCAATGGATAAAGCAGGGGCTATTCTAGGACCGCTTCTTGCTTATTTTTTACTTCTTTACTTAGGAACAAACAGGAATACTTTTCAGATAATTTTTATTATTTCGGTTATTGGGGCATTGCTCGCTGTATTGGTTCTCGCTTTGATGAAAGATCGTCCTGGAATTCCTCACGAAAGGGAAAATATTTTCAAAGCTTGGGGAACTTTAAGTTCTCCATTTAAAATTTTTCTTATTCCAGCTTGTATTTTTTCTTTAGCATATTTTAGTTTTGGTTTTTTACTTTTGCGAGCTTACACCATTGGTTTCGCTATCAAGGACGTAGTTTTACTCTATGCACTTTTCAATATTTCCTTTGTCGTTATCTCTGTACCAATAGGGAAGCTGGGTGATTTCATCGGGCGAAGATATATTATCATTTTGGGATATTTAACTTACTTGATCATGTCTTTAGGTTTTATTTTTGCTAAAGAAAAATGGGAAATTATTGTTTTGTTTTTATTGTTTGGTATTTTTTATAGCATTGACGAAGCTCAAAGCAAAGCCTTTATCGCAGACTTAGAGAAAGACCGTAGGGCGACTGCTATTGGTGCCTACAATTTTATAACGGGTTTAATTTATCTTTTGGCTTCGGTTATTGCTGGTGTTCTTTGGGTTCTCAATCCTATTTACGCCTTTATTTTTGCGGTACTTATAGCCTTTTTAGCTATGAGTGTTTTCACCTATCTTTTTAGGCGAATTGTTTAAATTATGTTATAATGTAAAGATATGGAAAACATAAAAAATTATAGCATTTGGATTATCAGTGGAGTATTATTAATTTTTGCTTTGCTTTGCTTTTTTGCTGCAAAAGATTTTTCTAAACAGCAATCTTATGTCGAAGTAAAAGGTTTGTCCGAAAAAATAGTGAAAGCAGATGTCGCTATTTGGTCAATTAGTTTTGATGTCAAATCTAACGATGTTGATTCTCTATATGCTAGTATCGAAAAAGATACCGCTATAATTAACTCTTGGCTTTTATCTAAAGGTTTCGAAGCTTCCGAAATAAATGTCGCTCCAGTTAATATTTATCAAGATACGTACAAAGATTCATTGTTTAGGTATAACTCAACAACTCAATTATCTGTTTATACCAAAAAAGTTGATTTGATTAAATCAAGTTCTAAGGACACTTTGTCTCTAGTGAAACAGGGCATTGCCATGAGTCAAAATTCTATTGTTTTTGAATTTTCAGATATCAACAGCGTCAAACCAGAAATGCTAGCGGAAGCGATAAAAAATGCGAAAGATACAGCCATCCAATTTGCCCAAGAATCTGGATCCAGTTTAGGAAGTGTTTCTCGAGGGAATCAAGGTGTGTTTGATATTACGGATAAAGACCCTGGCTCCCCAGAATACAAAAAAATTCGAGTGGTTTCCACGCTTAGATTTTTGTTAAAATAAATTTTTATTAAAACAAGTTGATGCCCAAAAAGTCTTTAGTTAAAAAAAACAAAAAAGCGACTAAAAAAATCGTGATGGTTAGCGGGGGATTTGACCCAGTGCATATTGGTCATATAAGGATGTACATTGAAGCAAAGAAACTTGGTGACGAGCTGGTGCTTTATTTGAATAACGATAATTGGTTACGCGCAAAGAAAGGTTTTGTGTTTATGCCCGAACAAGAAAGAAAAGAAATCCTTGAGGCACTAGAAGCAGTTGATAGAGTTATAATAAGCGATCATAAAGAAAACACAAAAGACATGAGTGTTTGCAGAGGTTTGATGAAAATAAAACCGCATATTTTTGCGAATGGGGGAGATAGAGACGAAAAAGATGCAAATGACCCAAATTCTTCTTTATACAAAGAAAGAGAAATACATAAAAAACTTGGTATTAAGATGGTCTATAACGTAGGACAAGGCGGAAAAGTTCAAAGCTCATCAGATTTAGTAAAAAAAGCAAAATTAAAAAAGTCTGTCCGCCGTGGCGGGAAAAAATAAAATGTTACCAGATAAAAAAATCATAGCTTTTGATGTTGATGGCACGCTCACAGCTAGTAAATGTCCAATAACCGATGACATGGCATTTTTACTGAAAGAACTTATTAAGAGAAAAGTAGTAATTGCCGTTAGTGGAGCTAAATTTGAGCAATTCAAGACTCAATTTTTGCCACCTTTTGAACAAGACAGCTCTTTTACTCCCTTTATTCATAATTTAAAATTAGTGACAACCTGCGGAACTCAAAGATATGATTATAACGAAATAAAAAAAGAATGGGAACTTACAGACAAAGAACCATTAAGTGAAGAGGTAAAAGAAAAAGTCAAAAAATTATTACAGGGCATAATTAATTCTGGTAAATATGAAATACCACCAAATCCGGCGGGTGAGATTGTGGAGGATAGAGACACACAAGTTACTTTTTCTGCGCTTGGACAGCAAGCTAAAATTAAAGATAAAAGCGCTTGGGATCCAGATCAGAGAAAAAGAAAAACAATTGTTTCAGTGCTTGCACCAGAATTACCTGAAGTCAGCATGCTTATCAACGCCCATTCTAGTATTGACATAGTTCCCAAAGGGTTCAATAAAGCTGTTGGACTTATGCGGTATCTTAATAAAATAGGACTTGATAAATCAGATATGGTTTATATTGGAGATGCGCTTTTTCCAGGGGGTAATGATTATTCAATAGTTGAAGCTGGGATTCAAAACATAGCAATAAAAGGACCAGAGGAAACTGAGTTGCTTATAAAAAAGTGGATTAGCTAAAAACTACTTTAGTTGTATAATATAGATAAACATGGCTGGGCTTAAAAAGAAAAAAATAATACTTGCCCGCCGAAGTAAGGGCGGAGGAGAGAAGAAAGTTAAGGCTGTTAAAAAAACAGTAATAAAGAAAGCAACAAAAAAAATTGCAAAGAAAAAGATTGTAAAAAAAATACCATCTCTGGTAAAAAAATTTAAAGGTAATCCAATTGTTGGCCCAATTCATAATTCATTTTGGGAATCAGAAGCGGTATTTAATCCAGGGGCGGTAGTGCATGATGGACGGATACACCTTTTTTACAGAGCGCTTGGAGGTGATGGCCTATCGCGTATTGGTTATACTTCAAGTAAAGATGGCATTCACTTTGACGAAAGACTTCCTTATCCGGTTTTTGTGGCAGAAAATATAAACGAAGCAAAAGATCATTACCCATATACTTCTCCAGCCCGTCTGGTTTATAATCCTATCCTTTATGCTTCTGGTGGTGGGTGGGGTGGATGTGAAGATCCACGAGCGGTAAAAATTGATGGCCGAATTTACCTCACCTTCAATATGTTTAATGGGTGGGAATCTATGCGAGTAGCCTTTACTTCAATTGATGGACAAGATCTCTCGGAAAAGAAATGGAATTGGAGTCCATTTGCTTATTTATCTCGTCCTGGTGATAGGCAGAAAAATTGGGTTTTATTTCCAGAAAAAATTAACGGGAAATTTGCCCTTTTTCACAATCTAGACCTAGGGGATCATGCTCGAGTACACATTGCATATTTGGATGAATTAGATATGTATAAAACGCCTTCTCAAAAGGAAGCACCGGATATTCATACTTTACCAGATCACATAGTCGCTTGGCACAATCGTACCCGTAGCGCCTCGGCGCCACCAATAAAAACAAAAGATGGTTGGCTTTTATTTTATCATGCAATGGACAAGGATGATCCAAATCGTTATAAGGTTGGGGCGCTTTTACTTGATCTAAAAGATCCGACAAAAATTCTTTACCGAGCTTCTCGTCCAGTCTTGGAACCAAATGAGTGGTATGAAAATGACTGGAAACCGGGAGTGGTGTATGCGAGTGGCGCGGTGGTAAAAGACGGAACCCTTTTCCTTTATTATGGTGGGGGCGATAAGCATATTGCTGTGGCTTATGTGAATTTAGAAGAATTTCTTAGTAAATTAAAGAATGGTAAAAATGCAGTTTTTTCAAAAAAGCTTGCGTTGAAAATATAATTTAATGTACGTAGTAAAAAGATCTCACCACAATCCAATTTTTGTTCCATATAAAGACCATTACTGGGAGGATTTTGCTACTTTTAATATGAGTGTTATTAAAAAGGGCAAAACATTTTATGGCGTTTACCGTGCTATTGGCGCACCTGACATGTTACGCACGCCACAGCAGATTTCTATTATTGGTCTAGGAACAAGTAAAGACAAAACACACTTTGAAAAATGTGTGCCTTTTATTACCCCAGAAGAAGAATGGGAAAAATATGGTTGTGAAGATCCGCGGATTACTTTTTTTGAAGGTAACTATTATATATTTTATACGGCCCTTTCCAGATATCCATTTGAAGCTAGTGGAATTAAAGTTGCAGTAGCCATTTCCAAAGATTTAAAAAAAGTTAATGAACGTCACCTAATAACACCTTTCAATGCTAAGGCGATGACCCTTTTTGGAGAGCGTGTTAATGGCAAAATCACCGTGATGGTGACTGTCAATACTGATATGCCTCCGTCTAAAATTGCCGTGGCGCAAGTTGATAAGATAGAAGAATTGTGGAACCAAAAGTTTTGGGAAAATTGGTATGCAAAAATAGATGAACACACTATCGATTTAAAAAGATTTCCGTCTGATCATACTGAAATTGGTGCTCCACCTCTTAAAACCCCTCATGGTTGGCTTCTTTTCTACTCCCATATTCAAAATTATTTCTCTGGAGGAGATAGTTCTAATCGTATATTTGGAATTGAAGCAGTGCTACTTGATTTAAATAATCCACTTAAAATTATCGGTCGGACGCTCGGTCCTATTTTAGTACCTAGAGAGTCATATGAGCTTTTGGGTCATGTACCTAATATAGTTTTTCCTTCTGGTGCAATTTTAGAAAAAGATACAATTTTTATATACTATGGAGCAGCGGATACCACCACTTGCTTGGCTCATGTAAATTTAACTGATCTTATAGGAACGATGCGTCCAGAAACAAGTGCTCAATGGCATTTCCAGCGTTCTAATAAGAATCCAATTATTTCGCCAAACAAAACTCATCCATGGGAAGCTAAAGCTACTTTTAATCCAGCTACTTTGCGGATAGGAAAAAAAACCCATATATTGTATCGAGCGCTTTCCGAGGACAATACGTCCACTCTTGGTTATGCATCAACTAAAGATGGTTTTACTATTGATGAAAGAAGTTCTTCGCCTGTTTATGTGCCAAGAGAAGATTTTGAGTTAAAAAAAATTGCCAATGGAAATTCTGGTTGTGAAGATCCGCGATTAACGAAAATAGGGAGCACCATCTATATGTGTTATACGGCCTTTGATGGTATTGGTCCTCCCCGAGTCGCTATCACTTCTATCGCAGAGAAAAATTTCTTGTTAAAAAATTGGCAGTGGGAAAAACCGGTAATCATAACACCAGCTGGTTTCGACGACAAAGACACATGTATTTTTTCTGAAAAAACTAATGGAAAATATTTTATTTTACATCGAGTAGGTAATGAAATTTGTGGAGATTACGTAAAAACACTTAATTTTAAAACAGAAAGTATTCGAAAATGTATTAGAATTATAGGACCTAGAATAAACAAATGGGATAATGCAAAAGTTGGGATTTCTGCGCCACCGATAAAAACAAAATATGGATGGTTGCTCCTTTATCATGGTATTTCAAAAAACCATAACACCTATCGGATTGGAGCAGTTTTACTCGACCTTCATGATCCAGCTACCGTTCTTTCCCGTATTTCTGATCCTATCTTTGAACCAGAGGAACCATATGAAAAAATTGGGATAGTTAACAATGTTGTTTTTCCGTGCGGAATGGTTGTGAAAGACGGTTTGCTTTTTATATATTATGGTGGAGCGGATACTGTCGTTGGAGTAGCGACCATCGAACTCGAAGTCTTACTTAGAGCTCTTACTCGAGATATTAAAAAAACATAATCCTTACAGGACTGCGATTTTAACAGCTTTTGCCAAGCTAAAAAATCGGGAGTATAATAAATAGATGCAAATAAAATTACAAGGAAAGGGTATCGAGTTGACAGAAGCTATTAAAGATTATGTTTTAAAAAGAGTTACCAATTTAGAGAAATTGCTATCTAATCTTGAGGAAAAGAAAGGAGAAGCTAGGGTTTCGTTTGAAATTAGGAAAACTACTAATCACCATAAAACTGGTGAGATTTTTCGTGCTGATTGCTCTATTAATATAGATGGAAAGAAGTTTTATGGGAGTAGTGATAGTGAAGATTTGTATGGCGCCATAGATGAAGTAAAAGAAATTCTTTTTAATGATATTCAAAAAAATAAAGATCGCGCGCAAACTCTCTTTAAACGTGGCGCTATGAGTGTTAAGAAAATGCTTAAAGGTCTCTCTAAAAGAAATCCTTTTACTTCAAAGTACTAATACAAGGTCTTGCCTTGTATTTTAATTTTTGTAGTCTATTTCTTTTCCGTTTTCTGGTATTACTTTTTCTATTACGAATTTATCATTCTCTAATCTAGCCTTAGTTATTTTCATCCTTTTTCCATTTTTTATAAAATATATTCCTGGCCAGCCATAAAATGCGCAATATTTTATATAAATTTCCTTCGGTGAATCTTTGAGTAAGTCTATTAATCCATCTGCTTTTTTAATCTTTTCACAATAAGTTGCCCTTGATTCATCTTGAGGCTTGGGAGCAATTTTTCCTTTAATATAATTTTCTACTACTTGAACTAATAATTTTCCACCTTGGCGAAAGAGCTTTTCCTCTAAAATTGGCAAGAGGGGAGGCCAATCCTTATCTTTCAGACTAATACTTTCTTGGATAACAATAGGACCATGATCCATTTTCTCGTCTAGAACTATTACTGTTGTTCCCGTGTCTCTTTCATTATTGAGTATCGCTGATCTCACCGGAGAAGGTCCGCGTAATCTAGGCAACATCGAAGGATGTACATTTAAAATTCCGTGTTTGGGAATATTGAGGATTTTTTTTGGTAACATTTTCCCATAAGCAGTTAGAATAAAAACATCATATTCGGACGTTGGACATCCGATATTCGGGTGTCCAACACCCGAAAGAAAGTTTCCATCAACAACCTCTGGCTGGAGTACTGGTATATTGTGAGCCTCTGCCCATTTCTTAACTGGAGGAGAATCATAGTGTTGGCCTCGCCCAACTTTTAAGTCTGGGCTAGTTACAACTAAAGCAGGAAAATACCCAGCTTCTGCAAGCTCTTCCAGCACATAGACAGCCAGTTTCGGTGTGCCAAAGAATACGAATTTTAAGTTTTTGACTAAGGATTCTTTCATGTTACAATTAAATTGTAAGGTCGATAGACGGTTATAGTATTATATCATAATCAAATTTATTAATTTAAAAATTTACTTTATGTCACTTGAAGATAATTCACCTAAAAAAATTACGAGAAATATAGCAGAATCGACAATCTCAAAAGAAAGCCTTAATAACATACATTCGGAGCTTAAAGATGGAGAAGAGTTTTTTTGTAATATATCTGATGAAAACTTACATATTTACGAGGATCAATTAGATAAAAGAATTGGTGATGTAGCCTATGGTCCAGACGGCAAACCAGTAAAAGGTAGTCGTCCAGTTTTTGTTAAAAAACCTGAAGAAGAATCTAAGTCAGACGAGGACGTAGCCCCAATTAAATAAATTACCAAAATATTTTTTCTTAAATAAATATATGGAAGAAAATCATTTACGAAAATTTCATAAGGAAGGTCCAATTGAAGACTCTGAAATTGCCTTAACAATGGCTAAAGAAGAACAGTCTTTACGTTCATCAGGGAAAAACATTACTCGAGAAGGTATGGATATGGCAATAGATATAGTGGGCCTAAGAAAACGTTTTGATCTAGAAATAAGCGATGTAGCAAATAAAATTCGTGAATCACTTTCGCCGGAAGAAATATCTACGATAAAAGAAATAGAAAGAAGAAACGATAATATATATAGAGAAATTTTGTTAAGTAGAATTGTTGAAAAATAAATTAAACAAACAAGTAAAATATGATTGATAATATTTACACTTCAAAAACACATATTTTAACTTCTTGGATACTTGTGGCATTTGGTGTGATCGCAATGTTCCTTGGATTTTTTTTCAATGGTTTACAGCTTGCATTTTCATTTGGTAGTAGTGCCGTTCCTTCTTTTCATTTTTCTGTTGGTTTCACTTTAATTCTATTTACTGTATTATTACCTATTATTTTTCTTATTTTTGGTCTTCATGGTCTTTGGAAAGCAGGTAAACTGAAACTTGTTTCTTGGATATTAATTATCTTGGGTGTGATTATAATTTTTTTGGTTCTTTTCCATATGGTTGTTTTTATGTATATTATTGTTTTATATACTTATGCTGGTGTGTGGTTAGCACTTCTCTTCATTTTTTCGCTCTCTTGTTTTCTTTTTGGTCTTCGAGAGCTTAGTAAGATAAAAAATCTAAACAATAAATTTGTCCAGACTAACTACGAGATATGAAAAAATTTTTATTAAAAATAGTTCCACTTAATTTTTTATAGGAGGTAGCTCTTCTTTTATATCCTTAGCGTGATCAATAAAAAGTATGCCATTTAAGTGGTCAGTTTCGTGTTGAAAAATTTGGGCTAGGAGTCCTGAAGCGCCACGGATAAACTTTTTACCTTTTTCATCATAAGCTGTAACGGTTGCCTTTTTTGATCTAAAAGTATTACCATAAAGCCATCTTACTGAGAGGCATCCCTCTGGTACCCATTCTTTTTCACGAGAAAGTTTTGAAATTTTCGGATTGATAAAAACCAAGTCCTTCGGAAGTTCTTTTTTGGGAATTTTTTCAAATTCTTTTTCTCCTCTGATGAAATCTTTATGAAAAATTTTTCCGGAAACAACAAAAATAGGCAAGGAATATCCAATTTGGGGCGCTGCTATCGCTACTCCGTCATCCTGCTTTCTTAAGGCGAGGGACATTTCCTTCAAGACTCTTTTTATTTTAGGAGTGGCAATTTCTTTTATTGGTATTTCTTTTACAACCTGACGTAGGACCTTATCATTTTTTTGAACTATTTCTTTTTGCATTGTTTTTTATTCCCTAGAACCTAGAAACTAGAACCTAATTTCATTTTAATTCTTTTAAATATTCTAAAAGTTTATTCAATTTCACAGTTTCCTGAGATCTATTTCCCATATCTCGCACAATAACGGAATTTTCAAGAGCTTCTTTTAACCCAAAGATTATCGCATGGGGGATAGAGAGCTTTTCAGCCACAGCCAATTGAGATCCTAAACTATCTTTGGAGAGAGATTGAGCGATAGGGATGTGTGCTTTTCGGAGTATTTCAATTATATTTAAACTTTTTAGTTTTGCCTCAGGACCTAATTGAATGAAATAAATTTTTGGTTTCTTTAAGATACGAGGTGAAAGTTTTTTATACCAAGATGCTCCGATTATTCTATCTACTCCGATAGATATCCCTACCGCTGGCACATCACGCTTGCTTCCAACATGGCGGGCTAAATAATCATAACGTCCACCACCGGCAAGTGCGAGTGGAGTGCCATCTTCGCCTCCTTCTTGTTCTATTATTTCAAAGACGGTACGAGTGTAATAGGAAAGCCCACGTACTAAATTTTTATTTACATTGTAGGCTATATCCATTTCTTCTAAGTATTCTAAAACTTCCTTGAAATGTTTTTTACAAGCAGGGCAAAGAAAAGATACTGAGTCGGGAGCATTCTCATTTATTTGTTTTGTTTTTTCTTCTTTAGAATCTAAGATGCGAAGCGGGTTTGTTTTTAAGCGTTCACGATCGACGGCTGGCAAACCGTTGATATTTTTTTTGTAATAACTTGTAAGTTCTTTAAGATATACATTTCGACATTCTTTGTCACCAATGGAGTTTATGTCGATTGTTAAGTTAGTAGCTCCTGCTTCTTCTAAGATGCTCATGCCAGCTTTAACTACTAATGCATCCATAATGCTTTTGTCATTACCAAGACAATCTAAATCAAATTGCCAAAATTGTCGATAACGTCCGCGTTGAGGTTTGTCATGTCTAAAGACTGGACCGTATTGGTAAAACATTACAGGTTGAGGCATTGATTGCATTCCATGTTCTACGTATGCACGCATCAAGGCAGCGGTATGTTCAGGTCGAAGAGCTAAATGATCGCCACCTTTAGTTTTTAGTGTGTACATTTCTTTATCTATAATATCTGTATCAGAACCAATGCTTCCAGTAAAAACTTCTTCCTTTTCCAAGATAGGAGTATCTATTGGTTTAAAACCATAATATATGGCCACTTCTTGGGCTTTCTCAAAGAAGCCTTGAAATCCATAATACTCTTCATTCATTAAATCTCTCATCCCCTTAGGTGAGGATACTTCTGTTGTTTTATTTTTATTTGTTTTTTTCATATTAGGTTTATTGACTCTGTTTATAACTCCCTGGCCATATATTTATTTGATTTATTGGCAACAAGCGGAAGAGAGCTTTTCCTGTGAAGAATCCTCTTTTGACTGGTCCCCAAGCTCTAGAATCAGAACTGCCACTTCTGTTGTCGCCCATTACGAAATATTCATCACTTTTTAAGACAATATGCGTATCGTTATCGGAAACATTTTTTACAAAAGGCTGATCTAGTTTGAAACCTTCTGGATGGGCACTGTTCGTGATGGTTACATCATTACCTTTTATGTCTAATGTTTCGTTTGGTAAACCAATGACACGTTTTATAAAATACTTCCCAGGATCAAAGAATCTTACTAAGAAATTTCTTGCAGGATCATTTTTAGGATCGCCTGGATATTGGAATACCACTACATCACCTCTTTGTGGATTACCTAATTCATAAGATAGTTCATCTATTATTAAATAATTCCCATTTTCAAAAGTGGGAACCATAGAAGAACCCGAAACGATAAATGGATCTGCGATTAGCCAACGGATAAGAAAAACTACGATTAAAGCTATTAATGCGAAACGTACGAGCTCCCAAAACGATTGGGATTTAGACTTTATTTGTTCCATATTTATCATAATAACACATAATGTCCTTGACAGGGTGATATGATTTGTTTTGTAATAAATATACCCCTACCCGTCCTCCCCCTATATAGGGGGAGGTGCCAAAGGCGGAGGGGGTATGTTATAGTATAAATATGAAACTAGTAGTTGGTTTAGGAAATCCAGGAGAAGAATATGAAAATACCAGACACAATACTGGATGGATTATGCTTGATTTTATTTTAGGTAAAAAGATTGATTGGGAAAAAAGTTCTGGAACAAAAGCACTTTTTTATAAAGATTCGATTGGAAATAAGCCTGTAGAATATTTGAAGCCAACAACCTTTATGAATAATTCTGGTGTTGCTATTTCTTATGTGAAAGATAAACATAAATTAAATTTAAAAGATATAGTAATAATTTACGATGATGTTGATTTACCTATAGGAACAATGAAAATATCTTTTAATAAAAGTTCTGGTGGACATAATGGGTTGGAGTCAGTAATAAAAAAATTAAAATCAAAAGAATTTTTACGTATCAGAATCGGTATTTCTCCATCAAATCCGAAAGGCGTGGTAAAAAAACCAAAAGGGGAGAAAGCAGTTTTGAAGTTTTTGCTTGGTGAATACAAAAAATCAGAATTAGAAACTTTGAAGAAATTATCTAAAAAAGTCACCGAAGCAGTGGAAATAATTTTTACTGAAAGCAAGGAAAAGGCTATGAGTTTGTATAATTAACAATCTCTATGGAAGAATATTTAGAATTTGCAAAAAAACTAGCTAAAGAAGCTGAAGAAATAGCTTTAAAATATTTTAGTTTTGAAGTTGATAGTACATGGAAAGAGAACAATACTCCATTAACTAAAGCTGATACAGAAATAAATGACTTGGTTATACAAAGAATAAACAAAATTTATCCAAGCCACAGTATCTATGGAGAAGAAAGAAATGATAAAAAAGAAGGATCAAAATATATCTGGGTGTGCGATCCGATTGATGGAACAATGCCATTTTCATGTGGATTACCTATGTTTACTTTTTCACTCGCCTTGGTTGATCAATCAGACGGACAGCCAATTCTTGGGATAGTAAATGATCCTGTCATGAAAAAGATGTATTGGGCATACAAAGGTAGTGGTGCATACAGAAATAGTAAAAAGATATCAGTATCAAAAAACACAACTTTACACAACACGTATTTAAATACCGATGATGTAATAATTGGTTTTTCAAAAACTGAACTTTTAAAAACACTAAGAGAAAAGGGTGTTAATGTCATAGAATTACTTTCTATTATATATGGCGGAATTCAAATTGCTAATGGAAAATTTATTGGAACTGTGTTTTATGGTAAATATGGTCACGATGTTGCTGCATTAAAAATTATTACGGAAGAAGCTGGGGGAAAAGTTACTGATTTAAATGGAAATAAAAGAAGGTATGACGAAGATGGATTGGGTTGCATAGTTTCCAATGGAATATTACACAGAGAATTATTAAATATTGTACAAACGGGTAAATTATAATTACCACTGAGGTCTTGCCTCAGTGGTAGCTAATTTATTATCATATCATTATGTCTATTCGCAAAGTTTCTTTTGTGTCTGGTGAATATTATCATATCTACAATCGTGGAAATAGTAAGCAAAAAATATTTCACAATAAAGATGATTATTTATATTTTGTAAAACTATTGCATGTTTTAAATCAAAAAAACAATAAACAAGTGAGAGATCAAGCTCACGATATATTTATTTCTCACAAAGATGATGAACCCCTTGTCGCTCTCGGTGCCTATGTATTAATGCCAAACCATTTTCACATACTCATTACTCCCACAGAAGAGATGAATGTTAGTAAATTTATGCAGAAAATATGTACGGGTTATGTAATGTATTACAATCAAAAATACAAAAGAAGTGGTAGTTTATTTGAAGGTAAGTTTAAATCTCAACATGCCAACAATGATAGATATCTAAAATATCTTTTTTCATATATACATTTAAATCCTGTAAAATTGATAGATAAAAATTGGAAGAAAAAAGGAATAAAAAACATACAAAATGCCTTTGATTTTTTAAAGTCTTATGAATATTCAAGTTATCTAGATTATTTAAATAAAAATAAAAGACCACAACAAATTCTTTTAAATACAAAAGCATTCCCTAAGTATTTTTTTTCTAATAAAGAGTTTAACAATGAAATATTAGAATGGATTAATTATGACCACTGAGGCAAGACCTCAGGGGTTGTTAGATTTCTTTTACTGCTTCGATGATGATGCTTTTTTCACCGTTTTTATTGGAGACCTTGCCTGAGAGAGCAATACATTTTTCAGGAACCAGGACATCCATACATTCTTTAAAAATAGAAGGAAATACAACAACTTCTATTGAGTCAGTGAGATCAGCAATTTTTAAAAATGCCATCCGTTCATTATTTTTCGTTACTACTTGCCTGACTGTTTCTATTATCCCAGCAATAGTTATTTGCATACCGTTGCCAAATTCTTCTTTTATTTTTTTTATATTGACCGTTCTTTTTTCAAGTTTTTCTCGTAAGCGATCGAGTGGATGTCCTGAAAGATAAAGTCCCAAAAGTTCTTTTTCCCAAAGCAATTTTTCTGCTTGGTTCGCTTCTTTTGCAGTCTGTAATTTAAATTCTGGAGCTTTGATTGAAGTTTCACCACCAAAAAGAGAAACCTGATTTTCATTTTGTTTAGAATTTTCGTGATTGTATTCGAGCATAGCTTCTAGATTTAGGAGAAGTATTCCACGATCACTCCAATCATCCATACAGCCTGATTTGATCAATGCTTCCATTGATTTTTTATTTAAATTTTTGTGTTTAATTCTATCCAAGAAATTGGTAATTGATTTAAACTTTCCATTTAATTTTCTCTCAGCGATGATTGAATCAGAGATATCTGTGCCTAAATTTTTAATGGTATAAAATCCGAATCTGATTTTTTCACTTCTATTTTGACTATTTATCTCTGTGTCTTTTTCATGAGGCAGGCAAGTAAAACCCCCATAACTTTCATTGATGTTTGGAGGAAGGATGGGGATGTTCATCTTTTTACACTCTTCTATGATAGTGGATATTTTTTCTACATCACCGGATTCGGCGGTCAGAATGGAAGCCATATATTCTACAGGATAATGTGCTTTCATATAAGCTGTTTGATAGGCGACCTTACCATATGAAGCTGCGTGCGCTTTGTTGAAACCATATGCTTGGAATGGTTCAAAAAGTTTCCAGAGTTTTTCGGCGAACTCTGGTGTTTGGCCATTTGTTATTATGCCTTTTGTAAATTTTTCTCTTTGAGCGGCCATTTCTTTTGGAATTTTTTTACCAACAGCCTTGCGAAATTTGTCTGCTTCTTCCCAGTTGTAGCCAGCGAGTTCTATCGCCGAGAAAAGTAAATCATCTTGATAAACAATTAATCCGTACGACTCTTCTAAGAATTTTTTCATTCGCGGATCTAAATATTTTACAAGCTTAGAGTTATGTTTACGTTTGATATATTCTGGGATTGATTCCATTGGGCCTGGACGATAAAGTGCCACCATTGCATTAATGTCATGAATGGAAGTAGGTTTTAATTCTTTTAGAAATCTTGTCATTCCACTCCCGTTTAATTGAAACAATCCTTCTGTTTGACCATTGGCCAAAAGTTCAAAAGTTTTTTTGTCATTAAGCGGGATGCGTTCTATGTCAATATTTATGTTATAGAATTTTTTTACTAAAGTTATTGCATCGGAGAGAATAGCTAAGTTTCTAATTCCCAAGAAGTCGAATTTAAGCAATCCTGCATCTTCAGCGCTATACATATCATATTGGGTAATTATTTTTCCGCCCTTAGGGTCAAACTGAGTGGGCATGTATTCATAAATTGGATGGGGGGCAATAACCACTCCAGCCGCATGTACTGAAATATGTCTAACACAGCCTTCTAATTTTTTTGCTAGATCTATTATTTCTTTAGTGTCTTTTTCTTTTTGATATGCATCTTTTAGTTCTGACACTATTTCCATTGCATGGTCTATAGTCATAGGCATACCTTGTGAACCAAATGGAATCATTTTTGAAATTCTATCTCCAACAGCATAGGGGTGGGCGAGAGCTCGAGCGACGTCACGGACGGCACCCTTGGCCATCATTGTGCCGAAAGTTCCAATTTGGGCAACCTTATCTTCGCCATATTTTCTTTTTACATATTCAATCATTTCATCACGCCTATTATCAGCATAGTCCATGTCGATATCGGGAGGGGAAGGACGAAATGGATTTAAAAATCTTTCAAAGGGAAGTTTATATTCAATTGGGTTTATGTTGGTGATACCTAAAAGATAAGTAACCATAGACCCTGCCACTGAACCTCGAATAGCGCTCAAAATACCATTTTCTTTGGCATAACGAAGTAGATCGCCAACTACCAAGAAATATGGAGAATATCCTTTTTCGCGAATAATTTTTAGTTCATACTCTACTCGTTCTAAAATTTCCGGAGTTTCTTTTATGTCAAGTATTTTAAATCCAGCATAGGTAAGTTCACGTAATTTTTCATCATAAGTTTTTCCCTCTTCTATTTTAAAATCAGGAAATACCCAACGACCCAATTCCAATTCTAAGTTACATAAATCTGCAATTTTTACTGTGTTG
>CAITSA010000027.1 GCA_903894955.1 uncultured bacterium
ATCTTCTCGACGCTCGCACGCTTTCATTTTCTCCAAAAAAATCTTGGGAAATCCTTTTGAATGCTTGGGATTTTAATTCTCCCGCCACATTTACGCGCGAAGCGCGCGATGCATTTTTGGGATGCTCTACTAACTGGCTCCCTCTATACGACAAACTCCGAACTTATTTTCAAAACAATACTGAAAGCTAATGTGTACGCTCGACGTTTTTCTTAATTTTAATATTTCCACTACGCTCGGCTAATGTACTAATTCAAATGAACTCGGAAAATGGAAACAAAAGTTTTGGGGATTAGGATTTTCATTTTCCTCGGCTGTATCTTTTGGCGAGATTTCAAATTCTGCCCGCAAGAGGGGTTTGGGGAGGAATGCGGGCTTTATTTATCTTATATGCTTCCTTAACATCTTACTTACCTGATTAAGATTCGGAATTTGAAGTTTCACTAAATCCCAGAATTTCTTTGAATGGTTAAATTCTTTTAAATGGCATAATTCATGAACGATCAGATAATCTTGTAGTTCTTTCGGAAGAAAGATAATTTTATAGTTAAAATTAAGATTTCCTTTTTTAGAACAACTACCCCAGCGTGTCTTTTGATTTTTAATAGATATTTTGTTGTAATGAAATTTATAAAATTGATTAAAATACTCAACTCTGTTTTTAACTAATTCAAGAGATATATCTTTATTTTTTATATACTCTCTTTTTGTACCCTTAAAAACAGCAATATTTTGTTTTAAATTAAAAAAATCAATTTTTTCCTTAATCCAACTAATTTTATTTTCAATAACAGATAAAATTCGTGAAAAAAGGACATTTTCCGGATACACTGCCACGACTGAACCATCACAATATACTGCTATGCGCATACGCTTAGCTTTTTTACTTTTTTTGATATCAACAGTTATGTTTTGATTTTTTATTAAAAGTTTTCTTTTCATAATTAAAACTTCTTAAGAATTACATCAATTAATCTGTTTAAATACTTTTGAAAATCACGAACCATTAGACTGTCTTTATATTCTTGTAAGAGCATTTGTTGAACCTGTCTCTTTATGTCTTTTAGAAAATCTTCTCTGCGAGCTGTGTCTTGCCAGCCTTCGTCAAGCAAATCGTTTAAATATAGAGCTAAATCAATTGAAAATTGCTTTAGCGAATCTTTTTCAATTTCTCTGACATATCCTTCTTCTTTGGAAAGAGAATAGAGCGCAAATTGTTCCATATTGAGACCTAAATCTTTTGCTTCAAGATCAACTTTCTTAATATCTCCTGCCAAGTTATATAGTTTTTTTAATGTCTCTTGTAGTGTCGTCTGTCGTTTTTCAAACTCTGTTTTAATAATCATTAATCTTTCAGAAAACTTTTTAAATATCGGACTAGTGTCTAGGTTTATTGAGATTTCATAATTCAAAGCTCGTTCAAGCATTCTAGCTTTGTCTTCATCCTGATCTTTGTATTTTTCAAGTTCTGCGAACTGGTCAAGCCGAACCGGAGTATAATTTTTTGTGATTCCTTCAAAATCTACCTTAGATTGAATAATTCCTTTTAGTTTTGAACCATATTCAGAAAGTAGAGCGTAAACATCTCTAGTGTCGACTTCAAATTCTTTTTTAAATGCTATATAAAAACAAGCAAACCATTCTATCTGTCTTGTAAACGGCAAGAGATATGGGTCTGGAGAAATTATTTCATAAAAGAGTTTCAATTTATTCCATCCTTCTTTAAAATCTTCTTGTTTTTCAGGATTATCTCTAAAAATTTCAAAACATTTTCGCAAGTTTTCCATTGACGGATTTTCTGTATTTATTCCTTTGAAAATACTATCTACTTTTTCAAAGCTGGTTTCAAATTCTTTTTTAATAGAATTCATATCTATCATTGATTCCGCTATCTCGTCTTCGTCAAAATCCAACGCATCTTTTAAATTTTTAGTGATTCCATAATAATCAATTATCAAACCATTTGATTTTTGCGGATATGTTCTATTTGTACGAGCTATCGCCTGCAAAAGGTTGTGATGTTGCAGTGGCTTATCTATATACATCGCTTGTTCAACTGGAGCATCAAAACCAGTCAAAAGCATATCGCACACAAGCAAAAATTTAAGCGGTTGATTTTTATCTTTGAATTTCTTTATAACATCTTTTATTTCGTTCTTAGTTTTATTGTATTTACTAAGTTCTTCTGTGTCGGTATTTACTTCACCCGGAGAATAAATAACCTCCGAATATTCTTTCGGCATTATTTGGTCAAAAATTTCTTTATATCTAGCTGTTGTCTCTCGATCATAGCAAACGACTTGAGCCTTAAACCCCGCAGGGGCAACATAGGTATTGTAATGCTCATAGATATCTCTAGCCACAGCTTGCATTCTTTTTTCTAGTTTAGTAAAGGCTTGTTTTCTGCTGTATTTTTTAGAAAGTAAATCTTTTTGTTCTACTGACAAATCACTTGTCGACAAGTCAAACTGTGCGTCAACTTCTTTCTCGTCTATAGAAAATTTTGATAGTCTTGCCTCGTACACCACCGGAACCGTCGCATTGTCTTCTATTGCTTGTTTTATTGAATAATAATCAAGATATCTCTCTGGGTTACCAGAAGTCAAAAGACCAAATTCTTCGTGTGTTTTAGATATAGGAGTACCGGTAAAGCCTATCATACTAGCGTTTGGTAAAGAATGTCTTAGATATATTCCTAGGCTTCCATATTGAGTACGGTGCGCTTCATCAATTAAAACAATAATGTTTGAAGCCTCATTTTTTATATCTTTAATATTTTCATCAAACTTGTGAACTGTTGAAATAAAAATCCCAGCTTCCGGAGAACTGACGACTTTGAGTAATTGTTCCCTTGATGTCACACGTTCAACATTTTCTCCTCCGCAGTTTATGAAAGTCTCAAAAATCTGATCGTCCAAATCAACTCTATCTACGAGTATAAAAATTTTAGGATTTTCTAAAAGTTTTTCATAGCGTAATTTCCACGCTGTGAAAAACATCGTCAAACTCTTTCCAGACCCTTGAGTGTGCCAAACAAGCCCTCTCTTATGCTTGCCTTCTTTTATTCGTTCAAAAATTTTATTAGTTGCTCGAAATTGCTGATATCGCGCGATTTTTTTTACCAAACCATCATCTGTGGCTTCAAAAACTATAAAATTTTGAATAATATCTAATAAATTACGTCCAGCCAAAAGCGCAACAAGAGTGCTTTCCAGTTTTCCCTTATATTCTTCTTCAATTTCCTTATCTTTCCATTCTAGAAAACCTTGCTCCGGTGAATATGTTGTTCCATATACAGTTTTAATTCCATCTGTGGCTATATTAAAACAATTAGGAATAAAAAGACTTTTAGCATTTCGCTCATAACGCTTTATCTGCCCTATGGCAATAAAATAATCAACTTGTTCGGAAGCTGTCGGGCTTTTTGCCTCAATATCAATTATCGGGATTCCGTTCAAGAAAATTAAAATATCTGGTCTAATATTTTCAGCATTTCCGGCAAAATAAAATTGATTAGTAACGAC
Organism: uncultured bacterium; assembly: GCA_903894955.1. Taxonomy (GTDB): domain Bacteria; phylum Patescibacteriota; class Minisyncoccia; order Phycocordibacterales; family UBA9973; genus UBA9973. Next base: position 3,525 of record CAITSA010000027.1, read on the forward strand.
AAAATGATTGCTATCTACATTATCAAAATCCACAATCTTATAATTTTTTGTCTTACGAGTTTCAGAATCAATCAAGTCAACGCCATTTCTCATTAGCTCCAAAAATTCCTTATTGGTTTCAATTCCACGAATTATCTGAACAATATTCCTCATTTCACCGCTTTCAACTTTGCCATTAATCCGGCGAATAGCATCCTGCAAAAGTGGTTCGGCAATATACTCATTCTCGTAATGTCGCAATTTATCAAAAATCTCCGGCTTAATGTATTCAAAACCAAGTTCTTTTTGAATAAATGTAATAATGTGATTTTCTATTGTATATTGTTCGTTGAATTTCATATCTTTTTTGATAGTTCGCTAATAATTACTTTTGCAAAGTCAAGAAACACACGCTTAAAATTCTCATACTCTTCTTTTTCTAATTTTATTTCTTCCTTATCTTTATATTTAGTTTTATAGGTAGTATCTCTTACTTGGTTCAAAAAACCATGATCAACTTTACTATTATTGTGAACAATAATATTTCTCAAGGCTTCTCCAAGAATCATTAAATCTTTTCCGGAATCTTCTAATTCGATATTTATACTCAAATATTCTTCAAAAAATCTTAGTGTACTTTTTAAATCTTGAAAATTTACTTCACCCTTTAGCGAAGTCAAAACTAATTCACCAACAGTTGGAGCAGAGTATCTTAATAAAGTTACATCCACGGGTAATTTTTTCTTTGATTCTGGCCAAGTTATAATACTTGGATATTTATCTATTATATTTTTTACCAAACTATTTAAAAAAGACTCAAAATTTTCAACAATTAACACCAATGCTTGATTGTGAATAATTTCATATTTCTTTTTTAAAGATTTATGCTCTTTTATATTACGGATTGTTTCAATTGTAGTATTTAATTTGTTTTTATACTCAAGAAAAGCAGGCATATTCTCATACTTCTTTTCTAAACCTTCCAGAAGTGAAACAACTAAATTACCCACATCATCACCAATATTTATAATTTGATCTATCATTTTTAGATTCTCCTCAAAATTTTCTTTTACAGAATTTAAGTTTTCCATTATTTTACTCTGACTTTTCCGTTCAAGAGATCCGACATTAATCCCTTTTTTAATTGGATAAGTTTTTCTTTTAACTTTTTGTTAACTGTAATTTTTTCATCTACACTCGAAAGAATTTCTGTAATTTTTTCTTGTTCAGGTTTTTTGGGAACAGCAAAAATAGCTTGTTCCAAATATTTAAAATGACGATTATATCCTGTGTTTGGTATATCTAGTTTTAATAATGAATAAAATAAAAATTTAGGATCATTTTCTTTTTTTGCCCAAATTATTTTAGTTCCATCATTTCCTAATACATAAGGAAAATCTATATATTTTAGTATTCTTGTGTGGTCACCAAAAATTATTGTGGGGATTTTTTCTTGAAGCAAATCATTGCTATCTGTGTATCCTGTAATAAAACTTTGTGCTTGGTCAATTATTGGATATCTCCCTTGTTCTTTGTAATCAGACTTTTTTAACCCTTGTAATTTAGAAGCAACGTCAAAACAATCATTAAATGATTTTACTTGCCAATTTTCTGGAATTTCTCCAAGTTTTGTTTTTTTGAATTTAGTATGTCCAATACCTTTTGTTAAAAGCTCTTGCATTAAACCTGACTTTATTTTTCCAGTTTCCTCAATAATTTTCTCCGTCTTTTCAATATCTTCATCCACCTTACTTAAAATTTCAGCAATTTTTTCTTGCTCAAGTTTTAATTTCGGCAAACAAACAGGTAATTCCATCAATACTTCTTTATTTAATTTTTTCCTAGTTCCACCAGTTGTGTAAATATCTAAATTTACCCAATTTAAATATTGTTCAAGGTAAATATTAGAAGATAATCCTTTTGCTTTTAAGACATGCGCATGATTATTTACCCAACTTTTACCTTTTACAATAAAAGACTTATTAACGAATGGTAACCAATCAGCACCGTCCTCCCCAATAACAAGAATTTCTTCGTCAAAAATAAAATCACCAACATAATCAATAATTCCGGTTGCACCATAATAAGGAATATCCCCAGAAACTCTGTCAGATTTAGTAATAGGGATTCTTCTATTGTCTAAGTTGTTGCATAAATTAGAAAGTGGTAATATTTGCCACCCATCCGGAATATTTTTTTCTTTTAAATTAATCATTTTATATACTAAAAACATTATTGCCTATATCTTTACTACATTCATCACAATAACTATTGTGACCATAATTAGATGCTGATAACCAGTTTCTTGTAAATTGCTTTCCGCATTTTATACACTTTTGAGATCCCAAAGATGCCAAGCGTATCCCATTATTAAGTTCTGCGGAAGTAACTATATTAATAGGCTCACTCAACACACTTGACCCCCAAACAACACCATGGGTTGATTGAGAACGATCTTTTTTTATTTCCTTAATTTGTTTTTCTAAATCACTAATTTTTTTCTTTAATTCCTGTTCAATTTTCTCATCATTTGCAGAAGCTAACTCTTTTCTCTTTTCAAGAAGTTCAATCATCACAGATTGTGCTGCATCTTTATATTTCTTTTCAATTTCAGCTTCTTTTTCACTTTTTTCTTTTAATTCTGGGACAATATCTATCCAATCTGCTAAACCAGAAGCAATATTGAGTTCAATTGTTGAAATATGCCTATTAATTTCTTCTAATATATTTTTACCCTCTGTTTTTTTAGTTTTTTTTAAAAAATCATCAACCCAAATTTTTACATTACAAAGCTGTGTACTAATACCTTGTAGATTACGAAGGGCAGATCTTCCTTTCTTTTCTAAAATATTTTGCCCGACTATTTTTTCATAATCATCCTTTACAAAACTTCCAGCAAAACCAGCAAAGAAGCTCCCGAGAACAGTAAGCAATGTTGAAAAAAGAGTATTGTCTTTAAAAAAGTATGCAAAAATCAAACTTAATACAGTAAAAAGACTAAAAATAGCAGCCCCAGGACTAGAGGTAACGTTCCAAAATATTTTCCACTTTTCTTTTTGAGTTTTCATTTTTCTAATATTTTAATTCTTTTAAATACCCCTCGACTTTTTTGTTAATTTCTTCTTTTTCTTTCTCAATTTGCTTTAATTCTTTCCACACGACTGAAACATCAATTTTTTCCTCTATTTCCGATGAGTCAATGTATCGGCGAACATTTAAGTTATAATCATTTTCTTTTATCTCTTCTGCACTGATTACTCGTGCATATTTATTTATATCCTTCCAGTTATCAAAAGCAGAAGCAATTTTTTCTATATCTTGGTTACGAAGCGAGTTTTGATTTTTTCCTTCTTGATAATCACGCTCGGCATCTATAAACAGAATTTTATTCTTGTGATTTGCCGGTTTTGTTTTATTTAAGATTAACAAGGCTACAGGAATACCTACTCCGAAGAAAAGCTTGGAAGGCATAGCGATAACTGCTTCTATTAAGTCATTTTTTAAAACTTGTTCACGAATTCTGCCAGAAGTGTCGGATTTAAAAAGCACGCCGTGGGGCACAACAATACCGGCTTTGCCATTTTCGTTTAAAGATTTAATGATGTGGAGAATAAAAGCATAATCAGCATTTTTCTTTGGTGGGAGTTCATATCCATCTGTGCGAGCGTGTTTATCATGCACAAAAGTGTCCCATTCCCATTCTTTTATAGAATAAGGGAAGTTTGCAACAACGTGGGAAAAAGTCTGCATTTTTCCAGCTTTGTCTAGAAATTGAGGGTCTGCAAGAGTATCTCCTCGGCGGATGTCGGTACTTTCAAGTCCGTGCAAGAACATATTTATTTTTGCAATTCCGAAAGTTCCAATTTCTATTTCTTGGCCAGACAAGTACATCTTGCGAGCTTCTTTATCACTAAATTTTTCACGAACATAATGATAAGCTTCAAGTAGAAAACCTCCCGAGCCACAGGTCGGATCATGGACATGACTTTTTGCATCCGGTTTTATTATTTTCATTATTACTCTTTCAATTTCTCTCGGACTGTAGAACTGGCCTCCTTTTTTGCCGGAGTCGGAAGCAAATTGCTTTATAAGATATTCATAAGCATCACCGAGAATATCAGAATTTATATAAGTGTTTCCAAAATTATATTTTGAAAAATGATTTACAAGACGTTGAAGTGTTTCATTGGGAAAACGGTCTTTGTCAGCAAAATTTAAATTATTAAAAATTTTATCAAGCTTTGGACTATTGGCGGTAGTTATTTTATCAAAAACATCATTAAACTTTGCGCCTATGTTGATAGCTTCTTTCTGAATCTCAGACCAACGACAATCTTTAGGAACTTGAAATTTATGATTGTAATCTGCGTGAGCAAGTTCTTCGTCGTGAAATTTTTCTAAAATACTTTCATATTCTTCATCCCAGACATCACTTATTCTTTTATAAAATAGAAGTCCGAAAATATAAGTCTTGTAATCTCCACTATCAATTTTCCCTCGGAGAATGTCTGCGCTTTTCCAAAGAAAAGATTTAAGAACTTCAAGCGACATTTTTTCTTCTTTCTCCGGTGCATCTTTGTCTAAATTCATAACAGGATGGGCTAATCCTTTATCAACTATTTTATTTATGATATCTTGTGTATATCTTCGGTCTTGCCTTTTACCCACGCGTAGAGGTTTGATAAGACCCTGGTCTTCCCAATTACGGAGAGTATCTTCATGAACGCCTAAAATTTTCGCTGCTTCTTTTATTGAATAATTATTGGTCATAGGGGTAGTATATACCTATTCGTTTCAAATGTCAAGTGTATTACACTTTTTCCTAACTCTTCCTATGTTGCTAACCTAGGAATAGGTAAAAGTTAATAGTTTTATTAATATAAGGTATTTGCCTTGTTTAAATATATGCTACAATACCCATATATGTCCGACGAACCATTAAATAACGAGCAAATAGAGCCTTCTAGCCCATTACCCATAAATACAATGGGTTCTGAGCCTATTAATATGCCCCCTGAAGCCCCAGAATCCCCTAAAAACGCAGAGATACCCGTTTCCCTCAATAATGATAATCCAGAAAATGAGCCTATTTCCACCCCTAGCCCCGAGGAAGCCATCCCATTAGAATCAACGGATCTGCCAGCAAATCCTGCTTCAAACGGAACAAATGAACCCTTGGTTGAGCCAGTTTCCGAAACCCGAACGGCTCAAGTACCAGTAAATGAGCCGTTGGTGAAAATATCTCTCGCTCGTGAACTTCTCGTTAAAGCTAGAAATATGATTCAATTTCGAAAAAGAAAGAAATTAGATCGTGTTATGACTTTGTTTTTGAAAAAATCTAAAATTACAAATGACGAAGTTAGAGAATTTTTGCACGTATCGGATGCAACGGCTGAAAGATATTTAAATGCTTTAGAAAAAGAAAATAAAATTAAACAAACCGGAAAAACTGGGCACTCGGTATTTTATCAAAAAGTAATATAATTTATTTATTTATGAAATGGGTCGCTATCGCCGGAGCTTGGAGAAAAACAAATAAGCAAGTCGAAGAAGACGTCAGAAAAACGGTTAAAGAAATAATTTCTCAAAGAAACGGAATAATATCCGGCGGAGCTTTGGGAGTTGACTATTTTGCAACCGATGAAGCCTTGAAACTTGGCTGTGATTCAAAACAAATTAAAATTTTTATTCCCTCAACTCTTGAAATTTATAAAACTCATTATTTTAATCGAGCCAAAGAAGGAGTTGTAACAGAAGAACAGGTAAAATCTCTTATTGCTCAATTAGAAAAAATAAAAGAGCTGAATGCATTAGTAGAAGGAAAAGATATTATTTTAAATAAAGAAATATATTTCAATAGAATTACGGAAATTATTAAAAATGCCGATGAATTGGTTGCTTTTCATGTAAATAAAACCGAAGGAACCCAAGACACGATTGATAAAGCAAACAAGAAAGGGATTTCTGTTAAGATATTTGAATATTCTATCTAAGGGAGCAAGCCGTCCCCTCTTTTCCTCACGGCGGTTTTGTGCGCGAATGGGAGGGTGGGTCAAGCACATGCATTTTCCGCCTCGGGCATTTCCGCTAGGGTGTCCACGACTAAAGGACGAGTGCCTGACCCGAATTGCAATCCAGAAATCGAAAGCGAAAGCTACACACTAAACACAATATTGTAAAACGTAGAGTGGGGATGGCGAGGGCAGACTCCGACTCTGTCGGAGAGCCCGACCCGGGGAGAGGAAACTTCCTCTCCCCAAGAAGCGCGGAAATCCGAACGGCTCATTTACTGGTATTTGAGCCGTTCGGCTTTTCCGCTCATAGGCATCTAGGCACTCGTAGCCCTAGCAGAAATGCCCGAGGCGGATGCCGAGGGTGTACTCCTACCAACGTTGCATAGCGAAAGGATTTTCTATGAGAGTAGTTGGTGTAAATAAAAATAATAAAGAAATTCAGGGTGTTGAACTTGTCGATCTAGAAACATTGTTAAAAGAAAGTGATGTTATTGTAGTAACCGTTCCACTCACTAATAAAACAGAAAATCTATTATCTTCAAAAGAGTTTGATTTAATGAAAAAAGGGGCTATTCTTGTTTCTATTTCTAGAGAGAAAATTATAAATAAAGACGCAGTGTTGAAGGCTATAGATACAGGAAGTATCGCTGGTTTCGGCATTGACGCAGATATTACGACCCCGATTGCAAAAGATGATCCGTGGTTATTGTCTATTGTATCAAAAAATTTAAATTGCAGGTTTAAATATCCCTTTTTCTTCTAATATACTCATTCGAACATCTCATTCGAACCTGAAGACTCTCAGAGTCTGAATGACATCCCAGGTTCGGAGTAAACTATGATATAATTTACTTAATTATTATTTTAATTGTAAAAGTATGATAAAAGGAAATTTTCTTGGGGCGGCAATTGTTGCGATAGTTTACACAATCTATATTTTATGGAATCCCCTTCCACTAAAATGGCAAATGGCGTTAATCTTGGTGATTCTGAATGCTTTAACTATCATCTTAATGGCTTTTGCCTTCAAATAATTTGCCACCAATAAAAATATGAAATTAAAAATATTATCTTGGAATATTTGGTGTGGAACTTATTTAGATGAAGTAATTAAATTTTTAAAAACAGCAGAGGCTGATATTATCGCTCTGCAAGAAGTGTCAGAGGACAATAAGGGAAACATTGCAGAACTCATTGCAAAGGAATTGGGATATAAGTATGTCTACACCACCGATATCGATATGCCATTTAAATACCTCCCAGGATACAAAAAAGATGACGAACAAACTATAAAAATGGGAAATGCGATTTTGAGTAAATATGAGATTGTAAGTAGTAAAGAGCATCGATTAGTGGAGAATCAAAAACGCACCGTGATAGAAGCCAATATTAAAATAGGAGATAATATTTTAAATGTTTTTAGTATCCACCTAAGACACACTCATCAAAAACAATTAGAATTACAAGATTTACAAGCAGAAAATTTATTGAAATTTTTACCCACCAAAAATACCATAGTGATGGGAGATTTTAATTCATTGCCAGAAAGTAGTGTGATAAAAAAAATGAATGACTCATTACAAGATATTGAAATGGGCTCAAGCACACCGACGTGGTCAGTTTACAAAGAAGGATGTACGTGTCTGGTAGAAGATAAGATTATATATAAACTAGATTATATATTTACTAGCAAAGAGATGAAGGCTAGCTCGTTCAAAGTTTATGATTCAAAGGCCTCTGACCATTTACCAATTTCAGTAATTATAGAAATATAAAAAATATTTATGCAAAAAAAGAACCAGGACCAATCAAAGAATATTCTAAGTGTAGTTGGTAATACTCCCCTATTAAAAATAGGAAATATTTTTGCCAAACTTGAAACCACTAATCCTACAGGAAGCGTAAAAGACAGAATGGCATTCTACATGGTGAAAAAAGCAGAAGAAAGAGGTGAACTAAAATCAGGCTCTGAAATAATTGAAGTAACTTCCGGCAATACTGGAATTGCTTTTGCAATGATTTCAGCTATAAAAGGATATAAATTTACCGCAATAATGCCAGAATCAATGAGTATAGAGAGGCGAAGAATGATGAAGGCTTTTGGAGCCAGACTAGTACTGACTCCAGCCAGAGAAGACATGGCTGGAGCAATGAATAAATATAAAGAATTAATAAATAAAAATAAAAAAGCATGGTTACCAAGTCAATTTGAAAACCCAGATAATATTGCAGCCCACAGGGAAGGTTTAGGTCAAGAAATTCTAAAACAAATGAATGGTAAAATAGATGTTTTTGTGGCTGGTACAGGTACTGGAGGAACTCTGATAGGAGTGGCCCAAGCGCTTAAGAAAGTAAATCCGAAAGTAAAAATTATTGCAGTGGAGCCCAGCGAATCAGCTGTATTGTCTGGCAAGAAACCAAGAATACATAAAATTCAAGGAATAGGAGAAGGATTTATACCAAAAATATTAATGGATAATATTGGCTTGATTGATGGAGTTATTACTATTAAAAGTAAAGATGCCATAAATAAAAGAAAAGAATTGGCAACCAAAAATGGAATTTTAGTAGGAATAAGTTCGGGAGCCAATATTCTTGCAGCTTTAGCTTTAAGTAAAAAATATAAAAAAGTGGTAACAATTCTACCAGATAGAGGAGAGAGATATTTAAGTGAATAAATTATTTTATAATGGTTAATTTGCCCATCTCCTATAAAGTTTAAATTTTATCTTTTGATTTTTTAAATTTTGTAATATAATTCAGTTATTAATTGACTTATGGCTAGTTTGAATAAAAAATTAAATTATGATACAAAAACAAGCGAAAGAGCAAATAGCAGTCAAGACAATATATTTCAGTATGCTAGGAAGTATGTTGCTGGCTATTCTCAAATGGATGGCTGGTATTTTAGGAAACTCACATGCGATTATAGCCGATGCTGTTGAATCAACCACTGATGTGTTTTCCTCTGGCTTTGTTTTATTTGGCATTAAATATTCAAACAAACCTGTCGACAAAAATCATCCATATGGGCATGGAAGAGCTGAAGCACTAATAACATTTATCGTGGCTGGCTTTTTAGCTGTTGCTGCTTTTATCATTATTTACCAAGGAATTAAAGGTATGGGAATGCCTCGCGTTTTACCAAAATCCTGGACACTTATTTTTCTGGCTGGAGTAATTATTTGGAAAGAGATTTCTTATCGTTTGGTATTGAAAAAAAGTAAAGAGACCAATAGTTCTTCTCTGAAGGCAGATGCTTGGCACCATAGAAGTGATGCTGTTACCTCTCTAGCGGCATTTATAGGAATCTCAATAGCTTTAATCTTTGGTAATAATTTTAAATATGCAGACAACTGGGCTGCTATTTTTGCTGCTGGATTTATTTTATATAATAGTTATTTAATTTTTAGACCAGCTTTGGGAGAAATTATGGACGAACATTTATATGAAAATCTTGAGGTAGAAATCAGAAAAGTGTCGCTCGGTGTTCCAGGGATACTAGATATTAAAAAATGTTTTATTCGTAAGGTAGGAATGAAATATTATATTGATCTTTCTGTGGTTATGAACTCAAATATGACAGTAAGACAGGGACACGACTTGGCGCATAAACTAAAAGATACCCTGCTAGAAAAAATTAATAATATCAGCGATGTTTTGATACACGTTGAGCCGAATTAATTTGTGAATGAAAAACATCTTGGTAGAAGTTCAAATCTATGATATAATCTGGATTATTAGTAAAAGTTAGAAAGTTTATTTAATAAAGTAGTAAATAATAAAATGGATAAAATAATTATTAACAATCAAGAAGGTTTCTTTTGCTCATTGTGGTTTATTGGTTGGCTTTTTACGATAGGTTATTTAAAGCTTTCCTTCTGGAAAGGAGTTCTAGCCTTAATAATTTGGCCGTATTATTTGGGAGTAAAATTTCATCAAGAATATACGGACAAGAATCTTAATAAATAAAATGATTGATATGCAAAAAATTAAAATTGAAAATCATATGTTTGCAGGAGGTTTCTGGTTTGCAGCTTGGCTTTTTACTATAGGCTTTTTACATTTAACTTTTTGGAAAGGAGTATTAGCACTAATTCTCTGGCCATATTATTTGGGTATTGCTTTGTCACTTTTTCATTAAAATCTTTAGAAAATACATGGAAAATATGGGAAAATATTCGAATTTACGTAAATTCCCGACAGGGATTAATTTAGAGTTAAAACAATTACAAATATCAGAATTAAAATCTAAAAAATTAGAGGATAAGTCTAATAATGGAGAAGTAGTTAGTATATCAGAATTAAAAGAGAAAAGAGAAAAAGAAAGAATAAAAGAAAATTATAAAAAATTTTTAAAACCAGAGTAAAAGAAATGTTTCCTCCGAGATATTAGCATCTAATAGTCAACAAATTTTGAAATAGTTTTCCAGATAAGAGGATCTTCCATCCCAACAATCCAAAGTGAAATACCTCTAATCTTGGCTGATTTAGCTAAAGAAAGTTTTGTTTTAAAACTCGCTGCATTTTCATACCAAAGTTTATAATGAACCAGACTTGTTCCTGTGCCTTGTGTATAAGTAATCCAGGAAGTTTGCGAAGTCTTGTTAAAACCCTTACTTATATAGCTTTTACTATCAAGAAGATCTTGAACTTTTTGATAGGACATACTTCGGATCATCTTATTTGTATCGGTATTCCACAACCACCCATACGTCGGAATACCTAAAGAAATTTTAGATTTGGCAATGTGCTTTTCAGCATAAGTAAGAACTTTTTTAACCCAGGGCAAGCTTGCAACCGGACCGATAGACGCTGGCTGGTCATATGCCATCAGGGTCACAAAATCTGCTACTTTGCCAATCCGAGTGTAATCAAAAACTCCTGCCCATTTATCCCACGATCCTGCAGGAAGATCGCTTGGTTTATCAGAGAAACGTGCAATCAACGCGACTGATAACTTGAGTTTTTCTTTATGGAGCTTTTTTGCAGTTAACTCGACAAATGAAGAGAAAAGATTCAGGTCTGTTGCCATAATATGTTCAAAGTCAAATTGCCAGCCAATATAATTTTTTGATTTTGCTTCTGCAATTAATTCTTTTATAATTTTATTTTGTAAATCAACTGATTTTAAAATTGTATGCATGGTGTATCAGGATCGAAATTTGCATTAGACACCAAAGGCATAATAGGCGTTTTGTTTTGGTTTACAACTTCAAGCGCTACATCAGAAATAGATCCAGTCAGTATGCCACTCGCATCAACTTTATAAACTTGGGGCGCAAAAATATTAGCTTTATTTCCATTTGCCTGCAAGGAATAGAAGGTTGAGAATCCAGGAACATAATAGAATAATTTTTCTAAAGGCTTTACAGCAGTAGTTTTTTTAGTAGTAGATACTGTAGAAACAGCAAAAGCTGGCATCGTCGTGCTAAGGAAAAAAATGATTATAGATATAAAAAATAGCATTCTTTTAGAGGTCATAACTTTATTATACACCCCTTTTGCCTTCTTGCCCCGCCTGCAAAAGTTATACTTTAGCATTGCGGGCAGGCTTAGTAAAAATTTTAACCTGTAGTATAATTAAAGAATGAAAAATTACTTAAAAATAATGGTGTTGGTGTTAATCGTAATTATTATAGGCGTTTTTGTTTATTGCCAAATATATATACAAAAGATTACAACCGTTCCAGTAGTTAACCAAGTGAACAATGGGATTATAAATTCTGTAACTTTTAATTGTGCAGAAAATAAAACCATTCAAGCAATATTTTTTAAAGATAAAGTAGAACTTAATTTAAGTGACAAGAGAAGTATGTTACTCCTTCAGTCAATCTCGGCTTCTGGAGCACGTTATGCAAACTCAGATGAATCATTTGTTTTTTGGAATAAGGGAGATACCGCTTTTATTACCGAAGGAGATCAAACTACTTTTAAAGATTGTTCGATAACTCCAGTTGTCGATAACACTACAACAGGAATAGCTAACCCAGCCTCAGTTAATTGTACAAAAGTTGGAGGTAACTTAACAATAGAAAAAAATGGAACTGGAGGTGAATATGGCTTGTGCTATTTTGAAGATAATAGAGCTTGTGAAGAGTGGGCGCTCTTACGTGGAGATTGCCCTGTGGGCGGAATGAAAACAACTGGATATGACACCATTGATCAAAAATATTGCGCATGGTCTGGAGGTCAGACATTTGCAGTACCTAATTCCGTATGCACTTTCAAAAATGGTTCTAAGTGTCCAACAATAGATTTCTATAACGGAAAATGCTCTGCCTCACAATAAAAATTAACTCATAAAAATCATTTTGTTAAATAAAAATATTTGTTTATAAAAACAATATAGTATATATTATTACTATATGAAATTTACAGTTAAAATAGCTTCTTTTGTGGGACTTTTTTCTTTAGTTTTTTATGCTCTCCACCAAAGTGATTTCTATAACAACAAAATAATCTTGGCTGACCTTGGGGGTGTCCCCTGGCTGTATGCTTCTATCGGGACGTTATTTAGTATTCTGGCTGGTTTTATTATTCAAAAGGAATGGGAAAACTGGAACAACCTCGTCGATGCTGTTAATGATGAGATAAACTCTCTTAGAGAAATGTGGTTATGGTCTCGATATTTACCTTCTGAAACTGGAAAAATATTTCATAATTCAATAAAATCCTACTTAGAAGAAATGTCTGATAACGGTCTTTATAAAGGAGAGCAGAAAATCCAAAGCGTTCGCATCAATGAATCTTTTTCTGTATTAAGTGCAACTATGTTTGATATGTTTAAAAATCAGCCAGCCATTGCCACCAATGCATTTGCCTTCTTTACTAAATTGATTGAAGATCGCTCCCGAAGAATGCGCTACAGTTCACATCACGTACCCCAATCCATTAAACGTATTATTATTCTAGCGACCTCCATGATGGTAGGCCTTTCCATGTTTATTGGTGTAAAAAATATTTGGCTTGATTATTCATACACCATGAGCGTATCTGTCCTTGCGTATGTGATTTATCTTGTCATTGACGACCTTGATTATCCCCTCAAACCCGGTGGATGGCATTTGACCGCTCGTCCTTATCGTAAATTACTTGAAGAAATTTCCATTAATAAAAAATAAAAGTTTTGCATTTAATCGTTTGGTTTGGTAATATGTAAAAGTTATATATTTTGGTCGTTAGACTTAGGTATATGGGCCGTTAGCTCATCTGGTAGAGCACCTCATTTGCAATGAGGGGGTGGCAGGTTCGAGTCCTGTACGGTCCACCCTAGAGTACGAAGACGCAGAAATTGCGTCTTTTACTTTGAAAACATTGGCTACTTCTTGTGTTCCAAATATTCTATTTTCAAATGTCAGACCTTGTGGAAATTGGAACCACTGCAATTTAATTTTTATTCCTATCTTTTTTATTTCAGACCATGTTTTACTTGGTTGTTTTAAGTATTCTTCCATAAATTCAATCATCTTTTCATAGTCAGCATCACTGTTGGGAATATTAGAAAGGGTGGAACTTGTTTCCATTAGTTGAGTTTCAATAAGTTCTAGTTGTTGCTTCAACACGTTATCACTAATTACTCCATCAAGATTTTTCTTAATTATTGCAGATTGTTTTTCATTTAATTCATTCACACGTTTTTCTAGTTGTTCTCTCTCTTTTCGTTTTTCTGCTGTTGCTTTTATTAAGTTGTCTCGTACAAGTATTTTAAGTTTTTGATATTTTGTTTCATCTAGTTTATATCTATCCATATATTTTTTGAAGTCGTCTTCAAAAACATCTCTCCTTAAACTTGATTTATCATTACCAAAACGATAAAACGGATATCGATTTCCTTTACCATTAGTAGACCAACTTCCTGTTAACACCTTACCTTCACTACTCTTTACAAATTTGCGAAGAGGAAAATCTGGATTATCTGTAAGATAAGCTGAATGCTTTCTTCCTCTTCTTTTTAATATTCTTTGTACTTGATTAAAAAGCTCTTCTGATACAATTGGCTTAAAATTTCCCTTATGTTTTTCTCCAAACTTAATAATCCACCCTGCAAAAAGTTCATTGGTAAGCATTGAATAAAAATATGATTTTGAAAAAGGGTTACCTTTTTTATTTAACAAACCTTCCTTTGTCATCATCCTTCTAATTTCTTCTGTTGGATAGGTATCCAAAGATATAAGCTCAAATGTTTTTTGTATTAGAGGAGCCATTATTTCATCTTGCACAATAGTAGCCCTTCCAGCTATTGTGGTATTTTTATAACCAACTGTAGCCATCCACACATAGCGACCATCACGCATAGCATCCTTCATTCCCCCTGCACAGCGTTCAGAACGTATATCATTATCAAACTGTGCAATGTTTGCCATTGTATTTTCCATAAAACGACCAGCAGGGTTGTCTCCGAAAAACTCCGAAGTGGATTTTATTTCTACTCCATATTTTTTTAATAAAATACGAAGATAGCTATAATCATCCACCCTGCGAGATAGACGGTCTAACTTATAAATTATAACTGCCCTTATTCCATTCTTTTTGTTTGCACAATAATTGAGTAATTTTTGAAGTTCTGTTCTGTCTGCTGTTTTTGCACTTTCTCCCTGTTCAATGAATATTTCAGCTATTTCATAATCATTTTTTAAACAATATTCTTTACAAATTTTTTCTTGAGTACTTAAACTGTTTCCCTCATCAACTTGTTCTTTAGTGGAAACTCTAACATAGATAACTGCTTTCTTTCTAGAAACATAATTTATTTCGTTCATATTCTTTTTTATCCAAAAATGCCTCAACTAAAATACTTGCCAAATAATCTAGTGATGCGTTTTCAGATAAGTTATTAATAATACCAAAAGAGGGACAACGAAGTGAGTTTTTACTGCTACGCAAAAGCTCTCGTTGCCCCTCTTTGGGTATAAAATTATTCTCACCTATTAAACTTTTGCGTAGCATTTCCATTATATCAAATTTTCAAAGAAATTTCACCAATAACTAAACCTTTAATACTCTTATCGCATTCTTGATTTTGACACCCTTTAAATTGATTTTTCCCCTTTTTTTCGTTCTCCTCAAGGGTGTTTGTAGTGAGTTCTAAAAAATCAATAAGCCCTTTTTTATCAGCTTTATCATATTCCTCTTCAGGCATTAATTCCTTAAATGCCTTCAGTAAATTTTGACGTGAAAATCCTTGACCTCGAACCGCCCTAACGAGATTAATAGAGGCTCCATGAAATGGATTTTTATGTTCTTGTTCTTCAAACCTTGCTTTTATACTTCTCATACAGACTATTATATGTGAATACGGACATCCCATGAACAAAAAGTGGATAACTTTTTGCTTTAAATTATGTTAGTATGTGCTTACAACTAAATATGTATCAAGAGTGGCGGTAGAGAATTGGCTCGATAACCCCACAGCAACCTGCAAATGTAAGGTGCTAAATCCAACCAGACACGAAAGTGTCAGGAAAGATAAGTTTGCGTCTAGTCCACGTAAAAAATCTTTCCTCTTTATTAGAGGAATTTTTTATTTATAAGTATGAACAATAAAGAACTTGTTAAAACACTTAATACAGAAACTCTTTTAATCTCAAGAAAACATTTCGGTATGTTTGATGTTCAATATGAAATTGATGGTGTCTACGATGGATACATAACGATATTGGTATTTAGACCCAAAAACCATCACACAACGATAGAACAACTCTCTAAGGATATACGAGAAGGTATAAAATATTCTTTACCAGTCAATCTTCTTAATAGTGTTATGATTTTTCATTTTATCGATTTAGAAAAATGGAGTGTTTCAGAAAATAAAAACATAGAAAATCGAGAAAAAGAAGACTACCTTATCTGTACAATTGTTATTTCTGATAATGGACGGCTAATTAAACAATACTCTAATAGTCGTTCGGTTTCAGAAATGAGTGAACTTGACTATTTTAGAAACAATTAATCTAGGTTAACAATAGGTCGAATTCTTGATATGATGTACTTATAAAACTTAATATTAAAAGTAGCCTAAACCTTAAGTTTTCTTAGGGCATGGTGAGAATCCCGTGAAGCATAAAGAACTCTTAGTCAGAGTTCGCCTTCACGGGTCATACTTGGAAACGAGTATGGGTGGTCTAAAAAACCATCAATCTGGCTAAGAGCTTTTTGCGTTTTAGCCTATAAAATCATGAAAACATTAGGAATAATTTGGAACGTGATTGTAAATATAATAACCGTAGCTATTGTTTGGGGTATTTTTTCTATTGCTTCAACTAATTTTGAAACTATTGTTATAGCTGTCTTAGTTTTAATTTATCTAAGCATGCAAACTTTTGCGTCTGGGTTAAGTTTATCCCAATTAAAGTTTATGGAGGCACTTGATGCTGAATTTAGAAAGGTAAAAAAAATAATAAAAAATGACGTAGATAGAGAAGAATTAATGAAAGAAGCACAAACGCTTGACCAAATTAACAATATTATGACGACACCCTTAACAGAAAAAGAAAAAGAAGAGAAAGAAGAAAGAGAAAAAATAACAAAAGTAATTCAAAAACAAACAACTGAGTTTTATATAAATGCTGTCTTTCAAGTCATTATTTATATAATTGCTCTTTATCACATATTAACAGCTCTTTCAGTTTTATAATTTACGAAAAATTAGAAGGTTAACAAAATTATGTGGCTTAAATTAAAAACAAAAAAGTTTTACATCCCTGCTATCTTAATAATAGTAATTATCGTTGTTGGTGTTTCCTTTCGTTTTCATAAAAAGAAAAATTGTTCCGAAAGTGTCGCTGTTATTCCCATTACTGGTTATCTGTATTCTTCACCTCAATACAATAGCGATGGTTCTGTTGATAAAAACAATGTAATTTCTCTCGACATAGTAGCTCAAATAAGAAAAGCTGATGAAGATAAAAGAGTTACAGCTCTAGTTTTTGTAATTGATTCTAGTGGAGGAGAAATATTTACTGCTGAAGAAATTACTAGAGCTATAAAAGAAGTAAGGAAGCCTACAGTAGCCTTGATTCGTGCCAGAGGTGTATCTTCAGCTTATTGGATTGCTTCGGCTACGGGACGCATATTTGCTTTACCGGTATCGGAGGTTGCAGATATTGGGGTTACAAATTCTTACACCGATAATGCAAAACAAAATGCAGACAATGGCATAACCTTTCATCAATTATCTTACGGAAAATATAAGGATACATTTAATACCGACAAACCACTTACCCCAGATGAGGAAAAACTAATCATGGAGCAAACGACAGAGCAAGCTAATGTGTTTATTAAAGAAGTTTCAGAAAATAGACACTTGCCAATAGAGAAAGTCCAAGCCTTAGCTGACGGTTCTGAGATACTAGCCCAAGATGCTGTAAAAGACCGTCTAATTGACGAGATTGGAAGTTTTGCGGATGTTGATAGATACTTATCTAAAACACTTAAAAAGAACGTGGAAATGTGCATTTAAGAACTAATGTTAAGTTATGTTAAGTTAGTAAAACTTAATAATTCTATTACTAAAAGCAAGGTTTTACTAGGTTCCCATAATTTTCAATAATGATAGGTTTTGATAGGTTGTAGGTTTTCGTAGGTTTTCGTAAGTTTTTCTTATTTGCGTACTTATCGCAAAACTCGACACAATCTTAGGTTTTCTTAGGTACATAACAATCCCTTAAATGTTAAGTTTTGTTAGGTTCTAATCATTAGTAGTAGTTAAAACAATTCTCTTTTATTTGTAATATTCAATTTTTGTCTATATAATTAACAAAACTTGACTGTTAATTAGACCTTATTCCTTAGCTTCCTTTAGGATACTGACTAGATATTCGCTTTCTCTGGCAAACCTGTTCCAAAAAACAATATCTAAGTCCACAAAAATTACATTTAGGTTGCTACCTAAACATTATTTATTCTTTAAATGTTCTAAATCTGCAAGTATTTTTCTTAAGTCTTGCGCTAATTGTTCAATATTAATTGACCTTATTTTTATACGTTCTTCTTCGGTTTCTTCAGTAATTTCTTCGACATCTTCCTGAATTTCATCAACATCTTTTTGAATCTCATCAACATCTTCCTGAATTTCATCAACATCTTTTTGAATCTCATCAACGTCTTGGCTAATCTCCTCAACGTCTTCCTGAATTTCATCAACATCTTCACTAACTTCTGCAAGTTCTTGTGCCTGCCTGTTTACAGATATTTGAATAAATATTGCTAGATAGATTGCCTCGAGCGACACGATTGTTGTTAAAGTAAGGAGCATTATATCCCAAGAAACAATGTGGCAAACAGATAAAACAAAAGCCACAATAAATAAAAGTGTATGTGCAATAAGTGAAGGCACTGATCCAACACCAATAATTATTTTTTCTATAAATTTTTTCTGTTTCATAATTAAGCAATTAGTCTATGATGGTCATTAAAAATAAATTTAGCTACGGATAGTATATTTCTATATTTCTCTTATGCTCTTCATAAGTCTTGGAGCAATGTATTTGTCCATGTTTGTCGTGTAAATAAAATAGGCAATCTGTTTTTTGTGGATTGTAAGCAGCTTCGATAGCGTCAAGACCCGGGTTATCAATAGCACCTGGTGGAAGTCCTGCATACAGATAAGTATTATAAGGAGAATTTATTTTAGTATCCCCTTTATTAACTTGCTCCCACCAACCATCCTCTTCGTTCCCTTTCGCATATTGCACCGTAGCATCAATTTGTAATTTCATTCCACTCCAAATACGATTCCAAATAATACCAGAAATTAATTTCATATCAGCCTTACTACCGTTACTCTCTCGCTGAATAATAGATGCAATTTTCAGAGCCGTATCTGGATTGACTATCTTTTTAGATATTGGCTGTTTAATATTTTCAGTTTTTTTTGAAAACTCATCGAACATAATAGTACTGACAGCTGATGGACCTTCGTCTTTATTGATCAAATAAGTCTCTGGAAAATAATGCCCTTCTTGATTGGTAGTGTTTAGGGCCAAATGCACATTGATAAAGTCATTTTTAGCGTTTGCGTCCCAGCCTAATTTATTAGCCATCACGTCCGCCACTTCTTCTTTACGCAAACCTTCTTGGATACGAACTATTCGAACTGAAGGATTGGCTAAATCTAAATAAAAAGAAATCTTGGCAAGAAGTGCTGGATCTAGGCTGTAATAAAACAAGATAGACACTATTACCCCAAAGCCCAAAACAATTAACACTAGAAAAACTTTAAATTTTTTTAATTTCTTCATGTCTCATAATTATAACATAAAAACCCGGTAGTGAGACTTTGTGACGCTCTGATTTTATCAGAGCATATTTTGATATATCACAAAGCTCTACTATCGGGAAAAAACAAACCCCGTCGCTCGCGAGCGACGGGGTTTGCGGCACTTATGTTGTTTGTCTACGACTACGATAAATGTAAGTCAAAAAATCTCTTGCCCTACACTCACGAGAGTAGTATAGCATATTAAAATAAAAAAGCAACTGTACGACAAGAAGAAAAGATGTTATAGTGCAAGAGCAGGTATCGGATAACTACTCTTTTATTTGCTTAGGGCTTGCCCTGAGTTTGTCGAGGGGAGGAAAGTCCGAACACAGATCCCGCCATCGGCGGGAAAAAGTAAAGGGTAATTCCCTTCCATAGCGATATGGAGTTGCGAACAGAAACGACCCGGTTAAGTCCGGCTGAAACGGCTAAATACTTACTCCTGTGCAAGATCGTGCTCCGACTTTAGGTTGGAGAGAATCGCTTGAGTCCCGCAGTAATGCTGGACCTAGATAAATTGTTATCGCTTTGACTTCGGTCAGAGAACAAAATTCGGCTTATAAATACCTGCAAGAAAACGATAATCCCCTGCTCAAAATGCGGGGGATTTTCTTTTCTTTAGTTCTCTTTGAATTTCCTTGACAATATTTTCAGTTGCCCTACAATAACACTATTATAATTATTTAGGTTTTAGAGAAATTTATATTTTTCTATTTTAAAAAAAATTAAAATGAAGAAAAAATTTAATCACAAAATATTAATCATTGGTTACGGTTCGGTATCGCAATGCACCCTTCCGATTTTATTAGAAAAAATTGATGTTCCATTAAAAAATATCACCATCATCGATTTTGAAGATAAAGCTAAGGCTTTAAAGAAATACACAAGCAAAGGAATAAAATTTGTTCGAACCAAAATTACAGAGGAAAATATCAATAAAATCTTAGCCGAAAATGTAGATGATGGAGGACTCATCATTGATTTAGCTTGGAATATTGGTTGCAATACTATTCTAAAGTGGTGCCACGATCACCATGTTTTGTATGTGAATACTTCTGTTGAACAATGGGATCCAATGAAAGGAATAGATAAAAAAAGTCCCTTTGAAAAGTCCCTTTACTTCCGACAAATGCAAATGCGAGAAATGTCTAAGGCTTGGCCTAAAGATTCTACTTCCGCCGTAGTGGACCATGGCGCAAATCCTGGACTCATTTCACATTTCGTAAAGCAAGGTTTAGTAGATATAGCGACAAAATTAATTAAAGATAAAAAAGTATCCGCCAAAGGCGGACCAGCCTCTGGCTGGAAAGAAAGAGATATTGCGAAATTAAAAAATTATATAAAAAATAGAGAGTTTAATAAATTGGCCAAAGAGCTCAACGTAAAAGTTATTCATTGCAGTGAAAGAGATACCCAAATAACTAATAGACCAAAAGAAGTAAATGAATTTGTCGGCACTTGGAGCATCGAAGGCCTCCGTGAGGAAGGCACTGCGCCAGCCGAAATGGGCTGGGGCACTCACGAAAAGAAACTTCCTGCTTTAGCTCACATACCTAAAGTTGGTCCTAAAAATCAAATTTTCTTGGCACAAATGGGAATCAATACTTGGGTCAGATCTTGGATACCTGATCAAGAAATCGTGGGAATGGTTATCCGACACGGTGAAGCCTTTGGACTTTCTGATCGCCTGACTGTTTGGCAAGATGAAAAAGCCAAAAAAAATGCACTGTACCGACCAACCGTACATTATGCCTATATGCCCTGCCATGAGACATTGTCCAGTCTTTGCGAATTACGTGGACTCAATTACAATCTTCCATCCAAACTCCGAATTATGGGTGATGAGATTACCTCTGGAGCAGATATCTTGGGCGCACTTTTAATGGGACATCCATATAAATCTTGGTGGACCGGAAGTGATTTAAGTATCGAAGAAGCTCGACGCTTAGCTCCAGGACAAAATGCTACTACCCTACAAGTAGCCGCTGGGCTCATGGGAGCAGTTCTTTGGATGCTAGAAAATCCAAAAATGGGAATTAATCTTCCTGATGATTTACCTCATGATTTTGTTCTAAAAGTTGCTAAGCCTTATCTCGGTAAATTTATTTCTACTCCTTCAGACTGGACTCCTGTAAAAAATAAAACAGTTTATTTTAGAGAAAATCCAGCTAGTAAGCCAAACAAGGACGCTTGGCAATTTGAGAATTTTAAATTTTTACCATAAAAAAATAAATATTTAAATGCCTTACTATTTAGGAATTATTTTTGCAGTTGTGGCTTTATTCTCTTGGGGATTTTCGGATTTCTATATTCAAAAATCTTCTAGGTCAGTGGGCATTTGGAAAACTCTCTTTACGGTGGGTGTTGTTGGTTGTATCGCCTTATTCCCTTTTATAAGAAATGAATTTTCTATCATAGAACTAAAAGACGTAATTCTTTTATCTATTTTAGGTATGGTGATTTTCTCTGCCTCATTGTTAAATTTCGCAGCACTTAAAAAAGGCAAGATCGCTATTGTAGAACCTTTAATCGGAATGGAACTTCCTATCACCGTTGCTTTAAGTATTGGTTTTGGCAAAGAACATTTAACTTTGATTCAATTATTTTTAGTCGCAATTGTTTTCGTTGGTTTACTAATGGTTATTACCATGCACCATAAACACCTACACCAGACCCGAAGCACTATTGAGAAAGGCATCTTTCTCGCCCTAGGAGCAGCTATTGGACTCGCTTTGACTAATTTCTTGGTTGGATTTTCCAGCAGGCAAATTTCTCCTCTAATGGTAATTTGGTTTGCTCAAACAATGTTATTTATTATTTCCACAATATATTTAATATATACAAAACAATTCCACACAATGTTCTTGGATTTAAGATATCATTTAAAATCTACCTTGGGTCAAGGTGTGCTTTATAATTTAGGTTGGATTGCTTTTGCTTTTGCTACTACTATCCTCGCCACTTCCATCGTCACTGCCGTGAGTGAAAGTTATATTATTTTAGGTGTAATTCTTGGTATTTTTGTAAACCGCGAAAAATTGCGCCTGCATCAATTTATTGGTATTATTCTTGTTATCATTGGTATTCTTGGTCTTGCCGTATTAACAACTAGTTAAAAATTTATGAAAGAATCATTAAACCAACCATCAAAACCAGAAACAATTTTTATTCATCTTACTGATGAAGAGGGGGCTTTAGGTAATCGAAAAACACTATCTAAGGTGGATAAAGATAAAAAAGGTATCGAAGAGCCATACATTTTTGAAGAGCCATTGAAAGGAATGCAAACCGTAGACTTTTTAGAAAAAACACCGGACAATAAAATACACGAACTTGGATTTTGCACTTTTAAGATTTACGAAAAACCAGTTCCCTTTGTCTATCTCTCTTGGACTGTTAAAGAAAATGACCCCTTGGCAAAAGAAGTCATCCCAGAAGATACAACAGTTGGAGATAAAATTATCCAAAAACTTAACTCTATTATAGAAGAAAAAAAATTATTTGGTGTTTTGGGAAGCATAATTCCAAAAGGTACCTCTGCCTATAGTCTCTATGAAAGAAATGGATGGAAAGAACTCCGTGAAGATGCGGGTACTGTCTGGATGGGATATAATTTACCCGAAAACCTAGCTCCAGAACAAATAGCAGAAATTATAAAAGAAACTAAAGCTGACGATCCATATTTTGCCTCTCATGGAGGATAATATAATGACTGAAAAATTTACTAATAAAAAAATTTCTCCCGCTTCCTCTGTTAAATTAGAGGCAAACCAAACTGTTTTACAAGAAAAACTAAAGCAAGATTTTTCTGATTGTGCAACCATCCAAAACTTAAATACTAATGAATTCCCTGGCAAAGAAGTATTTTCAATAGATGTAACAAATCCAGAAATTTGGAAATCGGCTGGTAAAGAAGAGCAACTTTTAAAATATTTTGGTGAATTAAGTTTTATCGCTTTTGAACCACGAGACACCACTAGAGTATATAATTTACAAGACTCCGAAATTAAGAAGGACGCAACCATAGATCTTGCAGAGGTAAAAGAATTTCAAAAGATATTAGTGATCGCAGAAAAAGAAAAAATTTTAGGATTTGCGGGAAGCCTTATGATACAAAAAGACAATTTAAAGATGTCACTATTGTCTCTAATAGTAATAAATCCTGCACAACGTGGAGAACCTTTTTCAAAATTCTTAAATGAAAAATTTCTTTCCCAAGAAAACATAGACGCTTATGGAGCTATAACCCATACCCCAGCCGCCATTAAAGCGCTCCTCAATGAAGGTCAAAGGCTAGGCAGAATTTCTTATTTTTGTGGACGAAAAGAAGGAGAATGGGGCAATTTGGGCAACAAGGAAGAACAAAATCGCATGCAATTTTTCGATAAAATTATACGAAATAACTACAAACTAGAATATGGAGACAGGTGCATAAGCGATATACCAGGATATTGTGGTATAAAAAAGTTAAATCAACCCGGAGTAATTGATCCTATCCCTCCGGTGAAAGAAGAAGAGTTAAAATTTGGAGGAAATAGTTTACTGGGACAAACATTTAGAAACGGACTATTAAAAATGAACGAAAAACATAAACCTCATACTATTTACGGGGTTTATGTTAGTTTTAAAAAGGACAAAATCATTGACAAACAGTAAAATAAAAAATAAAATTAAGGCTCGTTATAAACTTATCAGTAAAAAACTTTAAACGAAAAAAGAAATGATTAACGCTCAACAAAAAAAATTATTACAAGATCTCGCTGCCAAACATGGTACGCCTGTTTTGGTGGTGGATCATGAAAAGCTTCGGCAGAATTATTTAGAATTCAGAGAAAAATTACCAACAGTCCAAGCGTATTTTGCGGTCAAAGCTAATTCTGATCCAGCCATTATTAAAACAATGTATGACATGGGCGCTAGCTTTGACGTGGCTTCTTTTCAAGAATTCATGAAGGTCTACAACAACATCAAACATCTACCTGAAAAAGATCGACAACAATTTATTTGGGATAATATAATTTACGCCAATACTATCAAACCAGCTTCTATTTTGAAAAAATTAAATATCTACAAGCCCTTAGTTACTTTTGATAACATTGAAGAATTAAAGAAAATAAAGAAAAACGCTCCGGATGTGCGTCTGGTCTTGCGAATTCGTGTACCCAACACTGGCTCGATGGTAGAACTATCTAGTAAATTTGGAGTTCATCCAGGCGAAGCAGTTGATTTAATGGAGGAAGCAATCAAAATGGGACTAGGAGTAGAAGGTATCAGCTTCCATGTGGGTAGCCAATGCAATAATTTTGAAAACTACGTCTTGGCTCTTTCCTTGTCTTCTTCTATTTTTAAAGAAGCAAAATTAAGAGGACTAGATATCGGCTTCACAGATAAAGACGGCAAGAGAATGAAAGTCTTAGACATTGGTGGCGGCTTCCCTGTCAAATATACACCGGATGTAAAGTCTTTCACCTTGCTCGCAAAAAAAATAAATTCAGAAATAAAAAGAATGTTTAATGGTGATGTCGACCCAATCGCCGAGCCAGGAAGATTCATGGTGGCCAATGCTTGTACTCTAGTTACAAAAATTATCGGCAAATCAATTCGCGACGGAAAAACTTGCTATTATTTGGACGATGGAGTCTATAATACTTTTTCTGGCCAAATTTATGACCATCAGAGCTACCCTCTTCATTCTTTCAAAGATGGAGAGAAGAAAGTTTGTGCCACTTTTGGTCCCACTTGTGATGCCTTTGACACTATTTCCTTGTCAGATGAGTTGCCAGAAGATTTAGAAATTGGAGACTTGCTCTATGCAGAGAATATGGGTGCTTACACCACTGCTTCTTCTTCTTTCTTTAATGGCTTTAAACCAACTAAAATTATTGCCATCAATAAATATGCTCCATTCGACCCATGTCCTTGTGGTAGCGGTAAACAATTTAAAGATTGTGGAATTCTAAATACAGAAGAACACACTTCCCTCCATCACTTGATGTCTAAAGACACAAATGGAAAGGAATCTAAAGAAAAGAAATCTGAAACCAAAGTTGTTGAAAAAGAAAAAGCACAAAAATAATTTATTTATTTAAACTCCAACTTTTTACGTACATTGGCCAAAGCCTTGCTTTGGCAACTTTTTATTCTTCAATTTTTATCCAATCAAAAATTTCTTTTTGAAAATCATGTTTAGTTTTAAAATAATCTAAAAAATTAATTCTATTTATAATTTTATTTTCTGGTCTAATAATTTCTAAATAATCAGTGTAACTACTCCATTTATATGAATTCAAGAAAAATATAGCTTTCTTTTTATTTTTTATGCCCTTTTCTTTCCACTTAGAATCGATAAGCTTTAATGGATTAAGATGCATATATGAAAAAAGATATTTAGCTTGATTATCTTTGTTTATATGCACAGATTTAAATTTTCCTTCAAACAAAGATCCAGTTCTCTGGTATTTAGCATTAAAATATTTTGAATAAGCAGTTAAAACTTTATGCAT
Organism: uncultured bacterium; assembly: GCA_903894955.1. Taxonomy (GTDB): domain Bacteria; phylum Patescibacteriota; class Minisyncoccia; order Phycocordibacterales; family UBA9973; genus UBA9973. The sequence continues at coordinate 29,282 of CAITSA010000027.1, forward strand.
AAAAATACTGATAGCATCATCCTGCCAAAGCCTTGCTTTGGCAACTTCAACATTTGTTGTTAAATATAAATGAAAATGATTAGGCATAAGAACCCACGCACCGATAGAAACTATAGGTATTCCCTTTTCAAAATCCCAAACATTAATCTTGGCTCTTATAATTTGTTCTCTAAAATTAACACTGCGTTCAGAATTACAAAGATATAAAAGTTGTAAAAATCTTTCTCGGTCTTTATTATCTAAGAAAATTTTTTGCTTACTATTGCCTCTACTAAAGATATGATAGTATTCACCACCAACTAATGGTATTTTACGTATTGACATAAAAGTATTGTAAACTATTCCATCTGCCAAAGCAAGGCTTTGGCAACTTTTTTAAGGTGTCAAAGTTGTTGAATCAGTGGAAGGAATTACTGCAGATGTTGCTGGTAGTGAGCTTGTTTGCCCTGAGTCTGTCGAAGGCGTTGTCACTTCTGGCGTTGGAGTCTCCACTACTGGCTCGACCGCCGAAGCTGAAGTGGAGGGGGGAGTTGCTGGTTCTGTTGGTGCTGGAGTTTCAGCTGAAGGCTGGTCAGTCACTGGCTCTGACGTTGTACTTGGAGGATGTGCAAGCAAAAGCAGAGCGTGAACATCGTCTTTGGTTAAACACTCCCCATCCACACAAATTTTTTCTTTAGCATTAAATACATTTGCAAACACATTTCCGATACCATTCCCCGCATCCGCCAACCAAGTACCAATTTTAATTTTAATATTTGTAAAGAAAGCAGTCACAAAAGATTCCGAAGATGAACCAGGGATTGGGGTGACAGTGCCAGCCACTCCTTCTAAATTCAAATTCAATTCTTGAATAGCTTTAATAGCAATAGGAACCATTCCTATAGAATTTAAAGATTTCATTCCTTCTTCGTCAGTAGAAACTAATTTAGGAACCAAGGCTTCAACTTCTTGAGCAATGAAACCGAGATTTTTAACTGAACCATCTGTTTCATAATTCCAGTTATACAACACAGGCCTTAAGGACATAACCGTACTTAATCCATAATTCATATCTTCAACATTTTTCTTTAATCGAGCATCGGAACTGCAAGCAATTAAACCTCCAGAAGAGAAAGTACAGCTAGTGGTATCACTAGCATCCGTAAATTTAGCAATAGTGGCATGAGTAACACTGCCTTTAACTTCTAAAGGAGCTCCGGGAGAGGTCGTCCCAATTCCGACGTTGCCAGCAAAATAGTTTTTATCTGACGCACCGGCTTGATATAAACCAAATGGAGAATTTGTCTGTATGCCAGCTGTCTGCGACTCAATATAAACGCCATAGGTATTTGTCACTGTTCCTCCCGACCCATTATTTAAACCACCGGCATATAATGAATATGCGTTAGAAATTACAGCGCCAGCTACCGTCCCTTGATTCATCACAAAAGAATAAACTCCGTATGCATTTGTTAATACATTCGTATTTCCCGCACCTGGTGCATTGTATACAGCAAAATTGAGACCGTAAGCATTCGCCAAAGTGCCAGTTCCTTGGTGTTGGGCTTGCCCATTAATACCCATGATGTTTCCCGTATTATTATATGAACCCTGTTGCACTGCCTGAAAAACTCCAGCTCGATAGCTACCTGAGGTGCCTGCTGTCGGATTAGAATAGATTATAGGATTATCGGTCATGCTTGTCCCTGATGTAGTGGTATACGTTAGACTCGAAGTTATCTTAGTAGCAGTGATTGCCCCAGCCGAAGTTACGTTAAATTGAGAAGATGAACCAACAGATAGCATTTGGGTTGGGCTTGTCGTCCCCACCCCCAATCTATTATTTGTATTATCCCAGAAAAAATTAGCATTGTTCTGGGTCAGATATCCACTAGTTGTAGAAATAAAAGGTATTGAGCCAGCAGTTAAAGCAGTAGAACCTGAAACTTGGGCTAAGATATTTCTAGTGGTCGAAGGGCTGAAATACAATTGTGTTCCATCATACTCCATTGCTCCAGCTTCGGCTGTTGTAAGATTTGTGCCGGATGTGAATTTGAGTGGAGCAGTAGAAGCAGTGGCTGTTCCAGCATTTAAATGAAGATAAGCAGTTGGAGAAGAGACTCCCACACCAACGGAACCTGTATTTGTTATTCTTAAACCATAATTACCCCAAGGTCCAATGACTAAATTACCAGTATTGACAGAGCCATTTGTAAAAATAAGTGCTGAATCGCCTGCTTGTGTAAGTCCGTTAAAAGAACCCACCGCAAGACTAGGATAAAGACGAATGGCATGACTATCAGAACCCGTAACTGAGAAAATACCTACAAATGATTGGCTTGCACCAGTGTCCAACGTCAAATTTCCCGAAAAATGACCAGCGCCAGCAACATCCAATTTATACCCTGGCGTCGCCGTCCCAATTCCGACGTTACCTCCACTAAATGTAGCTGCATAATTAGTCGTACCTCCGGTTGCATTAACTACTAAACCAGTATTGACTGCAGAAGTCCCATTCCAAGTTCCAGTGCTTTCAATGTCCATTCCTATTTTGTTAATTGAAGCAGTACTTGAAGTATCGGTGACATTATGAAGGATACCAGTGTAGGCTGTGGTTTTTGCTGCTGAAGATACTGTGTGAAGTAGAGAGGTTGGAGAAGTGGTGCCGATACCGACGGAGCCGTTATTATTTATCGTCATTGCTAGTGTTGCACTACCAGCATTGTAAGGGTAGAAAACTAAATTTCCTGTATTGTCTGCCCCGTTTCTTACGGCTCCAATAGAACCAATTGGATTAATAACTCCTGCATCATCTTGAATATTAAAAGCTAATGCTGTCCCAAACCCATCTCCCATGTCAGAAGTTTTGGTTGTTAATACCCGAACACCCGCAAAAATAGAGTTCGATGTCTGACCACTTCTCTCAAATATTGCGGTGGAAGTAAGCGCTGAATTGACAGCGTGCAAAATTCCACTTGGCGTCGTCGTCCCAATCCCCACATTCCCACCACTAAAGGTTGCTGCATAATTGGTCGTACCTCCAGTGGCATTAACTACTAAACCAGTATTGACTGCAGAAGTTCCATTCCATGTACCAGTGCTTTCAATATCCATTCCTATTTTGTTAATTGAAGCAGTACTTGAAGTGTCTGTGACACTGTGAAGGATGCCAGTGTAGGCTGTGGTTTTTGCTGCCGAGGAAACTGTGTGGAGCAGAGAGGTTGGAGCGGTTATGCCGATGCCAACGTTGCCACCAAAATAATTAGTTCCACTAGATGAATAAAGTGCATAGTTAGCTGTAGCAGCTCCCGAGATATCCCCTATATACAATCCATATTTATTCGTTCCGCTTGAAGCTGTATTAGAAGTTACATAAATTGCATAACTGTTCACTGGAGTACCACTGTCTGACATAGATGAGATGTCTAATCCTTTTATGGTATTTATTACTCCGGTTCCGGTTCCATAGGCTCCCAATTTCGCCAAACTTAAATTAGTAATATTCCCCGTACTCATAACTCCTCCGTAAAATAACATACCATACCCATTTGTAATTGTGCCTGTCCCATAGTGATAAAGTGATCCGGCTATTCCTCTCACGCTCCCAGTATAATTTTGCGAACCATATGGGTTTATACCAAAATTTCCGGCAAAATGATCATACGTATCTGTGCTTAAATTATTGGTTATCTTAACATAGCTTCCGATACCTAGCACCGCGGATGTAGGATTTGTGACATCATTATTAACATATAATTTATAAGTCGGCGTCACCGTTCCAATGCCGACGTTGCCTGAACTTAAAATTCTCATTCTCTCTGTCAGCGCCGTATCACCAGTAGCATTTCTGGTTGAAAATGCTAGATCTCCAATTGTATTTCCAGTTCCATTGGTAAGTAGCCCCTTTATAGCAGCATAACCGATGGAACTTACAGTTTCTGATTGAGAATTTCCAAAAACTATCGCACCACCCGCACCAGCAGAACCAGAATTTGAATTTATGGCGAGAGTTCCTGTTTTTACTCCCGCATCAGTTAGTGCAGCAGTTAATTGACCAGCTCCATATATTTCTGTTTGTGCCATAGGCGTCGCCGTCCCAATCCCCACATTCCCACCACTAAAGGTAGCCGCATAATTAGTCGTACCTCCGGTTGCATTAACTACTAAACCAGTATTGATTGCGGAAGTTCCATTCCAAGTTCCAGTGCTTTCAATATCCATGCCAATTTTGTTAATTGAAGCAGTACTTGAAGTGTCTGTGACACTGTGAAGGACGCCGGTGTAGGAAGTTGTCTTTGCTGCTGAAGATACTGTGTGAAGTAGAGAGGTTGGAGCGGTTATGCCGATGCCAACAGAGCCGGCAGGTGTAAATGTTGCAATATCTATTTGACCTGTATTTTGTCCCTGTGAGGCATCTCCTGTGTATGTTCCTCCACGAATTTTAAATCCACTTGAAACTGACGTGCCTGCTATAACACTATCAACATATGAGACAATGTTTGCTCCTTGTCTCCAAGTTGTCCCATCATAATAGAACGAGGACATTCCTTGACCGACATCATTTGCAACAACAGTAGTTGGCGATGCTTTTGTTCCTCCTGCAACCATAACATTAATCCCTTTTCCGCCATATGCTCCTGAACCGTAACTTTCAAATAATATTCCTCTATTGTAGCTTGCTGTAGCTTGCGATTGTGAAGCTAAAATATTCAAATTAGCCCCCGGACTCGTCGTTCCGATCCCCACATTCCCACCACTAAAGGTAGCCGCATAATTAGTTGTACCTCCGGTAGCATTAACTACTAAACCAGTATTGACTGCAGAAGTTCCATTCCATGTACCAGTGCTTTCAATATCCATTCCGATTTTGTTAATTGAAGCAGTGCTTGAAGTATCGGTGACACTGTGAAGGACGCCGGTGTAGGAAGTTGTCTTTGCAGCTGAAGATACTGTATGGAGTAAAGAGGTTGGAGAGGTTATACCGATGCCGACGGAGCCAGCATTATCAATACGCATTCGTTCAGTTAAGCTTGTCGCACCATTAGTATTTGTAAAAAATGTTATGCGACTACCTTGTGCAGTATCAGTCCATGCTTCATCTGTCATAAAGTTAATCTGCGCTCGTGAACCCGAAGAATAACCTGTTGTGCCGTATCCAAACATCCCGATAGAGCCAACTTGTGCTCCCGAAGCCAAAGCACTTGGACTTGCTGCCGTGCCAGCCGCTCGTCGAAAATCTAATATTCCGATGCCAGAGTAGGTATCTATAACAGCACGGGTTGTTGCCGAGTCAGCTCCAACAAGGTGGAGATAAGTAGTTGCGGGTGGAGCAACGGGTGCGACCGTATTCGCATTTATTGTCATCAGAGAGTCCGGACTTGTCGTCCCCACCCCCACATTCCCACCTTTGAAATAGACACCCGTCGTGGATGAAGGTCCAATCCAAGATTCAGCTAGAGTGGTTAAAGGATTGAGAGAAGTAGAGTTGGTAATACCTCCAGTCATCGTACCTCCAGCGAGCGGTAGGTCTAAAGAAGAATGTCCGGTGAGAGAACCAGTAATCGTTCCAGCAGAGAAATTACCAGAAGCGTCACGAGCGACAATGGTGGAAGCAGTGTTAGCATCAGTGGCATCAGTTCCAAGAGTGACTCCAGTAGAACCGTTGTAAGAAGTTCCAGTCAGATGTGTGCCAAAAGTTAAGGTACTCAAGTTAGAACCGAGAGCGATGCCACTGATGGTGGAGTTGGCAAGCATTGCATTGGTGATGGAACTATTGGGTAAAGAAACTGTTCCAATAATGGTTAAGCCACCTGTCCCTTGAATAAGTCCGGATCCAGAATTAACTCCGACTGCCGTGACCGCTCCTGCCGAAGAAACTTGAAACTGAGAAGTAGCACCGACAGAGAGAGGAGCAGAAGGCGTCGTCGTCCCAACCCCCACATTCCCATCTTTGAAATAGACACCCGTCGTGGATGAAGGTCCAATCCAAGATTCAGCTAGAGTGGTTAAAGGATTGAGAGAAGTAGAGTTGGTAATTCCTCCGGTCATGGTGCCTCCAGCGAGGGGTAGGTCTAAAGAAGAATGTCCGGTGAGAGAACCAGTAATCGTTCCAGCAGAGAAATTACCAGAAGCATCTCGAGCGACAATAGTGGAGGCAGTGTTGGCGTCAGTAGCATCAGTTCCAAGAGTGACTCCAGTGGAACCGTTGTAAGAAGTTCCAGTCAGATGTGTGCCAAAAGTTAAGGTACTCAAGTTAGAACCGAGAGCAATGCCACTGATGGTGGAGTTGGCAAGCATTGCATTGGTGATGGAACTATTGGGTAAAGAAACTGTTCCAGTAATGGTTAAGCCACCAGTGCCTTGGATAAGTCCGGATTCAGAATTTAAACCAACAGCCGTGACTGCTCCAGTAGAAGAAACTTGAAATTGAGAAGTAGCACCAACCGAGAGTGGAGCGGAAGGTGAAGTTGTCCCGAAGCCGACGTTGCCATCTTTAAAATAAATTCCAGTAGTGGAAGAAGGTCCAATCCAAGATTCAGCTAGAGTGGTTAAAGGATTGAGAGAAGTAGAGTTGGTAATTCCTCCGGTCATGGTGCCTCCAGCGAGGGGTAGATCTAAAGAAGCATTTCCGGTTAAAGAACCGCTGAAAGTAGCCGCAGTAACAGTACCGCTCCCAGCATTAATAGAATTATTATTTGTTAAAAGTCCCGTCGTCCAAGTACCAGCTATTTCTATACCAGTTGTTCCAGTACCAGTGTTGTTTAAATAAATACCGTTTTCAGTTACGCCGGTACCAGTATTGGAAAGTGAAAGAAGTTTTTGGGTACCACTTGTAGTGTTGTTAGTTAAATTACCAGAAAGCAAATTAACATCTGCGCCTATGGAAGTATCGTCAACTGTGTAGCTAGCGTTAAAAGGATAATTAGTATTGAAATAACGCAAGTCAGAAAGACCAGAATTCCATTGAAGGGTCGCATTACCAGCTCCAAGATTATTTCTATAAAAAATTAAACTTTCTTTCACGTCAGAAGTTTGAGTAGAACCAATAGTCCAAGAAGTGGAAGAAGTAGCTCCACTGGCCACCACTCCTGCGATATTATTTGCAGTGATTTGGTCAAAGTATCCATTTTTCCAATAATAAGTTGGTGAACCAATCGTATTGGTATTTGATGTTGCTGAAGTAGTTGGTCGTAATGCTCCTGTGGAGTCAAAAACGATTCGTTGATTAACTCCTGGGTTAAGATCTAAAACATTTTTTTCTCCGCTTCCTGTTCCTGCTCCACTGACTGCTATTTTTAAACCGGTATAACCACCTCCGGCAGTCGTGGCATCAGTAACGGTGATGATTTGACCATTACTCATCTCTCCATTCCCTGCATTCGCCGTCAAAGTATTGCCAATCAGAGTTCCATTAGTGATAGCATTATCAGTCACTGAAAAAATAGTGCCAGTAGGAACAGATGAAGTGATGGATGATGTTCCACTATTTTGTTCGTAATTGGTAACATAGAGATTCGGAATAGTAATGTTGCCAGTACCAAATGTTACGGGTCTATTGTTCACTGTGTTAATGGAAAGAGTGGAAGCAGAATTTAAATCAATGATTGGATTAAAAGCGGAAATATTCGTACTAACGTTTTTTAATTCCACCGCTCCAGTGCCAGTACTGAAAGTATTACTACCAGTCACCGTCGTTGCTCCGTTTAAAGAAACTGCTCCGGTACCAGTACTGAAAGTTCCAATCCCTGTTTGAGAAAAATTAGAATCGTTTTGGATGGTAATTGCTCCGTTAGAAGTCAAACCAGAAGTAGCAGTGACCAATCCAGAAATAATCGGAGTGGCTGTCCAAGCGGTAGGATTAATTGTCAAAGTGGTAGCTACTTTACCCAAATTGGTAGCAGTGGAATTAACAGTACCAAGATTAAAAATTCCCGCTGAATCAATTGCCATAGTTCCAGAGGTATTTGTCTGAATAGTTAAGTCACCTGCTGTATTCGTCCAACCTGACGCTCCGCCAGAAGCAAGATTTAAAATTCCCGTAGAGTTTCCAATATTGGTGGCTGCAGTTCCGGTAGCATTGATATTAGTTATTCCCGTTTGAGTAAAAGTATTATCAAGAGTGGTCGCTCCGTGAATCGTTACCGTATCAGTTCCAGTATCTCCTAAAGTAGTATTACCAATGACAGTTAAAAGTTTTGTGCTGACTGCTTCGTGCAATGCGTCAGAAAGACTTTCGAGATTGTTGCTTATAGAATCAAATATTCTGTTAACTTGCTTATTTAAAAAACTATTAGAAATAAAAGAAGATGTGTCAATGTTATTACTGCTACCAGCTGGACCCATAGGTCCTTGGGAACCTGTAGCTCCTTTAGGACCAGCAGGACCACGCAAGGTAATAATCTTCGCTGGAAGAGAGGAGGAAATCCCCGCCGTATTTTTAATTCCAGGTTTAGAGATATAATTTTTAAAAAATGAATTTAGATCAGAGAGGGAGAGAGTGGCTTTGGGTGAAAGATAGTTTTTAAAAGCATTTGCCAAAGTATCGTAATTGAGGGGAGGATTAACTTCTGATTTAACTAAAATAGCAGACAATAAATTCCCTGGGAAGGAAGCAATTTTTTTAGAAAGAGCAGATAAATTAAAATTGCTTAAATATGAGATTCCAAGAATGAGAAGAAAAGTGAGAACGAGTTGCGCTCCTTTTCTTCTAATGAAAGAGATTTTTTTACTAGGAATTTTTGCAATCTCTGGTAGTTGAATTTTATCCGCTAAAACAGGTTCCGGCTCTGGGATTTTTTTATTTATACTATCTGAATCAGACTTAAACTCTAAAAGTGGTTCTAATTTAAGTGATGAACTATTATATTTAAGAATTGATTCTTCCCCGACGTACCAAACACGACCAACTCTTTTAGAGTCAACTTTATGATCTCTGGCTAGTTGGCCAATATAGTCTCTGGAGTAGCCCGTCAAGGCGCTAGCTTCCTTGGCAGAAATGTACTTCTTAAAATTATTATATTTAAGAATTGATTCTTCCCCGACGTACCAAACACGACCAACTCTTTTAGAGTCAACTTTATTACCCCTTACCAATTGACCAATATAGTCTCTGGAGTAGCCTGTAAGAGCACTGGCCTCCTTGGCAGAAATATACTTCTTGTTATCAAAAAATAGACTAGGGCTCATTAGTATTATTATACCTTTGGCAATTTTCTAAAAACATCAAAATAGGTGGAAAACAAAAAACATCTCGGCTAAATCTCGGGTAATCTCGGGTAACTTTTAATAGATAAAATTTATCTAAAAATAACATCGAGGCAACCTCTAAAAAATCTTCACTTTGGCAAAAAGAATATAATCTAAGTTATTAAATTATATTTAATGTTAAACCATAATTTATTGACCTAAAAATAGATAAAAATTAAGCTGAAATTTAAAAATGTTCAGAATATAGACTGATCTGAAAGATATCTTTGTTATACACATCAAAGATTGCAAAACTTTACAAAAGTTTATATGATTAGGATGTACCTTTAGTAAGGTTTATAAAAGTAAAAATTATGTCTGATCAATTTATTACAATAAAACAAGCCGCTAGTATTCTAGGAGTTTCTCCCCTGACCCTCCGTAATTGGGACAAGAATGGAAAGTTAAAAGCTTATAGACACCCTATGAATAATTATAGAGTTTACAAAATTGAAGACTTAGAAGCTGTTATCGGAGAGATAAAAAGTGGCACAGGATACAGAAAAAACGCAAAAAGAGAGTTCAGAAAAATCATTGTAAGGCATCTATCGGATTAACAATACAAAATAAATATTTTTGGTTGTCAATGGTGAAATAATAGGAATTAGCCTAAATATTCTCTTAGGAATTTTTCTTTAAATTCAAAAAAGTTTTCTTCTAAAATTGATTGTCGAATTTTTTTTACTAAGTTAACAATAAAATATAAATTGTGAATAGAGGCGAGTGTCCCCGCTAGCATTTCTTTCCCATGAAAAAGATGCGCGATGTATGCCCGAGAATACCCCGAACGAGAGCCTTCAGCTCCGTACGAGGCAAAATTCTTACAAGTAAAACAACCACACCCTTCATCTAGTGGACCGAAGTCATTTCTGAATTTTGTATTCATGATAATTATTTTCCCATTTTTAGTATAAATAGTTCCATTCCTCCCCAACCGCGTCGGAGCCACACAATCAAAAAGATCCACTCCATTTTCAATCCCCATAAATAAATCTTCCGGTTCTCCAATGCCAAGCAAGTGACGAGGTTTTTCTTCCGGCAAAATTTCATTGACCCATTTTACAGCCGTAGACATATCCTCTTTCGCGAAACTCCCACCAATACCAAAACCATCAAAATATGTTCCATCTACATTTATTTCTGAAATAATTTTTGCAGATTTTTTCCTCAAACTCTCTTCCCTTCCCCCTTGCACGATACCAAATAGCGCGGGAGAAAATTCTCTTTTTTGGGGTGTCTCGCAGGCTGACGAGCCGAGAGGCAGTGCTGGGACAGCAGTCCCAGACAGCGACCCCAAAGAAGAACCTTTTTCCTCTTCGCCTAATAATTTCTGATGCTCCATCAAACTCCTCTCTGCCCATCTGTGCGTCCTCTCTAATGCTTCTTCTTGATATTTTAAATCTTCACTCGGAGAAGTACATTCATCAAAAGCAAAAATTATATCTGCTCCAAGGTTGTGCTGAATTTGAATTGATTTTTCGGGAGTGATGTAATGAATAGAACCATCTAAATGTGACTTAAAAGAAACACCGTCTTGTCCAATCTTTGCTAAACGAGGAGCATCACTATCATCAAAACGTTCCGGAATTAACAATGATGGATCGGTAATTTTGGAAAGATGAATCAATTTAGAAATATCTTTTCCGAAAGCAGCCCCCAAAGAAAATACTTGGAAACCCCCAGAATCAGTCATGGTGGGACCTTTCCAGTTCATAAATTTACCAATCCCACCTGCATCACGCACAATTTCATCTCCAGGCTGTAAATACAAATGATAAGTATTGCCAAGCACTACTTGGGTACCAGCATCTTTCACCTGTTCAGGATTTAAAGATTTTACCGTAGCCTTGGTTCCGACTGCCACAAAAGCTGGAGTCAAAATATCTCCATGCGGAGTCTCTAAAACCCCTACCCTGCCCAGATATGTTTTACCGGCTTCGCCTTTGCTATTTGTTAACTTTTTTTGTATTTTAAATTTCATTTGATGTATATTTTTATACCTGTGGATAACTTTGACTTTACGAACGTTCGTATGTTATACTGGAAATACAAAGAATTGTTGACCGAACTGTTACCGGACGGTGGCGTGGCTGGGACAACCAGCATAGGAAACAATCCGAGAAAAAACCCTTCGGGGTTTTTTCTTTTATTTAAATTCCCATTCATCGTCAATTTTTTTCTTAATAATATTTCTATAAATTTCCACATCCATTTTCAATCCATTTCTAAATTCAAAATATCTTCTTTCACTACCCGCAACCATATCTGCAAGTTGAATCAAAACATTCTCTTTTGAATCGACAAAACGCAAATTTTGCATAATTTTCTTTTCATCAGAATTTAAGTTTTTTCTTAAATAAGTAGAAAAATTTCTTTTAAAAACTCTATCACCACTTCCATCAATTTTTATTGATGCATTTAAAATACAGTTGTTGCTATATTTTAACAACATTTTAATAACATAACTAAAGAAAGAATTTTTGTTGTGCTTTAATTCATTACTGTGTATTTTCCTTTTATCAACAATTAAATATCTAATCTTAAAATCAAAAGGGGTAATTGTTCTAAGAAATTTTTCTCTAATTTTTCTTTTTGAGTTATTAAATTTAAATTCAAAAGCATCAGGAAAATGTTCCTTTCTCCTCATATCTTTTATAGCAACAGCAGTTTTTTCAGCTTCAAGAAAATCATCAAATACAACAGCTACTATTATAAAATAAATACTTGAACCTTTTTCAAGCTTAAAACCAGCATCACCAGACTCATCAATAAAAACTAAAGATTGTAAACCTTTTTTTATCATAAAGTGATTTTGCCTTTTTCCCCAAGATTACAATCCCGACATAAAATAAATAAATTACTTATTTCATGTTTTTTCACTATTTTCCAGAGGATTTTGTGATCTATATGTAATTCAATTACCATAAATTTTACTGCTCCACTTCGACAAACTTAAGCTCCTGTATGTTCACCAGACTCGTCAATAATACTTTTTTAACAGGATCTCGAAGGTCAGAAATTGTTACAACAACCTCAGCCAAAACATAAGGATAAATCCCTGGCATTACCACTTGATCTCCTTTTTGCAACGTAAAATCTCTAGGCAGAATCATTTCAAAATTTCCTCCACCTCGTCCGATTAATTCTAAAAAAACATCACGACCGGCTTGCCCCGCCGAGGCGGAAGACACAACTACTTGTGTTTTCTCACCTGCACTAGAAAAGAGAGTTACTTTGGAAGAACTATCATAAGCGAGGCTCACCCGCCCGATCGGTACATTCCCCAGAGCAAAAACGATGTCGCCTTCTTTTATTTCTTGTTTTGTGCCCGCATCAATAACGAGCGTATCGTAAATACTTTGATTTGGCTTAGATAAAATAGCCGACAAAACCATATTTGCCCTGGAGTCTTTACCTGCCTGCGCAGGCAAGCGATTCAAAATTTCTTTCAGACTAGCATTTTCCGCTACGACAGAATCGTAATTAGAATTTCGCGCATTATTGAAATCCACCTCTGCCTGTAGTTTTTGATTTTGGTTATAAAGATAATTCTTAGAAAGAAAATACGAACCAATATTTTTAAATTTTTCACCCACATTGTTTCCCGCAATTAAAATTGGACGAAAAATTACTTGACTCACACTAGAGAATCCATTGAAAATACCAACTCTAAAATAGAATAAAATAATTAAAACAACAACAGAAAATGCAATGTTTAAAAACTTTTTTCTTTTTATTTTTTTATCTAGGAGGTAGCTCATCTTGGTTGCCGATCAAAACATCTTTATAAAGTGGAAGATCAGCTAAAATTACCCCTGTTCCACGAGCCACAGCCGAAAGTGGATCTTCGACGACATAGACTGGAATTTTGAGAACTTTTTGTAAAAGTTGATCAAGCCCAGGAATTAAAGCTCCTCCCCCAGATAAAGTAATTCCGCGGTGCATTATGTCAGACAAAATTTCGGGTGGGGTCGTCTCCAACATATCTTTTATTCCTTCTACCAAATCCCTAATAGATAAAGAAAATGCTTCACGAATATCAGAATCGGTAACAACCACTTCCCGCGGGAGTCCAGTCAGAAGATCTCGCCCGTGAACTTCTGTTTCCATGTACTCTCCAGGGATGACTGAACCAATGGCAATTTTTACCATTTCCGCAGTTCTTTCTCCAATCAATATCTTAAATTCATCGCGCATGTATGAAATGATATCGTTGTTTAACCTATCACCAGCTATTTTTAAATTTTTTGACTTTACAATTCCACCCAAGGAAATCACAGCGATGTCTGTCGTCCCACCACCAATATCTATAACCATCGAACCCACTGGATCCTTTATGGGAAGTCTGACTCCGATAGCAGCGGCCATTGGCTCTTCCACTAAGAAAACTTCTCGGGCACCAGCAGAGCGTGCAGCATCATACACGGCCCGCGTCTCAACATTGGTGGTGCCTGAAGGTACGCCAATCAGCACTCTTGGGCGAGCTAATTTTTTAGATATTTTATCTGCTTTATTAATTAAATATGAAAGCATTTCTTCGGTTATTTCAAAATCAGAAATAACACCTTCCACTAAAGGACGAACAGCTTTGATGTGCCCCGGTGTTCGGCCGAGCATTTCTTTCGCCTGTGCACCGACCGCTAAAATTTGGTTCGTCTTAATATTTACCGCTACGACAGATGGTTCATTGATGACAATCCCATGACCTTTTAAATACACTAAAGTATTGCTAGTACCCAAGTCGATGCCAATGTCGTTGCTAACTAATTTGTAAAATTTTTCAAACATTTTTTAATATTTTTATTAATTCATCTTCCGAAACAATCTTTCCTTTTTCTTCTGTGCGTTTTTTCAACTCTATCCCTTTTCCTATCTGCGCAGGCAGGTCTTTCAAACTACGCACTGAAACTACCGCCCTCCATGGCATCCCAAGTAAATCTGCATCCGAGAATTTCTCTCCAGCCGATAGACCAATCCGATCATCAAACAAAACTTCAACTCCAGCCTTTAATAAACTTTCATAAATTTTATCAGCTTCTTTTAAAACTGTTTCGTCATCTCCTAGTGCTAGTAGATGAACAGCAAATGGCGCAATAGATTGCGGCCAAACTATACCCTTATCATCAGCCAAGACTTCTACCACTGTTCCCATCAACCTACCAAGTCCTATACCATAACTGCCCATGATTATTAACTTTTCTTCCCCTTTTTCATTTTTATATTTTAAATCAAAAGGCGCTGAAAATTTTGTTCCAAGTGAAAAAATATTACCCACTTCTACGGCTCTTTTTTCTACTAAATTTTCCTTTTTTAACTGAAGAGATTCTAATACTTCATCAGTATAAACTTCCTTGTTAACAGCAATGGCTTTGTTTTCATCAATATAAATAGTGTCTTCCCCTGCCCCTGTCAAGGTCTGAAATTCATGTGAAAATTTTGAGAAAGATCCACCTGAAGCAAAAGTCATGTATGTCAAATGCCCGATACCAACCCTCCCAAAAATACTTTTATACGCTTCTTTAGCTTTTTCGTAAAACATTTCATGTTCTCTCTCATCTTTGGAAAAAGAATAAAGCGCTTTCCAATAAAATTCTCTTCCCCTTAAAATTCCAGACTTGCTCCTTGTTTCATTTCTAAAAATATTTTTAAAATCATACGGATACAGAGGCAAGTCTTTATAAGAGTTTACATATTGCTTTAAAATATCAGAATAAGCTTCTTCATTAGTAAAAGATAAACCGACTTCTCCTCCATTTTTTAATTTTGTTTTAAACCAATTATCTACAACTGCATCATCCCATCTATTTGATTTTTCCCAAATTTCTTTATTTTGAAGAACAGATGTTCTCATTTCTGTTCCACCAATTTTATCCATCTCTTCTCGAATTATATTTTCAATTTTTTTAAGAACCTTAAGCCCTAAAGGTAGATAACTATATACGCCGGCCATTTCCTTGTGAATAAAACCTCCACGGATAAGAAGTTCAGCATTTTTTGATGTCTCATCTGCTGGCATCTCTTTCCGTGTTTTAGTAAAAAGTTTAGATTGTCTCATACTATTAGTCATACTTGCATCTTACCCGAAAAAAGTCTTTTTAGCAAAGATAAACCGTCTCAGTAAAATATAAGAAATATTTGCAAAAAGACTCGCTTTCTGCTATATTATTCATATGCAAAAAGTAGAAAACAAGAAAGATGTGGATACAATTATAGAGAAAATGTTTAAGGCTGGGGCACATTATGGCTATAGTAAAACCAGAAGGCACCCTTCTGTTTCAAAGTATATATACACCACCAAAAACAAGAGCGACATAATTAACCTTGAAAAAACAAGCTTATTATTAGACGAAGCAACTCTATTTATAAAAAATTTAGGAGCCCAAAATAAAGTTATTCTTTTTGTTGGCACAAAGCCTGAAGCCAAAGTTGCCATAAAGAACGTAGCTGAATCTTTAAATATGCCTTACGTTGTAGAAAGATGGATTGGTGGAACACTTTCAAATTTTACAGAAATAAAAAAGAGAATTACTGAGCTAGAAAATTATCAAAAAGATATAGAAAAAGGTGGACTTGATAAATATACCAAAAAAGAAAGAGTGGTTATGGCAAAGAAAATGGAAAAATTAGCAAGATATTATACTGGCTTATTAGGTCTAAAAAAGGCGCCAGATGCACTTTTTGTTATAGACGCAAAAAATGAACACATCGCAACCAACGAAGCTAGAAAATCTGGTATTACCGTAGTTTCTTTGGTAAATTCTGATTCGAACATAAAAGGAATTGATTACCCTATCATTGCAAATGATTCAGGAATACCATCTATCAAATTTTTCGCTAACGCTATTATAGATGCTTATAAAGAAGGCCAAAGCTCTACACTAGAAAAAAAATAATATTTATGTCAATTCAAATCACTACAGAGCAAGTAAAAGAGCTCCGAGATGCAACTGGTATTTCAGTGATGCAATGCAAGCGTGCCCTCATTGAGGCTGAAGGAGATATGAAAAAAGCTCTCGCTATTTTAAAAAAATCAAGCTCAGACATTGCACTTAAAAAAGCTGATAGATCTTTAAATAGTGGCTCAGTCATGATAAAAACTGAAAACCTGCCTGCGCAGACAGGTAAAAAAGCTGTTTTAGTGGGTTTACTCTGCGAAACCGATTTCGTTGCTAAAAATGAAGACTTTTTAAATTTACTGGAAAATCTTCTTAACAAAACCTTAAAAGAAGGAGTAGGAAAAATGAAGGCAGAGGCTAAAGAGCTAATTGACCCCATAATTCAAAAGACTGGCGAAAATATTCAATTAGGTGATGTATATGAAGTATCTGGAGAAGTATTGGGGATTTATGTGCATAATAATAAATCTGGGGTTATTGTTAGCCTAGAGGGTGGAAATGCAGAGCTTGCAAAAGACATTGCGATGCATATAACCGCCATGAAACCAGAATACATAAAAGAAGATGAGATCAGCGAGGATGCCAGAAAAACAATGAAGGAAGTTTTTGAAAAAGAAGTTGCTAGCGTAGACAAACCTGCAGAAATAAAAGAAAAAATGCTTCTTGGGAAGATGACAACCTACTTCAAAGAAAAAACTCTAATGAATCAAGCATTTATAAAAAATGGAGAGGAGACAGTCGGAAAACTTTTAGAAAAAGCCGGAGCAAAAATCAAAGAAGTTAAGGTTTGTTCAATATAATAAGATAAAAAATTATGTATTTTCTTTTAATTTTGTTTTTTAGTTCACTTATTGGAATTACTTTTATGATCGGTAATAAGCTCTTGATGCTCCAAAATGGACAAATGACCTATGAGGAGAGTGCAGAAACTTTCTTAAAAGCTCAACATTTAGAAGAATTAAAGCATTCAGCTATAAAAACAATCAAAAAATACAGTTATGCTGGGCTAGTAGCAACAATTAGATTTTATTTTCGGGGAATATTCTTTTTGAAAAAAAAATATCAGGAAATAAAAATTAAAGTAAAAAGTATGCATAATAAAAATCCAATTAAAGATTCTGAAAACAAACAAGAAATTTCCAAATTCTTAAAAATCATTTCCGAATATAAACAAAAGATTAGAGCGATAAAACACCGAATAAAAGAAGAAGAAAATTTGTAAAAAATAACGCTGAGCCGGCACGAGGGATCGAACCCCGGACATTTCGCTTACAAAGCGAATGCTCTACCAACTGAGCTATGCCGGCTTACTGTCTTTTAGATTAGCATATATTACTCCAAAATCAAAATACTATTTAAAAAAAATAAATAAGTTTTATCCCTTGCAGACCATCATATACCCATTGGTTGTGGTATACTTAAGGAATGAAAAATTTAAGATTTTGTGCTGGATGTGGAACTCAACTTTTAGTTAGACATAAAATAAAATTTTGTTCAAATAAATGCCAGTGCGATTTGGAATATAGGGAAAATGTTGATTTGTGGAAGAAAGGAAAACTAAGCGGTGGAGTTGGAATAACTGCAAGAAATTTATCAAACTGGCTTAGAAAATATTTGATTAAAAAATATGATAACAAGTGTTCTGTCTGCGGATGGAACAAAAAACACCCCCTAACGGGTGTGGTCCCACTTGAAGTGGATCATATCGACGGTAATTCAGAAAATAATAAAGAAGGCAACTTAAGATTATTGTGCCCAAATTGCCACGCATTAACACCTTATTATAAAAATATGAATAAAGGGAAAGGAAGAAAATGGAGAATGAAAAAATATATTAGAAATTAGAAGCGAAGATCCTCAGTTCGAATCTGAGAGGCGGCTCAAAGAATATCTAAATTTAGCAGTTAGTTTTTCTTTGCTGGTAGTGATGATGATGTCCCTTGAAGCTTAAAGGACTCCTTAATTCGAGATTCTAGATCATTTAAATCATGGAAACCAGTTAAGACATTGTCATCTATAACTAACGCCGGGAGTGCGGTATCTTTTATTTTATAAATTTGGAGCATTGAGGTAATAGCTGAAAGGTCAGTACTATAATCAAAAGAATAAACACGAAGTTCTGGATATTCAGTACGTAGAGCTGAGAGGACTAAGCTTTCCTCTTGACACAAACTACAATTAGCCGCGGTGGTATAAAAATAAAGAATAAAGGCAGACTTTACCCCACAACGCGTAGAAATCTTTCTGGCTAATAAATAATCTTTAATTTGTAGTAATGAGTAATATTTTCTTAAATAAGAAACTTCATCCGTAGCACCTAAATTTTCTTGACTCCAAGCTAGTTTGTTTCCTAGTTCTCCTAATTCACTAGAAAAAACAGAATCA
Source organism: uncultured bacterium (assembly GCA_903894955.1). Taxonomy (GTDB): domain Bacteria; phylum Patescibacteriota; class Minisyncoccia; order Phycocordibacterales; family UBA9973; genus UBA9973. The sequence goes on from CAITSA010000027.1 coordinate 47,788, forward strand.
GAAATATTTTTACAAGAGAGTTCGGAAAGTAAAGAGAACTGAGTTTCAGAAGAGAGAATATCAATTGCTATTTTGTCTTGAATAGTTTTTAATTGATTGATCTTTTGATTGCCAAAATAATTACTTAAGTAACTAGCGCAAACAAAAAGACCTACGGTAATTAAAAAAACAATTAAATATTTTTTCCAATCAATATTGTTATTCATGAATTTCTTAAAAATTACTATTAACCCCCTGTCTCCAGTCAGGCTTTCTCTGTAAAATAGTATTATAAATTCCTTTTAAGAGTCCCAAGGGGGCGATCACCATAAAAACTGGGAAAAAGTAGAGCATTTTATAAGAAAATAGTTTTTTTTCTTTGCTCATTTTACGTCCGAAAATTATTCCAAAAATAACTAAAACAGAGATGATCAAAGAAAGAAAAACAAGGGACTGAACGTTTATAAAAAATGGATCAAAAATAAAATTTTTAAGTTTAAAACTAAAACCAATTATTTTGTATTGAATAATTTTTAAATAAATAAAATTACCCAAATTATAAATCATTTTCCCAAAAAGGTAACTAACAGAAATAACTGAAACAGCCGCTAGGGGCAAGGTAAAGGTGGCAAAATTGCCATATTTTTTACGAAAAATAACATCTCGATAATCGATTGAGTTGTTGATAAAACCATAGATCCAACGAAGTCTCTGGCCAAAAAGTTTCCTAAAGGTTTGAGGAGTGTTGGTGTGTACGAATGCATCATTACAATGATCTATCTTATAACCATTCTTCTGCATGCGAAAAGCCATTTCCATATCTTCGGTATTGTGACCATTACGATAATAACCCAAATCATCAAAAACTTTTTTACGGAAAATTGTCAAAGGACCGGGCGTAACATTGATTGCGCCCAAAAATCCAAGCATTTTTTTAAGATAAACGCCCATATGATATTCTACTTTTTGTGCATTTTGAATAATATTTTTTGGATCTTCAACAAGCAAAGAAGGAGCTACAGCCATAACCTTAGGATCTTTTTCAAAATAACTCATAATGCGAACAAGTGATTCTCTATCTGCAAAAGAATCAGCATCCAAACATCCAAAAAAATCAGTCTCAGAATTTTTTAGCCCCAAATTAACTGCTGTGTATTTTCCACCATTTTCTTTATGAAAAATTTTTATATTCTCATAGGCTGTAAATTCATTTATAACATTCAAGGTATTGTCTGTGGATCCATCGTCCACCAGAAATATTTTAAGTTTATCTTGAGGATAATTTAAATTTAAAAGTGATTGTACTGTCCTCTCAACAGTAGTTTCCTCGTTCCAACAAGGAACCGTAATGGTCACTGATGGATAATCTTTTAATTTAATTATTCCATCTCTTACTACTATTTTTTTCCTATTTTCTAGAAAAGTAACAAAATAAAATACTTGTCCGTAAACAGACAAAAACACCAAAATATAGAAAATAATATCAAAAATTGAAGTCATATAATTCGCCTTAATATAGCATTTCCTGACTAAAATGTAAATAACCCAATCGCCCACAAACGACAGGGTTATTTAACAAAATGCATGTAGACTAAACCTTTCCTTCCTTGTTTTCTACGGCACAACAATTAGCTTTTGCCTCCTTACACTTCTGGCAACAACAACCAAAAATTCCCCAAATTGCTGCAATGCCCACCAGCACATAAATTATGGCTTCGACAATTGGAAGAGAACCAAAAATTATTTTCACAACATTCCAATTACTATTCATCAACATTCCAATACCAACTAAACCCCAATTCAAACCTCCTATAATCAATAATATTTTGGCAATCTTTTTCCCAATACAACATCCTGCACATTGTTTATTACACATATATTTTTGTTGCCCTGCTAAAACTTCAGCACAGGCAAATCAATTAAATTAATAATGTATTAATTATATCATATTTCTAAAATATGCTATAATAGCACATTACAAATTATAACCAATAAAAGATATGCAAATTAATGATCAAAAACCAATAGTTGGGGCAATACTTGTAGTAGGATTACTAATCGCTGGAGCCATTTTATTAAAGGGTAATTCCAATTCCACACCTAAAAATGACAATGCAAATGGAATTCCAGTAACTACAACCACCTTATCCCCCGTCGGAGCCCTTGATAGAACACTTGGAAATCCAAATGCAAAAGTCACCGTTATTATGTATGCTGATTTTCAATGTCCGTTTTGTGGGGCAGTTTCTGGTTTAATGCCATCTAACTCATCTCTAATCCAATCCTTAAAACAAAGAGATCCAAATTGGACTCCTTCTACCTCGGGGATTATTGATAATTATGTAAAAAATGGAAGTGTGTTATTTGTTTATAGAGACTGGGCATTCTTAGGGCCAGAATCAGTAAAAGCCGCAGAAGCTGCACGATGCGCCGGAGATCAAGGAAAATTCTGGGAATATCATGATTATCTTTATTCTCACCAAAATGGAGAAAATCAAGGAAACTTTTCTGATCCACACTTAAAATCTTTTGCCAAAGAGCTTGGTTTAGACACCTCTAGTTTTGATAAGTGTTTAGATGGTAATAAATACACACAGGCTGTCACTGATTCTAAAAATGAGGGCACTACGGCTGGAGTCAATGGCACACCGAAAGGATTCATCTTAAAAAATGGAAAACTTGTGGGAACAATTGAGGGTGCAGAACCATTTTCTTCAGTAAAAACAAAAATTGATGCTGCGTTGAAATAAAACCACCTCGGCTTTTGAATTTAATTCCGCTCTTGAGGAATACTCACTACTGTTGGGAAGATGGATGTGTTTATCCACCCCGCCTCGGATTACCGAGCCACCCCTCAAGAGGGGAATAATTCTAATTCCGCTTTCCTTTTGTGTATTGTTTCCAAAACTAATTTATAGACACTAGCTAAATTTTTCTTTACATCAGTATCAAGTATTCTAATAACTTTTAAATTTAAATCTTTCATAAAAGCATCTCTTTCAGTGTCATATTCTAGTTTATTATTATGACTAGATCCATCTATTTCAAAGACTAAACCTAACTCTGGAATAAAAAAATCAACAATATAGTTACCCACAATAACTTGTCTATCTATATCAAAACCTAACTTATTTTTATTCTTAAAAGTTTGCCAAAATAAAACTTCAGATAAATTACCTGCTTTTCTTAAATCTTTTGCTCTATCTTTTAAAAGTTTATTCTTAGGAATTTCCCAATATGGATATAGAGATTTTGGATTCCAAAATTCCCCTCTTGAGGGGTGTCTCGATTTTAATCGAGACGGGGTGGATGATTTCTTTTTAAGCATTTTGAGTTATATTTAAAACCATTTTTACTCTAGGAGTTCCGTCACCAAAATAATTTTCTTTTCTTTCTGTAATTTTAAAACCAAATGATTCATAAAATTTAACTGCTTTATTTTCTGGATGAGTCACAAGCCAGATTTTTGATGCGCCTGATACTTTGGCTATAAATTGTTTCATAATTTCTCTACTTAGTCCCTTCCCTTGAAAATCTGGATTGACTGCCAACACATTTAAATAAACTTTGGTCCAGCTAGTTTTTTATCTAAAGCAAAAAAAGTTTCAAGATCTGCATCAGTGCCTTCTACTAAAGTAACTGGTCCTAGTTCTTGAGTATGTTTTATTTCATCTAAATTATCCATATATTTATTACAATTGCTTGTTTAGTCAAAATAGTTTTTAAGTCTCGCAATTTTTTCGTGCTGGCGAAGTTTTTCATGAACCTTCGCTTCAATTTGACGAATACGCTCACGAGTTACACCAAACTCTTCCCCTACCCGCTCAAGGGTGTGCTGAATACCATCAAGAAGCCCGTAGCGCATTTCTAAAATTTTGCGTTCTTTTGGATTAAGCTCATCTAAAACTTCCCGAATCTGATCAGAGAGAATTCGGCGAGAAGATTCTTGGTCTGGACGTAAAATTTTATCATCTGGAATAAAATTCTCTAAGGTTGATTTATCGTCATCATCTCCCACTGGTTGCTCTAAGGAAACAGTTTCTTGACTAATATTTTCAATCACGTGAATTTTTTCTACTGGAATACCCATTTCTGTTGCAATCTCTTCGGCTAATGGTTCACGACCCAAGTCCTGACTGAGGCGACGATGAGTTTGTTTATATTTGGAAATTGTTTCAACCATATGAACTGGAATACGGATGGTTCTAGATTGATCAGCCAAGGCACGAGTGATTGATTGACGAATCCACCAAGTGGCGTAAGTGGAAAATTTATATCCTTTTGTCCAATCAAATTTCTCAACCGCTTTAAATAATCCTAAATTTCCTTCTTGGATCAAATCAAGCAGAGTTAAGTTTGCACTTCTACCCACATATTTTTTTGCGATAGAAACCACCAAGCGAAGATTGGCGCGGGCTAATAAATTTTTTGCTTCTATGTCCCCACGTTCAATACGCTTGGCCAAATCTTTTTCATCGTTCGCCCGAATTAAAGCATACTGCCCTATTTCCTTTAGATACATCTGGATAGAATCATGAATGCTTCCTTTGTTTAAATCTTTGTCGTTCAAATCAAGGTCTAAATTGAGCAAATTTCCCCCTTCTAATACATCGATAGACGCGGTTGAAAACTTTTCATAAAGTTCATCTAAGAATAAAATATTGTTTTCTATGTCAGGAAAAGTTTTTAATATCTCATCATAAGTAATAAACCCGCGCTTTCTTCCTTTTTCTATGAGTACATTGGCCAAGCGATTTAACCCTTCTGCTTTTTTTTCAGCATAAGACAATTTCTTTGCCTGCCTCTTCGAACCAAGACGGGATTTTTTAACTTTTCCGCCTCTTCGGCGGATCGCCGTTGAGGCGATTTTCTTTTTCTTAATTTTCTTTTTTATTTTTTTCTTTTTCTGAATCTTTTTAACTCTTTTTACTGCTTTCTTTTTTATTTTTTTATTTTTCTTTTTCATGTTTTTGTTTGTTTAATTCTTGTATTTCTATTAAAAGCTTCGTTTCCCTGTCCTTATCTTTGATACTACGCAATTCTTGCATCTTTCGCAAGAGCTCTTCATTTATGCGTTCTTTATCTAAATTAGCTAGTAATTCTCGTATTTCTTTTTCTAAATTCTCATGATCACCGTAAAACACTTCCGCTTCAAATATTAAATCATTTTCTGAATCCTTGTATTTTTCTAAAAGTCCAGGAAGTAATTTTTCAAGTTCTTTGTCCTTCCTCCATAAAGCTATGCCCAGTAATTTACGTTCGATATAATCCTTCCGGTGCAAAGTACTCAAGGCTTCTTTGGCTTCTTTTATTTCTTCCTTTTCATATTTAAATTCTTTTTCAATTTTTTGCAAATCATCCTGCAAAGCATTAATCGGTATGCTTGACTGATCACTGATTATTTTTATAAAATGCATTTTTTCTATCGAGCTGTCTAGTGCATTCACGAAAGGTAATATTTTTTCTCTTATTTCCTTGCCTACTTTTCTCGCATCGTTGCCAAAATTCTTAAGAGCTTTATTCAAAAGAAATTCAATGATATGTTTAGAGTTTTTTATCGCTTCGCGCCAAGCATCCGCTCCATTTTTACTAATTAAATCAGCCGGATCTACACCTTCCGGCATTTCCACAACTTTCACGTCCATACCGAGAGATAAAGCAATCTTGCCTGCTCGGATTGTAGCATTGGCCCCAGCCTTATCCGCGTCAAAAGAGAGCACGATGTTGGAAGAGAGACGACGCACCAACCCAAGATTGGAAACGACATTTTCTTTGGAAACAGTCGAATCAGAAAGAGCCGTACCAGAAGTGGCTATTGTATTCTTATATCCCGCTTGATGTGACAAAATAAGGTCCATTTGCCCTTCCACCAATATGGAGAAATTATTCTTGCGGATGGAATCCTTGGCTTGGTCGATGCCATAGAGCACTGCGTGCTTGCTGAAAATCGGGGTCTCGGGACTATTTAGATATTTTGCCGACTTGCCGTCATCTGTGAAAATCCTACCAGAAAATGCCACAACGCGACCACTTGAATCCATAATCGGAAACATGATTCGTCCACGAAAACGGTCATAATATCCCTTATCTGTCTTTTTAACCAATCCTACTTTCTCTATTTCATTATCTGTAAAACCTTTTTTCTGCAAATAAAAATACAACAACCGCCAATCATTGAGAGCGAAACCAATGCGGAAATCTCTAATACTCTTCTCCACTAGCCCACGGGATTTCAGATATTCCTCTACTTCTTTGTTGCCTTTTAAATTATTTTCATA
>CAITSA010000028.1 GCA_903894955.1 uncultured bacterium
CTATTTTCTGAAGGTCTAAAAAAAAGCAGAACTAGAGCAATAACTGAAAAAATTTGTAAGGCAATAGCCCCTCCTCCAAGAAAAACATTTAAATAATATACTAATTCTGTGTCCATAATTATTGTTAAGGCAAGAGACAAGAAGTTTTATCGGCCAATTGCTGAAGCGTAATTTCGCCATTTAATTGTGAACCGTCTGTAAATACCCAAGTCGGATAACTTGTTATTTTATTATCTTTGCAAATTTGCGTTTGATTCTGACCGTCAGGAGTAGAACATTCAACATAAGGCAATAATTTTTCAGAAAAACCAAAAAGTTCTTTTTCTGCTTGGCAATGCGGACACCAAAAAGCTCCGTAAAAAACTGCCCCTTTATCTTTTAGACAAGTTGTAAATGCATCATACTTACCAGGCTCTGAAGAAGTGCTCCTCGATCGAAATAACACCATAACAACCGTTCCTAAAATTAAAAGACCGATTATTAAAATAAAAATTTTTATCTTTCTTTTATCATTCATAATATTATTTATATATTAACATATAAAATAATTTTTGGTAGAAAAATAATCAGTCCAACGATGATCGAGGTAATAATTGATAGGAGCACCGCGCCAGCAGCCACGTCTTTCGTATCTCGCGCAAAGGGATGATAACCAGGAGAAGTTAAATCTATATCTATCTCAATAGCCGTATTAAACACTTCTGAAATTATTACAAAACTAATTGCAAAAACTAAAGCAATCCATTCGATACTAGAAACATGAAAACAAAATCCAAAAATTATCACAATTAAAATTGCTATAGGTGTTATGTATCTAAAGAAATTATTAGTCGTCATCCAAAAAACATATATCCCTCGAAACATGTTTGAAAATCTTTGACTATGCCCAGCTTCCTTCCACGCTTTTTTTTCTTGTAAAGAGTCCATATCTTAATGGTTAATAACCAGGCTGATCACCGTCCCTATCTTCTGCGTAAATTTCAGACAGAACTTTCTTTTCTTTGTCGGTAAGAGACTCAACAAAAGCATTATGACTTATGCCTGCTTGTATTGCTTCTTTACTTCGTATTCGTAAATCTTTCTTTATATCTTCATCAGATCTGAAATCAAGTTCTGTTTGCTCTTGTTTTGGTTGTTTAAATTCTTCCATACTCATATTATACCAGATTTTACTGATATTGTATATATACCGGTCTTGGATTTAATTTCAGAAGACTAGCTGGAGTCATCATTGTAGTTCCTGGGGTTAAAATATCATTTTTATAAAATAATTTAAAACCAGTAAACTGCACCGGTTCAGGATAAATAAAATTTTTATAGGTACCAATTTTCTTTGCCTCTCCACCCCAACCATCCATATTCATTATAATCTGCACTTCTGGTAATGTTTTAATTTGTTTGTAATTGGTAACCATTTTTTGGGTATAGCGATGAATAATAAGGATTTTCGGAGGAAGGTTGTTCTCTTGCACGAGCTTAGCTAAATAATTGGAAGCAAAATTTATATCTGTTGCATCTAAAGTACCGACAACTTTTCCAGGTCTAATACCAGTCTTCATAGAAAATTCTGGATCAATAGCTAAATGCACATTGGGTAATTTAAGATATTTTTCTAAAAGTGGAACTTCCGTCTGCACATTAGAAAAACCCACCTGTACATCTAAAAAGACGATGGCATTCCCGCCTGCGCGGGCAGGTATTTTTGTCGCCATGGCTAAAACTTTATCTATTTCGGAAAAAGGCATTCGAGCTCTATATTTTCCACTATCCCCAGCAGTACCTTGCGCCACCACCGCAATATAATGAAGAGCTGGGATGACTGGAGTGTTCGGATCGGCAACTTCCCACTTTTTTACCTCTGCTTCTAGTTTTTGTAGCATCTCTGCTTCAGGATATTCTCCAAGCACTCCCATTTTAGTCGAATACAAATTTCCGTAATAAGCGACGATACGAGAGAATGGCAAAATAGCGCCAGCATTTGGATAAACAGTTTTGACAGGCCAAAGATGCGTTTTAATCGGTTGAGGAGAAACAGGAACTTTAGTAATTTTAGTTATAGATTTACCATTTTTGTCTTTTTCAATAGTTTTAATGGTGTTATAAACAATAGGATCTGGAGGATTATTAGCTATTTCATTTAATTTTTTATCGTAAGCTAAAGTATTGAGTGGTGAAATAATTGGTGCACTTTTATTGTTTTCAATTTTCGCAGTATTGATTACTGTTGGTTCGCCTTTTTGATAAAACACAGCACTACTAAAAAATCCCGGAAGGGCTAGAAATAAAAAAAACAATCCAAACAATATAATTATTAAAAAAATCCAAACTTTTTTTCTCATTTATTTATTTATAAAAATTATACACCGAAGTCAACATTAATACTGTTAATTGATGATTGAATCAAATTCTCCGTCCATATGTAAACAAGCCAGATGGTAAAAATTGTAGATAATATCAAAAGTGTCCATGCTATTTGACCAATAAGTTTTACTTTTGGATCTGACGACTTGAAATACTTTACTCCTGGCCATTTCGTCACAAAAATAAATAGAATCATTGGAAGAATGATAGAAAATGCGTAGACCCACGCCTGTGTTCCGATGGTGGTAGAAAGCGGAGCAGAATTTACTTTCGTACCACAGTTCGGACAAAAATAATATTGAGGTAGTATTGGCTCGTGACAAAATGAACAAATGTTTGATTCCATAATATGTTTCTATTGTAGCATAAATTATTCTTTTTTGAAATCAAAAAACGTTTAAGACAAGACTGGTATATTTATAAATTTATTTATGGTATAAATGATATGATTAAAATTAATTAAAAAAAATATCATGCAAAACCCGTTTCAAAACGCAATGTTACAATTAGACAAGGTAGCCAAACTAAAAAAAGCACGCGATTTTGGTGATGAATTTTTTGCTCGCTTACGACAGCCTGATAGAGATATTAGAATTTCTATTCCAATTAAGATGGACAATGGTTCCTTAAAAATATTTGAGGGTTATCGAGTTGAATACAATAATGCTCTTGGCCCATATAAAGGCGGAATTAGATACCATCCCGATACAGAAATAAACGAAGTAAAGGCACTCGCCTTTTGGATGGCTCTTAAATGTGCTGTGGCTGGAATAGAAATGGGTGGAGGAAAAGGTGGAATAACAGTTGATCCAAAAGAATTATCTAAAAGAGAATTAGAAAAACTTTCTCGTGGATGGGTACAAAAACTTTCTGATATTTTGGGACCACATAAAGATGTGCCTGCTCCAGATGTAAATACCACACCTGAAATAATGGATTGGATGGCTGATGAATATGAAAAAATTACTGGGGACAAAACCAGAGCAACCTTTACCGGAAAACCTCTTGGAAAAGGTGGTTCAGAAGGCAGAGGTCCTGCTACTGGACTAGGTGGATTTTATGTTTTTAATTCCCTACGTACTCAACTTGGTCTTAAAGAAAAATGTGAAATTGTAATACAAGGTTTTGGAAATGTTGGATTGAATGCAGCAAAAATTTTCATAGAGAATGGCCATAAAATTTTAGCAATCTCAGACTCAAAAGGTGGAGTTTATGATTTAAATGGTCTTGATCTAAATAAACTTATTGAATATAAAAAAAATAATGGCTCGCTGTCTGGTTTTATGGGAAGCAAAAATGTCACCAACGAAGAACTTTTGGAAATAAAATGCGATGTTTTAATTCCAGCCGCTTTTGAAAACCAGATAACTGACAAAAATGCAGATAAAATAAAAGCCCAAGTAATTTTAGAACTCGCCAATGGTCCCCTAACACCAGAAGCAGACGAAATACTATTTAATAAAGGAATCCAAGTTATCCCAGATATTTTAGCAAATTCAGGTGGTGTAACGGTCTCATATTTTGAATGGGAACAAAATTTAAAAAATGAAAATTGGTCTGAAAAAGAAGTATTTGATAAACTTCTTCCTCTCATGAACGACGCTGCTCAAAAAACCTTAGAAAAAGCAAAAGAATCAAACACTCATCTGCGTATGGGCGCTTTCATTTTAGCTCTTGAGAGAATCAAGACTAAAATATAATATTTTAATTTCTATCTCTCCATAACTTGCTTTTTAAATAGATATGTGATATTGTTAGTTTAGCTAACAGTTAATTAGTCGAATGAATTTAAATTATATGAAAAAACAGCCAATTTTAATAGATAATATTTCATTGTTAGAGGAAAAGCTCTTCGTCTTTCGTCGCAAATTAAGAGATATGTTGCAAAAAGAGGCACAAAGTTTACGGTGTCCAATCTCTCAAATTGATACTTTGTTTTATATTGTCGAGAAAGGAAATCCTTCAATGAAAGAAATAGCCCATTACTTAAATGTCACTCCCCCTTCAGCCACAGCCATTATCGAAACAATGCAAAAGAAAAAGCTCATCACTCGGATGGTCAATGACAAAGATCGAAGAACAGTTAGGGTGACGCTCACACCTAAAGCTTGGAAATTATTTAAATCTTTTCACGAACGCAAATTTACTATTTTAAAAAAAATGATTTCAAAATTACAAGAAAATGAACAAAGGCAACTTATTAAAATCCTTAATATATTAATAAAAGAATAACAATTATGAAACAACACATTATATCGTTACCACATCATCCAAAAAGAGTCCTTGTAATTTCTTTAATCATCGCACTCTCCGTTGGAACTTTCGGCTACCTGCAAATAAATAAAAAGGTGACTGTTCCTGTTGTCAAAGATAATTCTAGTGTAGATGTAAATAATAATCCTTCCCTTCCGCAAAGTTTGACCCTTGGATTTTTAGCTGGAGGTAGAATTAAATCTGTTTCTGTTAAAACAGGAGACATGGTTAAAAAAGGGACCGTACTTGCCGAGCTTGATGCAGAGAATGTAAAAGGTGCTCTTATACAGGCACAGGCTGCTTACGAAAAGATAATAAATGGAGCCACAGGCCCGACTATTGATATAGCCAAGGCAGCTGTAAATACCGCCACAGTAAATTTAAATGAAATAACAAAACAACAGAACGTTTTAGTCGATAACGCTTATCGTAATTTTCTTAGTTCAACACTAGAAACAACTCCAAAAGATAGTGCTACAAATTATCTTGCTCCAATCATCAGTGGTAATTATACTTTAGGCAAAGAAGGTATAATCAATCTTCATTTTTATTACAGCTATGGCGGTATAAGTTTTACCGCCTCCGGTCTAACTAATGGTTCTGGAATGATGAATAGTATTACTTCTCAGCCTATTGGTGATTCAGGTTTATATATAAAGTCTGCTTCTACTCAAATAGATACAGCAGATTGGGTTATAGAAATCCCAAATAAAAAAGCTTCGAATTATCTTACAAATTATAATGCTTATCAACTGGCATTACAAAATAAAAACCAAGCCATTGCTTTAGCACAAGCAACTCTCGATCAAGCCAATGCTTCACTGACAGCTCTTGTGGCTACTGCTCGTCCGGAAGACGTGGCTACAGCAAAGGGTGCCTTAGAAATTGCACAAGCCGCATATAATAACACTATCATTACTGCCCCAGCTGATGGAACAATAACTTCAGTCACCATTGCCGAAGGACAAATAGCTACACCCAATGCGGCCGCTATTGAATTAAAAACTAATTATTAGTCGCGCTAAATGGACGATTGCGCGACATGATTTCGCAAAATCAAATTAAAATTATATGGAAAAAAATATCGAGGAAAAAGTTAAAAAAGAAAGTATCTTAAAAACACCTTGGATCCAAAGTATCATTTATGTTGTAGTTATTTTTGGCTTGCTAGCTGTGTTTTTATTTTGGCAAACAGAACGTCGCGAAGTATCTATTGAAAATTCATATTTGGATGCACCAATTGTAAATCTCACCCCCACTTCCCCCGGAACCTTAAACGCCTTGTACGTAAAAGAGGGAGACAGAGTAGAAGCGAATTCACAAATAGCCCTAGTAGGTTCACAAATAATTTATACCAAAGAAGGTGGAATTGTGGCTAGTGCCCCTCTTGTTTTAGGGTCATATTTTGCTCCTGGGCAAACAGTTGTCTCTATTGTAAATGATCAGAAAATGAGAGTAGTTGGAAAAATAGAAGAAACAAAAGGTTTAGATAGTATCAAAGTAGGACAGCGCGCAACTTTTACCGTCGACACATTCTCTAGCAAAGAATACGAAGGGGTCGTTGATGAAATAAGCCCAGTCTCCAACAATAGTGGTGTTCTTTTTTCCATCTCAGACAAAAGACCTGTTAATAAATTTAACGTTTATGTAACCTTTGACGTGTCTAAATATCCAGAATTAAAATCTGGAATGTCTGCTAAGTTATTGGTCTATATCAAATAACTAAATTATGACAAATTCTGCAATACAAAAACCGGTACATTCTCCTTGGGCTGTACTTATAACTGTAATGGTGGGAACTCTGCTCATTGGTCTTGACCGCACCATCGTCAACTTGGGACTGCCTGGTATGATTAGTGATTTTAATATCACAGTCTCAAGTGCTGGCTGGATTGCCACTGCATATATAATTTCCAACGCAGTCTTTGTACCAGTTTTCGGAAAGCTTGGAGACAAGCTCGGTAATCGAATTATTTATTTATGGAGTTTCATTGGCTTCATCGCTATTTCTGTCTTTGCCGGTCTGGCTTGGAATTTATCTTCCATGATATTTTTCCGTGCTCTTCAAGGACTCGTTGGAGCAGCTATTTATCCGACCGCCATGGCTCTCATTGCTAAAACTTTTACGAATCCTCAGCAACGTACTCAAGCCCTCGGCCTTTGGTCTGCGTCTTTTGCTATTTCAGCAGTACTTGGACCATTAATAGGAGGACCGTTAATCGACAGTTTCTCTTGGCGCTGGCTTTTCTATATAAACCTCCCGATTGGTATTATCGGTATTTTTATGACCCTTTTATATTTGCCACATGACAAACCGGTAGATAGAAAATCTGGTTTTGATTACAAGGGAGCCAGTGCTCTCGCGGTAGCGCTTACTTCCCTTGTCCTGGTTCTTGAAAAAGGTAATGATTGGGGATGGCTTTCTTTTAACAGTGTCAGTATGTATGTACTAGTAGCTGTGTTTGCAATAATATTTTATTTTATTGAAAAAAAAGCGAAGGATCCAATTGTTGATTTAAAACTTTTCAGCAATCCAATTTTTTCAAATATTCTTCTTTTATCATTTATTACTTTCGGAGGCATGATGGGAGCAATGTTTCTCTTGCCTGTTTTTGCTCAAACCTATCTTGGTTTTAATGCCACTCAAACAGGACTCTTGTTTATCCCGATGGCACTTTCTATGTTCGTGGCAGCTCCGCTCGGTGGTTATCTATCACGTAAAATTCCTTTGAGATATCTCGTCAGCCTTGGAATGACAATTTCTGCTTTTGGTATTTTTCTTTTTTCTGGTTTAGATGTAAAAACAACAGCCATAGATCTAATCATCCCTCTGATGGTTTTTGCTCTAGGAATGGGACTTGGGATGGCGCCAATGACTTCTGCCGCTACGAACTCTGTGCCCGTAAATGAAGTGGGAGTTTCTTCTGCTTTGCTCAACCTTGTGCGTAATATCGCTGGAGCGGTGGGTATCGCATTTTTCAGCACCGTTCTAAGTAATATTATCGAATCAAAGGTACTTCAACTTGGCCAAGATGCAGTTATTAATACTACCAACCCCCAAGTAATCCAAACTGTCAGCGCGCTCATCGTCCTAAAAGCGCAAGTAATAGCATATGGGGATGTATTTATCATCGCTGCTTGTATTATGAGCACTGGTATCTTCGTGGCTCTTTTTCTTAAACAGCCAAAATAATAATTGATAAAAACCTAATTTTGTTCTATTGTATGAAGAACCATTACGGGTTAGTGTAACGGTAGCACGTCGCCCTCTGGAGGCGAAAATTGGGGTTCGAATCCCTGACCCGTAGCAATTAAAATTTTTTGGCATAATATATGAAAAACAAAACACAAATACTTTATATTCATGGTGGAATGACTTTCAAAAACAGAAAGGATTATTTGTTTTATTTAAAAAATAAAGAAGTTTCAGTGGAAAAGAAAATAAGATGGAGTGATGATTATTTAGACAAAGAATTAGGCAAAAAATTTGAAATCATTAGACCAAGAATGCCTTTACAAGAAGACGCTAAATATGAGGATTGGAAAATATGGTTTGAACGGTATATCCCCTATTTAAGAAATAATGTTATTTTGATTGGTAGTTCATTAGGGAGTATTTTTCTGGCTAAATATTTATCTGAAAACAAATTTCCTAAAAAAATATTATCAACTTATTTAGTTGGTTCACCTTTTGATGATACTTGTTTTGGAGAAGATTTAGTAGGAGGTTTTAAATTAAAGTCCGACCTGTCTTTAATTGAGAAAAATTCTAAAAATCTTACTTTATTCTTTTCTAGAGACGATGACGATGTTCCAATATCTCATGCTGAAAAATATAGTAAAAAATTAAAGAAGGCAAAAATCATTATTTATAAAAGCAAAAATGGTCATTTTAAGATCACTAAATTCCCAGAAATTGTTAAAATGATAAAGAAGGATACAAAAGAATTAAATTAATTTAATTATTATGAAAATTGGAATAGGGTCAAAAAATAAAACGAAGGTAAATGCAGTTGTTGAATTATTGAAAGATTATCCGATGTTCAACGGTGCAGAAATTGAAGGAGTCGATGTAGCAATCGATGAATTTGGACATCCAAAAAGCTTAAAAGAAACCGTTGAAGGTGCTATAGGTCGCGCCAAGGAAGCTTTTAAAGGTCATGATTATGGCTTTGGAATTGAAGGTGGATTAATGGAAGTTCCCTATTCAAAATCAGGCTATATGGAGGTAGCTGTTTGTGCCATCTTCGATGGCAAAGAAGTGCACCTTGGGCTTTCAGAAGCCTGTGAATGGCCAAAAGAGGTCATAGACGGAATATTAAACAAAGGACTCGATGGTAGCCAAGCCATGAAAAAAGCTGGAATTACGGACCAAGACAAAATCGGTGAACATAAGGGTTTTATCCACATAGTGACCAAAGGACGACTGGACAGAACTGGATACCATAAATCGGCCATCAGAATGGCCCTCATCCACTTAGAAAATCCTGAACATTATAATTAAATTCAAGACGCTAACACGATAACCTTATATAGCCTTTTCGGGTATTTCTTTGTTAGGGATATTTTTCTTAAAAATATGAGGAAAAGCCTTTATCATTTTATCCACTGATTCAGTATCTCCCATCATTCGCAGTGCTTCTACAAATAACTGTTTGTCACCCATCTGTCCGTGGTGATTTTGAGATCCTTCGGGCTTATCGTCCTCCCGCAACGTCACATATAATTTAACTCTTGGATCAAGAATATCTTCTTTTTCTATATTATGTAACTCAATGTTTGCAATTCTTGCAATGTCCTTTGCATGTCCTTTAAATGTTTTATTAAATGTGGTTGCACTCTGGGCTCTTTCAAGGGCACTTTTACAATCTTGCTCATTAATAATGCCACCTAGCCTTAGATATTGCTGGTAAGATTCTTCTTCTTTATTATGAGGCATTTCACAAGTATTAAAATTCATATTCATTTTCCTCGGACATAGCTCTCAGCCGTAGCTTACGAGCGAAGTTTTTTATTTATACAAGCCTTGGTGAAGGTAGTAAAAAGAGGATGTGGAACAAGAGGACGAGATTTAAATTCCGGATGAAATTGAGTTCCTAAATAAAATGGATGAACAGCTTTAGGTAATTCCGCTATCTCCATCAAAACTCCATTGGGAGACGTACCTGAGAAAACCAACCCAGCTTTTTCTAATACTGCAATATATTTCGTATTAACTTCATATCGATGACGATGACGTTCAGAAATTTTAGCTTTACTATATGCGCCCTTGGCAATACTTCCCTCTTTTAAATTGGCTGGATAAGCACCTAAACGCATACTGCCTCCATAATTTTTATTCTTTATTTTTTCAACTTGATCAGCCATCGTAGCGATAACTGGATCAGGAGTATTTAAATCAAATTCGGTAGAATTAGCCTGCTTTAAATTCAAAACATTCCTCGCATAAGCCAAAGTCATAATCTGCATACCTAAACAAAGTCCAAAATAAGGAATTTTATTACGTCGAGCGTAATCAGCCGCCAAGATCATGCCTTCTGTCCCACGCTTACCAAAACCTCCTGGTACTATAATACCATCCAATTCATCTAGCTCGCTTAATTTAGATTGATCCTTTTCATATTTTTCTGTATCAATCCATAAAATCTGGGGCTTATAATTTAGATTCCAAGATGCATGGTTGATCGATTCAATAACAGAAATGTAAGTATCTTTGCATGATTTTAAATTAAAATATTTTCCTACAATACCAATCCGAACTTCTTTTTTAATTTTTTTAATTTTAGATGCCAGAGCAGTCCAATCTGATAAATCTTTATGGCGGGATGGCAAATTCATAGCCTTGAGTAAAACAGTGCCAAAATTTTCTTTTTCAAAATTAACCGGCACATCATAAATAGAATAAACATCTGGAGCTGAGATTATCCTCTCGATCGGCAAGCTACATACATTGCTAATAGTTCTTTTAATATCTGACGTAGCAGACTCTTCTGCTCGACAAATAACAAAATCTGGATTTAAACCTACTGAGTAAAGATCCGTAATAGCATGTTGAGTAGGTTTTGATTTTTGTTCACCCAAGAGAGTCGGTGTCAGTAAATAACTTATTAAAACAATAAAAACATCTTTAGGACTTTTTGATTTCATCATTCTCGCCGCCTCGAGAAAAGGAAGAAGTTGATATTCCCCTACCGTCCCACCATATTCTATGATTGTAATTTCTGATTCATTCTTTTTCTGGCAAGCTTCAATGCGCCTGACTATTTCCTTTGGAATATCTGGATAAACTTCTACGTCTTCACCCCCGTATTCTAAATTTCTTTCTCTTTTGATAACTTCAGCATATACCTGCCCAGTAGTAATATAATTGTCACGTAAGCTAATTTGGTTTGTAAAACGTTCATAATTGCCAAGATCTTGATCGGCCTCTACTCCATCTTCTCCAACAAAAACTTCCCCATGTTCAGCGGGACGAATAGTGCCTGCATCGATGTTCACATACATATCGGCTTTCATATTGGCCACCTTGTAACCACGAGACTGTAATATTTTTCCAGTGGAAGAAGCAATAATTCCCTTACCCACAGAAGACATAACACCCCCCACTACGAAAATATATTTTGTTTCTTTTTTTTGCATTACTTATTTATTTATTTAAATATTTCCTAACCGCTAAAAAGCTAGAGATAATACCTAAACCTACGCCTGATAATAAAAGAATGGTGAAAATTTGAAAGAAATTTGAAATATAATAATCATACATATTGATTCCTAGAAAATCAGTCATCTTGGCTCCAAACCAAGCCATTGCGGGCCAAAAAAGAATAACAGTAATAAAGGTCGCTACCATACCATAAATTGCACCTTCAATCATGAAAGGTCCTCGCACATGCATTTTCGAAGCACCCACGAGACGCATTACGCCAATTTCTTCTTTAGAAATAAAAATAGTTAACCGAATGGTGTTTAAAGTAATAATAATAGAAAGAATAACAAAAAGTAGTGTTACTAGAAAACCAAGTTTTTGGGCACCGGAAATAATTGCATTTAATTTGTCGATCACGGATTTGTTTTGATAATAATTTACTTTATCTATAATCGAAGCAGATCCGATCACTAAGGCATCGTCTGATTTCAAAAAATTCGCAATACTTTCATATTGAGAAACTTCTTTAGCTTTAACATTAAGATATGCGCCAAGAGGGTTGGTGCCTATTTCGTCCAGAGCTTGAATCGTCGGATAGTCACTAGAGTGACGGTCACGGAAATTTTTCAAGGCTTCGTCTGCACTAGTATAAGATACAGTGGCTACTTCTGGTAATCTTTCTAAGGAAGATTTTAAGGTCAAAATTTTATCCTCTGGTGCACTGGTAGTAAAATAAATAGCCACGTCCACCTTGTCTTTTATTTGATTGAGAGAAAAATGCAAAACTGCTTGTAAAAGAATAATAATAGTAATGACACAGAGAGTGACTGTAACCACCAGAACAGCTGCCCAAGAAACCAGTCCACTTCTTTTAAAGTTTAAAAATCCATTTTTTATAATTCTTTTGAATGCGATTAATGCCATAAGTTAGGTTCTAGTTTTTAGCTTCTAGGTTCTAGTAACTAATCACTAGTCACTAGCACCTAATTATAATAGCATATTATTTTCCATGTTTGGAATCTCTTATAATTTTCCCTTTTTCCATCGTAATCACTCTTTTCCCAATAGATTCAATAACTCCACGATTGTGCGTGGTCAAAATGACAGTCGTACCAAGATCATTTATTTTTTTCAAAATCTGAACTATCTCATGGGTGTTTACAGGATCCAGATTCCCCGTCGGTTCATCGGCTATGATGAGCTCTGGTTGATTGATGATGGCTCGCGCTATGGCCAGACGTTGCTGTTCACCCCCAGACATTTGATCGGGAAAATGATAAATTCTATTACTCAAATCAACTAGTTCCAAAACATGTGGAACGTCACTCCTTATCTCTTCTTCCGTTTTGCCAACAGCTTCCATGGCAAAAGCAATATTCTCATAAGCAGTTTTATTAGCCAGCAATCTATAATCTTGAAAGACAACGCCGATACGACGACGCAGTTTAGTTAAATCTTTATTTTTTATTTCATTTACATTGACAGATTCAAAAAAAATCGTGCCGAGCGATGGCATTTCTTCTGCTAGAATCATTTTTGTTAAAGTTGTTTTCCCAGCACCGGAATGTCCAACTACAGAGACGAATTCGCCAGTTTCAACCGCAAAAGTAACATCATCTAAGGCCGTGGCGTCCTTATAAATTTTTGAAACATTATTGAAGTAAATCACTCCTCTATCTTATCATAAATTCTTCTCAGCTTCAATGAAAATATCTAGCCCACCATTCAAAACTGCATCAATATTGGAAGTTTCCATGCCCGTCCGGTGATCTTTGACCATTTTATAAGGGTGCAGGACATAAGAACGGATCTGATTCCCCCATTCTATTTCAGTATTTTTAGTTAATTTCAGACTTTCTTCCATACTTTCCTTGTCTGCTTCTGCTTTTTTGAAAATTTTTGCTAAAAGAATAGCCATGGCTCTCTCTCGATTTTGTTCTTGGGAACGTTCATTGGAGGCATGCACAGCTATCCCGGTAGGAATATGCACCAAACGAACTGCCGTTTCCCTTTTGTTTACATTCTGCCCCCCAGGACCGCCAGAGCGAGAATATTCTATTTTTAAATCAGCGGCCGGTATTACAAAATTCTTTTCTTCAAGTTTAGAAAATTTAGGCAAAACTTCCACCATGGAAAAAGAAGTGTGCCGTAATTTCTTTGCATCAAAAGGTGAAATTCTCACAAGACGATGGACCCCACTTTCATTCTTTAGTATTCCATAAGGTCCCTGCCTGCTTGCCAAAGCCTTGCTTTGGCAGATTTCAAAAGAAACATTCCTATATCCATTATGTTCATTTTTATTTTCATGAATAAAAAAAACTTTCCAACCTTTTTTGTTTATGTATTTTATATACATCGATAAAAGCATCGCTGAAAAATCTTCCGCATCATCCCCTCCTGCTCCAGAAATTATTGTGATGACAGCGTTGCCTTTGTCATACTTACCTATACCTTCTTTTTTTTCTTTCAATTCTGCTAATTCTTTCAATGTCGCCTGAGCTTTATTTTTATCACTCCAAAAGTCCGGAGTGCTCATTTGCTCTTCTAAATTTTTTATTTGCTCATTAATATCATTTGTATCTTTGTCCATAATTTTTTACTGGAGCCGAGAATGGGAATCGAACCCATGTTCCTACTTTACGAAAGTAGTGTTCTGCCACTGAACTATATCGGCTTATTTTTGGTGCTCTACTTCACCCCGCCTTGGCGGGGTAAGCTGAGCTACAACGGCAATTAAGGTATCCACAAGAGCCGTTGGTGGGGATCGGACCCACGGTCTCGATATTACCAATATCGTGCTTTACCACTAAGCTACAACGGCATACCTAAATATACTAGTGTATTTTGACTTATTTTGCAAAATAACTAGTACTGAAACAAAATAGACACAACAATCGTATCATAGTTATATAAGGTCGAATTAATAATATTAATTTTAAAAAAATCATGACACATAAAATGAAATTCGTTGTCCCTGCTGTAGCCTTGAGCTTATTGCTATCCACTGGAATTGCATTGGCTGATACTACTACTGGAACAGACACAACCACAGGAGCTACCACCACAGCTACAATAGCTACCAGAAAGGCATGTATCGCAACTGCTAAAACTGCACGTGTGGCTGCTGTTAAAACAGCATCTGATACGGCAAAGTCAGCTAAGGCTGATGCAAAAACGACAAAAAGCACTGCTCTCGCTACTGCAAAAACGACTAGAGACGCTGCTCTAGTTGCTGCAAAAGCCAATACAGACAAAAAAGCAAAAGCTGCTGCTATAAAAGTTGCTAATGTTGCTTATAAAACTGCAATTAAGGCTGCTAATGTTGCTTATAAGGCATCCATCAAGAGTATTGCAACAACGCAAGCTGCTGCAGTTAAGTCTGCTTGGGCTGATTACGCAACAGCTGTGAAAGCTTGCCCTGCTAAATAAATAATAAAAAATATTTAGTATAAAAAACACCCCTTAATGGGGTGTTTTTTATATACTTAAAAATAAATTTTTTTAAATTCCCATAAGACGATATGAATTTATCTTTTTTCCAGTATAAATAACTCCCGCTAAACTTAAAAATGCAGACAAAACAAGCATCGGGGAAATGATTTCAAAAAAGCTTCCCCAAATCGTACTAAAAAAAGAAAAATCAAAATTAAATACTTCAAAAAAGTCTTGAACCATATCGGTAAATTCTGCATCAATTAATTTAGCATTGATGTGCCAAGCAACTACTATAAAATTAAAGGCAAGTAAGAAAAAAACAATCACAAGAACTGGCTGTAATTTTTTATAATTAATCCTTTGCATCACAAACTGATGCATTCCTATTGGAACTTCCACTAAGGAAATATTATTTAATTGTTCATCAATATTTTCCATAATTTTTAAACTAAATAATTTTTTAATTTATCTTTCAATTGCTCTTTCCCCCTACTAATATGTGTTTTAACTGTGTTAATAGGCATATCTAATATCTCTGCTATTTCCTGATATTGAAAGCCTTGTTGGTAATATAATAAAAGAACTTTTTTATATTCTTGATTGATTTGTTCTAAGGCTTTATCTACATCAGAAACAAGACCCTCCTGAGGGTAATACGCCTTAAAAGAAAGGATTGTTTCATTGTCCGGATCGAGACTGATTTCATTTTTTCTCTTTTTGCTTCGAAGAAAATCATACGCGGCATTCGTAGCAATAGTGAATATCCAAGTTTTAATATTTTTTTCTGGGTCAATAAGTTTACGATTTTTATAAACTTTTATAAAAGTTTCTTGAGTGACATCTTTTGCATTGGGTGAATTTTTTAATATCCGCAAGCAATAGTTATAAATCGCTTTTTCATAAAAAGACAATATGTACTCAAAGGCCTCTAAATCACCTGATTTAGCACGAATTAAAATATTCTTGTCTATATTTTGTGTCTTTTCCATATACAATAAATCCGCAAAACAACCTATAAATTTAATCGTGTTATTGGTTAGCTATTTTCTGTTTGAGCTTTTTGTTAAGCGCGACAAATTGTTTTATGCTTAGTCTCTTTTTACTCCAACCCTCAATTTCAATTTTATCTTTGTTGTCCCTAGGAAGAAGATGAAAATGCGCGTGAAAAACATATTGCATGGCCGCCCTACCATTATTAAGGAGTACATTATATCCTCCGTGATCACTCTCAAGGACTGCACCGATTTTCTGCACTACCATTAAAAGTTCTTTTAGGATTTTTGGCGGAATCTCGTGAAAATAAATATATCTCTTTTTAGGTATTACTAAAATATGTCCATCTTCCTTCGAAGGAATACTAATAGACATGAAAGCCAGAGTATTAGGAGTTTCATAAAGTCTTATTACAGGAAACCCATTTCTGTGCTCTCTTTTCTTTAATCCTTTAGCAAAATCTTCAAAAAGATATACTCGCTCATTAATATTTTTAAAAAGTTTTGGAATACTATCATGAATATATTGTATAGTTCTATCAATTTTTCTCTCAACTCCTATTCGATTAGTGTCACAATCTTTCACTTCATCTTGTATATCCCAAATAGAACTTTTCTCATCTTTAACTAGTTCGTTGAATAAAATTGCGTGCTGATAATTAAAATTGTTTTTTAAAACATCAACTTGATCTTGGGCCATAGCGATTACAAGGTCAAATTTCTTTAATAGCAACTTATTTAATTTATGATGCGCACGATGAAGTTTTTTAACACCAAGAGCATTAAGATCAGCAATAACCTCAGGGTCAACTTTGTTATTATTTTTTTTCAATCCTGCTGAAAAAACATTCCAACCTTTTATATTGTGTTTATCAAGGTAATGTTTGAGAAGAAATTCGGCAGAAAAACTTCTAAAAGTATTCCCGTTGCAAACGAAAAGCACTTTACGAATACTGAGTTTTGTTAATTTTTTTATTTTCATATTTGTATTATACCAGCTTTTACGTCAATTTAACCAGTAAAAAGACCTCTGTAAATTAAGGACAAAATGATGTACGATAAGGTAAGCAATATTATTCAACCTTGTCTGTAATTAAAATATACACAGTTTTGTAAACTAAATACATAAAGATAGTGAAAATTAATACAAATAATGATGAAGTTCCTAGATGAGTAAATCTAGTCGAAACATAAAAAGAATCTTTTATTAAATGAAGAGGGTTAACAAAGAGATCCCAGCTATTCCATCGTTCAAATCTTCCAAGGTACACTCCGAAGCTTGAAATAAAACAAATGGCTAAAATAATAAGTTCAGAAAATAAATAACTTAGATGAGCTTTTAAATATTGATGAATACGAAAAAGAGAGAGCATACCCAGAAGCAAACCAATCCAACCAAAGAAAAATAAAAGCAAACCGTCATACCATAACAATGATGGCAAACTGGAAACTAAATGCCACGCATCTGTTACTATATATGGGGCATTAGGAAAAAATAAAAACCAAAGAATAAAAATGGGGACAAAAAGATTTATGGACATATTTTTTTTAATAAAACATAAAGAGATTAGATAAGGTATCCAGGCTAAAAAGAGATTCCAGATCAAATACAAGAGGTCAGTCGTACCCCACAGATCTAAGCGAGCAATATCAAAAACAATTACCACAACGGATACTACCATGAGTGCTTGGGTTATTTTACTCATTTTCATACTTATATTGTACCAATTTTTTGAATTGATTGAAATAATATATTTCTAAGATATTATTTAGTTCTTGCGCGATCGACCGGACTTGAACCGGCAACCTCTTCCGTGACAGGGAAGCGCTCTAACCAGTTGAGCTACGACCGCAATATTGCCATTATACATTAAATCGTATAATTTCAAAGAGTCTTTTTTGTGCCGACGCCAAGAGTTGCACTTGGGACCTTCTCTTTATGAGTGAGATGCTCTAACTACCTGAGCTACGTCGGCATAATAATAAATATAACAGAAAACTTATAAAAATAAAAGCTTATGCAATTTTTGATATATATTCTATAGCACCTAAGATTTTATTTCGTAAAGTTGTGCCTTTTCTTACTTTAACCCTTAAAATACCTTTATACTTTTCTATGTTTTTCAAAGAAGCTTTTTTAAGATTCGTCTGAATATAAGTAGTTTTTGAAAATTGTTCTTTGGTAATACCTAAGAAGTTTATCCAAAAGGATTTTATATTATTTTCTTCTTTCCTAAAAAATTCATTCAAAGTAAGACGAAAGATAAGAGAATCTTTTTCCACATTCCATAATCCTAACCATTTAAAATAAAAACGTATCATGTATGGATTACTGTTTGTAAACCCAAATTCACCATTTTCATATTTATAGCCTTCTCCCCAATACAATCCAAAACCAACCATTAAAATATCTCTATCCGATAACGTACCTAAGGCTTTGATACCCTCTTGTCTTTGTAAAATATTTCTTTCAATTCTTTCTTTTCTCTTTAATTCAGAAAATCTTAAAAGACCCCTGACGGATTCTAGCTTTCCTTGTGTTTTTATTTTTTTTATTGCAGATTCAGTGAGAATCATGTCTTTACACCAAAAACTAAGAGTGGATTTTGTGACATTTAACTTTTTTGAAATATCACCTAAACTCATACCACTTTTCCGCATTTTTTTTGCTGTTTCTTTTACTTGTGGATAGTACATAAGGTATATTATAACTAAGAGTGAGTACAAAAACAACTTGCGTATTTTAAAAATATAATATAAAATAATCTGTATAGCGGGGTAGAGAAGAGGCATCTCGTAAGGCTCAGCGGTATAAAATGGGCCCCCTCTTGGGAAACCTTGAGGTGAGCATTCGTCAAATTCGGAGAAATCCTCTCTGTTAATTAATAGAAGGACAATTCCGAGCTAAATTTTTTAACTTATGTTAAAAATAAATGTGTAGAGACTAGATGGCGAACTCCTTAATCTTTAAATTTATTTTTAGACAGGAGATGGTATAGTCCAGACCACAAATTCAATTTGAAGCAGTGAAAACTGAAGTGGTAAAGCATAACCTTAAGACTCACGTTCGATTCGTGACCCCGCAACTCTTCGTCGCAAAGCTCCTCAGAGTCTGCGACCGCTAGTATCTTTACGAAGAAGATACTGACGAAATATTAATGAGGAAGTAGAAAGCTAGATATAGCCATACTCATGAAAAATCTGCTCGTATAAAGCGATTACTCTTTTGGCTTCGTGTTGTGAAAGTTCAAAAGCTAAACCTTCATGGGCTATTCTGTTTCTAACAGTATGGACTTCCCAAGCTTTGGTCAGATTAGGAAAATTTTCTTGATTGGCTAATTTTAATCTATCACCTAAAGTTTCACCCCTAAAACCTAATTGATCCATCAAATTCTCCAGCATAGAGTCTGCCTCAATAATGGCAAGCTTCCAATCACTTGCATGTTGAGAAAACAGATAACTCAGGGTCTTGCTCCAACGTTCATTTTTTGAACCTCCGACTTCTTCATGCAAATGTTTTTCATATTCAGCTTTATTGTGCGCATACTCCTCTATCTCATGTTTTAAATGCTTTTTTTCTTTAGCTCTGATTTCCAACAACCGAACGGCGGTATAACAAATTATTACCAAAAAAAACATGGCCAAAAAGAAAAGGGCTGTCTTCCCAAGATTTGTCACTTGTTCGCTAAAAATATAAGAAAAAAAATTGTGAAGATAGGTAACCCCGTGATTAAATAAATATCCCGGATCAAAATATTTAGAATCAAAAAAGGAACCGGACAGCAAATTATTTTGATTGACTGTTTCCATATATAGTAAATTATACCCTGTAGCAGAATTTTTTCAAAATTCTGCTACAGGGCTATATTAGCCTCAAATTTCTTGCCAATTTCAAAGAGTAAATCCTCTGCCCCATGTGAGGCCATAAGTTGAATTCCAAGTGGTAATCTTTTTCCTGCCTGCGCAAGGTCTTCTATTTCCATGAAACCTGATGGTAAAGAAACAGCTGGCACGCCGACAAGGTTAGCGGTCACGGTAAAGATATCAGCTAAATACATAGAAAGTGGATCACTTTTCTCCCCTATTTTCCAAGCCGGAATGGGAGAGGTTGGTGTTAAGATTAAATCAACTTCAGAAAATAATTCTATAAACTCTTTTCTTAAAGCTATTCTGGCTTTTTGTGCCTTGCCATAATAAGCATCATAATATCCAGCCGAAAGCACGTAAGCGCCAAGTAAAATTCTTCTGCGAGTTTCCTTGCCAAAACCAGCGCCCTTGGTTAGTAAATAGTCTTCCAGTAAATTTTTACCATCTTTATGCAAACCGTATCTTACTCCATCAAAACGAGCTAGGTTAGTTGAAACTTCAGCAAAATTAATAATGTAATATAGAGCTAGGCAATTTGGTAATTTAATATCTTTAATTTTATAACCTAAATTCTCAAAACTTTTTACTACTTCTTCAAAATTTTTCTTTATTTCAAGATTAATTCCTTCTTGATTTATCAAGTCCCAAGGTACACCAATAATTAATTCTTTTTTGAGAGAAATTTTCTCATAAAAGTTATCAGGAACACTAGTGCTGTCTAAGATATCGTTTCCTTTTATGACATCAAATATAATTTGAGCATCTTCTGTCGTTTTAGTAATTGGCCCAATAACATCAAAAGATGATACTGCCGCGATAAGGCCATAACGAGAGACTCCCCCATAAGTAGGTTTCATTCCAACTACTCCACAAAAAGCAGCTGGGTGACGAACTGAGCCTCCAGTATCTGAACCTAAGGACGCCAATGCCATATTACTGGCCACGGCAACGGCTGAACCACCAGAAGTACCTCCAGGCACTCTATTGGTATCGTGAGGATTTTTGGTCACTCCATAGGCAGAATTTTCAGTCGAACTCCCTAAGGCAAATTCATCCATATTTGTTCGGCCCAGAAATACCGCTCCTTGTTTCTTCAACTTAATTATTGCAGTGGCGTCATAAGAAGCTGTATAATTTTCTAAAATTTTTGAGGCCGAAGAAACTTTTCTACCTTTGATTAAAATAACATCTTTAATGGCCAAAGGAATACCCAAAAGCGGAGATGAATCCCCTTTAGCGATCCGCTCATCTGCCTCTTTTGCTTGATCTAACACATCATCATAGACTTCTAAATAAGCATTGAGTTCTTTGTTTTTCTTTTCAATCTCAGCTAAATAAGCTTTCGCTAAATCTACCGCGGAAAAAATTTTTCCATCAAGAGCCACTCTTGCTTTAGTGATAGTGAGAGTATCTAAATCAATCATAATATCTTTTTTACTTTTAAAAATCCATCTTGCGCATCAGGAAATTGTTTCACAATAAGTTCTGGGGAAAAATCACGTTGTTCTATCGTATCTTCCCGCCAAACATTGCGAACACCATGTTCTGGTTCTGTGTCTTCAATTTTCATCTCTTCTATTTGTTTTACATAACCCAAAATACTATCCATGTCATGGAGTAAATCTCTTTTTTCATCTTCCGAGAGCTCAATTCTTGCAAGTTTTGCTAGGTTTTCTACATCTTTAATATCCATATAAAAAGTATAACAAAAATAGTAAAAATATAAAAACTTATATTTTTACCCCACTAGCGCTTTAATTCTTTCTTCTATTGGTGGATGAGTGGCAAAAAAACCACTGATTTTTTTACCCAATTTTGAACCTTTAGGATCAGCTATGTAGAGATGTGCAATAGCACTAGATTGATGAACCATTGGCTGGCTATATTGAGAAATTTTACGAAGCGCATTGGCTAGTCCTTCTGGATAGCGAGTAAGCAACGCACCAGAAGCATCAGCTAGAAATTCGCGTTTTCTAGAAATAGCTAATTGAATCAAGATCGCGATTAGTGGAGCCAAGATAGATAGAATAATTCCAATAATCATAAAAATAGCATTACTTCCCCCTTCATTGTCTCTACTTTTTCCTAAATTACCGAAAAATAAATTTCGCCTGAAAACATCTGCAATGATAGAAATAAATCCTACAAGTACCACTACCACCGTCGAAAGCAACATGTCGCGATTGCCGACATGCGAAAGTTCATGCGCGATCACTCCCTCTAGTTCTGTTTTGTCTAAAATACCAAGCAACCCAGTCGTTACTGCCACTACTGCATGTTCTTTGTTTCGCCCAGTAGCAAAAGCGTTCGGTGCATTGTCGGTAACAATATACACTTTAGGCATAGGAAGTCCGGCTGTAATAGCAAGGTTCTCAACAGTAGTATATAAATTAAAATTATCTTCTCTTTTGGCAATTTTGGCTCCAGCTAAAGTAAGAACAATTTTATCTGAAAACCAATAGGAAAAAATATTCATTAAAATACTAAAAATAACAAAAAAATACAAAATATTCGGATTACCATAATAAAGACTAAAAGCCCAACCAAGGCCAATAACAACAATAAAAAATATTGACATTAGAAGCCAAGTTTTCATCACGTTCTTTGATTGTTCAGTATAAAGGTTTGTCATGGTTTTTATTTCTTCTGGGCTGAATTATAACTTTTAATTACCGATTGGATATATTCTCCCTTACAGCCGAGAGTTTGAATTTTATTTGGGTCAAGATTGTTTTCCACAAACAGGCCTAGGGTTCCATAAAAATATATTTGAATGGCATATTTACTCAAATCTGTTTTATCAGAAACACTAAACTGTGGAGTGGTAGGTTTAGTATTATCTATTTCTTTAACAATATCAAGGGGGCATGAAATATACTGAAGAGCTAATTTTTTACCAGTAATATCTACCAAGGTACTGTCTTCTCCATAAGATAACTTAAAATCGCAAGCATTTTGTAATTTAATAATTTCAAAAACATTTGGAAAGAAATCATCTTTTAGAATACCCTTAGCGTTTTCACAATTTACAGCGCTAGCCCCCAAGCAAGAGAGTACAGGATTATTTTTATAAGTGGTAGGATCATCTAATTTAGGAGCCACACCTATTCCACAATCTTTAACTTTGGCCACTGGTTGCATTACAGGAGTTTGGACTACTGCATTATTATCCAACGGTGCCTTATTTGTATTAAAAATTTTTCCAAAATCAAAAGCCGGCATTTTAAAAGAAGGAATATGGATATTTTTAAAACTATTTACTAATGAGTTCCAAGAATTGGTAGACAATTCTTGGGAGCTCTTAACTGAAGAATTCCAAAAATTAATTATTTGTGGTCGATAAAAATACAAAGAAAATACACAAAACAACCCGATGATAATTAAAATTAAAATTTGCCAATTTAATTTTAATTTTAATTTTTGAGTTGGGGTTGGAGTTGGAGTTTCTGTCGTTGAAATTATTGGTTTTTCCAGCGTAGAGATATCTGGACCGAGTGCTGGAACAATTTCATCTTGTTTTTTTTGAAAAACAAGATTAGGGAGAACAATCCCTTGCATTGGAATTACAGTTCTAAAGGCTGCGCTTAAATCAGCCTCACTCCATTTACCACTAGAAATCAATGATTTGTAAATTTCTTCACGAGTTTTGCCTTTAGAAATTTCTGTTCGTACATATTCTAAAATTTCTGGAGTAACCATAAATTCAAAAACTAGAACTTCACTTCAACGGGATTCTGGGCAACGTCGTTGTCAGGAAGATCAAAGAATTCCATTTTAGAGAAATTAAACATACCGGCAATAAGATTACCTGGAAAACTTTCAATAGAAATATTCAAATCTCGAACATTGATATTGTAGAATCTACGAGCAGCTTGAATTTTATTTTCTGTATCTGAAAGTTCGTTCTGGAGTGCCAAGAAATTCTGATTGGCTTTTAAATCTGGATAAGCTTCGGCAATGGCAAAAACGGATTTCAAGGCTCCGGTAAGCATATTTTCTGCTTGTCCTTTATCTGCTAAATTACTTCCCGCACCCATCGCAACTGATCTCGCCTTAGTAACATTCTCAAAAGCGCTAGATTCGTGAGTAGCGTATCCCTTTACAGTATTTACTAAATTTGGAATTAAATCATATCGACGCTTCAACTGCACTTCAATATCCGCCCAAGCTTCTCTAGCTCGGTTACGAAGAGAAACAAAACGATTAAAAATAAAGATTAATAATAAAACTACAACTCCTAAAATTATTAAAAGATACATCATACTTGTATTGTAGCACCCAGTAGTGAATTTTGGCAATGTGCTAGGGCACGTAAATTTTTTTAAAATTTACCTTGCCAAAATCTACTACTGGGTAGCACTTATTTCCCGTCTGCAAAAGCTAGGCTTTAGCATTACGGGCAGGTTTCTTCTGCCACTCTTCTACTAAGACCAGTAGTGGTAAGTCTAAGAAAACGCCAGTAATAAGGACAGTCCTTGCTACTTTTTGCTATTCTTTTATTGCTTCAAGAATCATAGGAAGAAGAGAACTTGTTTTTTTCCCTGTACTTTCGTTCATGTCAAAAAACGCTGCGCTCCAAACAGACATTTCCTTTTCATCCAGAGTTATGGGGCGAGGTTCCGATGTTATTTTCAAACCAACTTCATTTAAAACTTCCATTATATAATTAATACAAGCTTTTGTATCTACTATTATTATTTTCCCGTCTTTTTTTAAGACATTTTTTATATCTCTCATGAGTCTCGCGTATTTTTGTTTGTCTTCTTCAATAGTCGTTGAAGCTTCTTCTTTTGTGTTCAATTCTCCCATTAAAAAATTGGCACTCGCTTCACTAATTGTTCCTTCCAAAAATGGCAAATGGGAATCAATATCACTTTTCCAAATTATTGTATGTAAATTTTTAAGTTTTGAAGTTGAATTTTTGTTATTTGAAAGATTTGGAAATGGATCAAGTATAACAAAAGTTTTGTCTGGATTTTCTTTTGCCTTATTAAAAAGATACTCTCCTGTTCCGCCACCCACATCAATATGTATTTCTGGCTTTTGTGTTGGGATTAATTCGTTTCTCATAATTTGATTATATTATTTGTGCGAGTTAAAAAATATCAAGGACTACCCTTGATATTTTTATTTTTTTTTCTGCCACTCTTCTACTAAGACCAAAAGTGGTGAGGCCAAGAAAATTGAAGAATATGTTCCAAAAAACATTCCAGCGGTAAGCATAAGAGCAAAATACCTTGTAGAAACAGGACCAAAGAAGAATAAGGCAAGTAACACCAAAATAACGGTCAATGATGTACAAATAGATCGGACATATGATTGCTCTAAGCTTTTACCAACTATTTCACCAAAATTTATTTTAGCTATTGTGTTTTGATTTCTTAAATTTTCCCTGATTCGATCAAAAATAACTATCGTATCCGAAACAGAAAGACCTAAAATAGTAAGAACTGCGACCACAAAAAGAGTATCGAGTTCTGCTCCATAATAATGAGAAAGTAT
This sequence comes from uncultured bacterium, assembly GCA_903894955.1. Lineage (GTDB taxonomy): Bacteria > Patescibacteriota > Minisyncoccia > Phycocordibacterales > UBA9973 > UBA9973. Next base: position 25,057 of record CAITSA010000028.1, read on the forward strand.
CACAAACAATCCGACCGGTATCGCTACGTCATGTAAAAGTGTAATGATAGCAATGAGACCATATCTCCAAGAAGAAACTGGTTTAGAAACTTTTCTAAACGCAAAAGCAATAAAACAAATAATGGCCAAGGAAATTAAAATAATTGCCAAAATTGCTTTTCTGGTAAGTTCTTGACCAACTGTTGGTCCAACAGAATTAAAACTCATTTCCGTAAGAGGGTTATTGTTATTTAAAGAAAGTGTTTGTAATAAAGTGGTATGTTCCGAATCGCTCAAATCCCGAGTCTTAACAATATAACCAAAATCCCCTGTTGGCTGAAGAAGCACAGAACCGAAACCAAGAGAAGCTAAAGACTTATCTAAAATGTCTTGAGCGGGACGCTCTGTTTTATAAACAACTTCCGTCAACGCTCCACCTTTAAAATCAATACCAACATTAAATCCAAAGACAAATAAAGAGAGGAGTGAAAGAGCGACCAAGACTACTGATATGCTAATGAATATTTTTTTGTATTTTATTATGAACATATAAATTTAGTTATAAAGTTAAAAGTTTGTAAAGTTTGTAAAGTTATTTTGAGAGACCAGAATTAAATAAAAATCGAGCAACTTTTCCCTCTCCAATAAAACTAAATGCTCCTAGAAAAATTCTGGTAATAGTAATCGCGCTGAACATTGAGATGATAACTCCCAGTCCAAGGGTTAAAGCAAAACCTTTAATCAAAGATGTACCGAACCAAAAAAGAATAACCGCGGTGATAAAATTAGAAATATTTGAATCTCGAATAGAAAACCAAGCCCGAGAAAAGCCAGCAGAAATTGAATCATGGATACTTCGGCCAGAGCGCAATTCTTCTTTTATGCGTTCAAAAATAAGCACATTGGCGTCAACAGCTATCCCAATGGAAATTATAAACCCTGCGATCCCAGCCGCCGTTAAGGTGACAGGCATTAATTTGAAAAGCGCCAAGATGATAGAAATAAAAATACAAAGGGAAACGGTCGCGATTAATCCCGGCAAACGATATAAAAGAATAAGGAAAAGAGCCACCAATAAAAATCCAATGATAGCAGCCTTCACTCCGGCATTGACTGCGCTCTCTCCCAAAATAGCGCCAATGGTTTGAGTAGAAAGAAGAGTAATCGGCACAGGCAAAGCTCCAGAATTAAGTCTACCAACTAATAACTTTGCTTCAGTGGGAGTAAAACTACCAGAAATAACAGCTTGACCATTTGGAATTTCTTCTCGAACAACTGGAGTAGAGATAGGAGCGCCATCTAAATAAATCGCTACCATTTTCCCCACGTTATTTTTAGTAATCTCTGCAAAGAGTTTCGTACCGACATCATTAAATTGCAAACTTACTTTTGGTTCACGAGTATTGGTATCAAATTCTAAAGTGGCTTTTTGTAAATATCGTCCAGTCAGCTCCGTGGAAACAAATTGAGGACTCGCATCCACGGTAACCTTGCCATTTTTATCAACTGTTGCATTCTGAGGAGTACCGGCAGGAGCTTCAGTTTTAAATTCAAGAAGCGGAGTTTGCCCGATCATCTCTATCGCTTGTTTAACATCAGTTACCCCAGGAAGATCAACTATTAACTGTTCTCCCGTTGCTCCAGAAACAAATCCACCATGTTGCACTTGGACAACTGGCTCAGAAACTCCAAAAAGATTTATGCGTCTTTCAATTACATCACGAAGCGCATTCATTGAATCCCCAACTTGACCAGCTGGAACGGCAGAAATATCGGCTTTGTATATCAAATGGCTACCACCTGAGAGATCAAGCCCAAGACGAAAAGGATGATTTTTAAGAAATGAATAGGTAGTAGAAAAATTCTTGTTTAATCTAGGCTCAGATTTAAAAACAAAAAGGGCTATTCCCCCACCCAAAACAAGTATTATTAAAGCTAAAACTATTTTCTTCCACATAAAGATAAGGATATTCTATACATTTTTAATAAAAAATGCAAATACTACAACAGGTGTAAATCATTAATTTTTTCTTTTTAAGAATTCGGTAAAAAACGGAATTAAAGATAATAATATTATGACCGCTGTTATTGGTAAAATATATTGATCGATGTTTTTGATTGAATTGCCTAAAAAGTATCCGCTAAAAATTACTGCAAAAGTCCACAAAAAACCACCTAAAACATTGTAAAAAATAAAGTTATTGTATTTCATTTTTCCTGCGCCGGCCAAGATCGGGGCAAAAGTTCTCACAATGGGCACAAAGCGTGCTAATACTATTGTTTTCTTGCCATATCGTTCATAAAATTTAGCAGTTCTATCAAGATTGTTTTTGTTAAAGAAAAATGAGTTTGGTTTAGAAAAAATTCTTGGACCTAGTTTTTTACCTGTCCAATATCCAACATTATCTCCTAAAACTGCACAAATGAATGATCCAATAAACAAATAAAATATATTAAAATATCCAGCCGAGGCTAAAAGTCCAGCACTAAATAAAAGAGAATCACCGGGGAAAAAGAAACCAAAAAAGAGCCCTGACTCAGCAAAGACGACAAAAAAAATCCCCAAAAATCCTAAGCTTTCTAAAAATGAAAGAATCATTTAAGTTTACTAAAAAAATTAGTAAAGTAATGAGCTGTGTAAGCAATAATGAAACCTTCTATAAAACCAGCTAAAATGTCCGCTGGGAAATGCACTCCGGAAACAACACGAGAAACACCAATAAGCAATGCGAAAAACATGAAGACATAGCCAATTTTTTTATTGGTATAAAATAGCGCAAAAGCTAAAGCCGAAGCAACAGCTGAATGTCCAGATGGAAAAGCAAATCCAGTCTCCGGAAAAAGCGGACGCACTTGCGAGAAAACAACGAACGGCCGAAGCACATGAAATATAATTTTGGCTATAAATTTATTAAAAAACCACGCAACAATCACAGACAAACTTGCTGGAACAAAATCCTTCCATCCGTTTCGAAATTCTTTAATCGGATTTCGAGATGGAAGAACTTTATAATTAAAAAGTAGAAAAATTCCAGCTGATATAATTGCTATATATATAAAATAAACAGCTAAAAAAATTATCAAACTATCAAAAATTTTTGACTGATGGGCTAAACTATAAAAAAAGAAAAAGATTGAGTTGTTCATTTTATATTCTTCGCTACGATTAATACATTACTAAGAAGCATCGCAACAGTGACTGGCCCCACGCCTCCGGGCACAGGCGATACATAACCTGCCACTTCCGAAACGGAATCTAAATCAATATCTCCTACAATACCAGCGCCGGACTCAGAAGTTCCTGCGTCAATTAAGATTGCACCTTCTTTTACCATATTACCTTTTATCAACTTCCCTTTCCCAGTAGCAGAAATAATAACATCAGCCTCTTTTAATCTTTTTATTCTTTCAGCTTCTTCTGTTTTTCTATCTATGACAAATGTTTCTAAATTTCTCGCATTGAGTAATTTCCTAACTGGACGACCCACGAGTTCACCCTTGCCAATTATTATTATTTTTTTATCTTTCAAGTCTAAATTCAAGGAATCAAGTAAATGCATACAAGCCAGAGCTGTAGGGAAAGTAATAGTAAAATCTCCCTGCCTACCTTGCCTACCGGCAGGCAGGCCGGGCAGGCAGGCATTGTAAAACTTTTCACTCGCGATATTTCCGAGACAATCCACATCAAGCTTCGAATCTATGGCATCTAATATACGCCTTTGGTCTAGCGATGCAGGCAATGGAAGTTGAACAATAATTCCGCACATATTTTCTACTTTATTTAAAATCTTTATTTCTTTAACTAAATCTTCAGTGGTAATACCCGAGGGAAAAGAAGCACTTTGGAATTTGATACCCACTGACTCTGACATACGTGCTTTCATTCTTACATACTGGGCTGAGACAGGATCCTCCCCTACCAACACATCACAAAAAATCGGATTAAAAGAAAGTGTAGCTACTTCTTCTTTCACTTTGGCTAAAATTTCGTCTCGTATTTTTTTCCCATCAATTATTTTCATAAATTAAATATTTCAAAAACTTACTATACACCTAAAAATTCATTCTTCATATCGTCCGGATGAACAGACCTAGAATATTTGCGCATCCCCATTAAAATACCCAATCCGGCAAATTCGGTTAATAAATGTGAACCACCATAACTCATAAATGGGAGAGGAATACCGGTGACCGGCAAGAGCCCTAAATTCATACCTATATTGACGAAGATATGACTCATGAAAAAAATGGCAATACCCATTCCAAAAAGTATTTCAAAATTAGAGGCTCCTAAAGAGGCAAAATAAAGAATTCTGCCAATAACAAGAACATAGAAAAGTAAAATCAAAGATGAGCCAATGAAACCCCATTCTTCAGCATAAGCAGCAAAAATAAAATCAGACTGAGGAACTGGTAAAAATTTCAATCTTGACTGTGTTCCAAAACCCAAACCCTTGCCTGTCACTTGTCCAGAACCTACAGCAATGGTTGACTGAAATACATTGTACCCAGTTTTATGAATATCGGTCAAAGGATTTATAAAATTATAAATACGAGCTTTTTGATATGGGGCGAAAACAAAAAACCAAAGGGTGACAAAAATTAAAAGACCCGTCGCAAACACAGCCAACAAATGAACCTTAGAAATTCCAGAAACGAACACCATCGCGAGCCAAATTAAAAATATAATCATCGCTGAGCCAAAATCCGGCTGAAGTAAAACTAAAATTAAGGGCACCAAAGCATAAAGTCCAGAAATAAAAATATGTTTAAAATCTCTGATTTCCACATGTCGACGAGAAAAATACTTGGCTAAAACAAGCACTAATACCAATTTCATTACATCAACTGGCTGAAAAAAGAAAAAACCAAAATCCAACCAACTCTTGGCTCCATGCATGACGTGCCCTAAAACAATAAGTATCAACAGAATGAAGGACACAAAAAGAAACAAAAATACCAATACATTGGTGCGTTTTAAAAAACGAAAATCAATAAAAGAAAAAATGAAAAAAACAATGAAAGAAATTAAAACCCAGATAATTTGCTTATTGAAAAAATCACCTGCATTTTCAAGCGGAGTAAAAGACTTCATCGTCACGAGACCAGCCGCGATGATTGGAATAATAAAAGCAACCAACATCCAATCTATTCTTTTAAAAGCTTTTTCCGCCATATGAATTATTGCAATCTAACAGATGAAATATCATAGATCGGAATTATTTCTTTGGCGACCACCTTGCCTGATAATGGCTCTGGCCAAGTGAAATTAATATCAGTATCTTGTAATGGATCAAGTTGATCCAAGAAGGTACGACTAGTAGAAATAGCATTTCCTTCTCCGTCATATAAAATCCCAACTATGTTTACATTTGGGATAGTAAAAAGTGAATTATTTTTTATAGAAGCAGAAAGCTTGGGAGAGGTCGTCTCTCCTGAGAGTTGTATATTGGAAACCAAAACTTTTAACTGATTAATTTTCTCTTGCGACACTTGCTGCCATTGTGGTATTTTGTCTGTAAATTCAAAATCTGCATAAACAGGAATAGAATTCCCAACATCTATTCCTGGCTCAAAAACAGCAAAATTACCTCCCGGAGGAACAAAGGTGCTACCATCACGTTTGCCGATATAGACATGGTTCGCATCACGAAAAGTAAATCTATAATTTATATTTTCAATTACAGCGTTTTTATTGTGATTAACTAAATAAGCCACGGCATTATAACGTCCAGGTATAACCTTAAAAGGACGTGACCAGAGAATAGAAATCGCATCCATCTGATCCAAGCAAGCATTTAAACATGATCCTCCACAATCTATACCTGTTTCTGTACCGTTTTGTACACCATCCGAGCAAGTCGGTGCCTTGTTAAATTTAGGATAAAATATTAAAAATCCAAAAATAGAAAAAAATAAAATGAGAACCGCTACATAAAAAATTTGTCGCCTTAAAGCCCAAGAAGTAATTGCCATAAAGATATAATAACACCCCGTAGTAGATTTTGGCAATGTAAATTTTTTTTAAAATTTACGCACTTTGTGCTTTGCCAAAATTCACTACAGGGTAACATGATTGATTTTCTTGAGCAAAGCAATCAAAAATGAGCCTAAATGAGTAAGAGCCCGAACATTTGCTTTTGACAAATGCCGGGCCCTAGAGATTTCGATTATTGGAGGTTAAATTTCAACCCCCTTTTCCTTTCCAAATGGGAACTATATTAACTAGTTCCCTGTTTCGCCAAGCTCTTTTAGCTCGACGATGTTTTAAATTTTCACCCAACTTACCAAAAAGCTGGACAAATAGTTCGTCCAATTTAAAAGCAACAATAAATGCCATCCAAACCAGACCCCATTCCAACAATATGACCCCCTGAGACAGAGTGTCAAATTGCTCAATAACACAAATCAAAAAAAATAATGCCAGAACAAAGAAAATTCTTTTTTTCATAACATATCTCCTTTTTTTGTAGAACAACCATTGAGGGGATAAACCCCTTTTATTAGGGGAAATCCCCAAATCCTCTTCATGTGTATTATATCACACAAACTATAGAAAAGTCAAGCAAAATGCTATAAAAGCTTTAAAAAATCAGCTTCGTTTAGCACTTTTACCCCTAATTTTTTGGCATTTTTAAGCTTGGAACCCGGATCAGTGCCAACCACAACATAAGAAGTGTTTTTTGACACCGAACCAACTACTTTTCCACCTAAGGCAAGGATACGCTCTTTAGCTATTTCACGAGACATAGTAGAAAGCGTCCCAGTTAAAACAAAATTAAGTCCAACGAACTTGCCTACTTTTATTTTTAGTGCTTTTTCCACCACTACCCCATTTTGTTGCAATTTTTTTATAAAATTTAAATTATTCTTATCATTAAAAAAATTACTAACACTTTTCGACACCGCTGGGCCAATATTTTCTATACTATCTATTTCTGCAAGATCTTGTTGTGTAGAAATTAGTAAATTTTCCAAAGTACCAAAATGTGTAGCTAGGTCTCGTGCCGTCTCCTCCCCTACATGTAATATTCCTAGTGTCCACAGAAATTTTGAAAGTGGTATTTTCTTTTTTTTATTTATCTCGTTTATTATATTTTCTGCTGATTTTTCTCCAAAGCGTTCTAAGGGAGCAATGTCTTCCTTAGTAAGCGTAAAAATATCAGCTGCATCAGTTATCAATCCTTCATCTTTGAATCTTCTTAAAATTTTAGGACCTAATTCATAAATTTCAAAAACAGAAACAAAATGCTCTAAGTATCTCTCATCCTTCGCAGGACATTTTGGATTCACGCAATAAAAAGCAACAGAAGATACTTCTGATAAAATTTTCTTCTTCACTTTTCCTCCGCAAGCCGGACAAGTCTGGGGCATTTTGAATTTTTTTTCTTTACCGGTACGCATCCGAGTTAACACTTCCACCACTTTTGGAATTACATCCCCCGCTTTTTCTATCACCACAGTGTCCCCTATACGCAAATCTAAGCGCTCTATTTGGTCCATATTATGAAGGGTCGCTTTGGAAACCTTAGACCCTGCCACTAGCGTCGGCTCAAAAATTGCAAGTGGGGTTAAAACTCCAGTACGCCCAACATTAATTTTTATGTCTTTCACTATCGTCGTCGCTTTTTCAGCTGGATATTTAAAAGCAGCCATATATCGTGGCGCCTTACCAACCACACCTAAGATTTCCTGTAATCTTAAATCATTCACCGATATCACAACACCATCTGTACCGTAAAGAAAATTGGGTCTTATAGTCTCGAATTTTTTTATGAAACTTATAACTTCATTTAAATTTTTACAAATAGCATCGTTTGGATCTACTTGAAAACCTAAATTTTTTAAATATTTATGTTTATCTGAATGATTTTCTAACACAAAAGAAGTAGTGAAATTTTCTTCACTGCGCCCTTCTTTGGGCGCATTAAGGGGAACAAAGTGGGACCCTCGCGAAGGAAATTTCACTACTTCTTTTGTGTAAAATTTTATCTCCGCTATATCATAAGCAAAAAAATCTAAATGTCTTTCCGCAGACAATTTAGGATCAAGCTGACGAAGACTTCCAGCCGCAGCATTTCTAGTGTTGGCAAAAGCCTGCCTGCCGCCTGCCTGTCCGGTAGGCAGGGCAGGCAGGGAACCTTTCCCTTCAAGTATCTTTTTATTCAATTTCTCAAGCGTCTTCTTAGACATTACAGCCTCGCCTCGAACTTCTATAAATTCTGGAAATGGTTTTGGTAGGATAAGTGGAATTGATTTTATAGTTTTAAGGTTTTGGGTTATATCTTCACCAATCAATCCATCCCCTCGAGTGGCACCCCGCACAAATTTCCCATTTTCATAAATAAGTGACACTGCCAGCCCATCAAATTTAACTTCACAGAAATAATTAAAGGACGGTCCTTGGGGAAACTCTCTTAAGGACCGTCCTTGAGAAATTTCGGGAGGCAGGAGTTTCTTAATTCTATTTTCCCAATCATAAAGTTCTTCATCTGAAAAAACATCATTTAAAGAAAGCATACGAATGCTATGTTTTACTTTCTCGAACTTATCAAGTGGTTTCCCTGCGACTCTATTTTCATCAGAATTAATATCTTCAAGTTCTGGATATTTTTTCAAGAGCTCTTTGAGCTCCCGCGACAAAGAATCATAGACATCATCAGTCACATTAGGTGCATTTTCTGTATGATAAGCATCCCTTAATCGTGCGATTTCCGCACGCAATTTCTGTATTCTCTGTTGAGGTTTTTTATTGTTATCAAACTTTTGCATCCCAAATTAGTAAGTTTGCTTTATCTCTCGCGCCACACTATTAGCCGTCGGATTACAAGCATCAAGTGTGTCTCCTCCATTATTATATCCATTGGAGGTAATAATGGTTGATGTTAATAATGTTTTATCCACTTTTATTTTTGCACAACCGTGTCCCTGAGAACCCAAACCTGACAGATTAAACATCCAAATTGGATCTGAATTGTCAACTGGGATATCACGACCAAGACATTGCATAGATCCAGTAGGAGGAGACACAAAAATAGTACTAGTTGATTTATCATTAAAAAGTGCGCATTCCCTGCCTGTGTCAGCGGCAAAGAAAGCTTCATTGGTATCCTTGGCAGAAGTACCAAATTTAATTTCGTTTAAGGCAATATTAGCTATGCCTAAAGTAATGGATAAAATAATCGCTGAAAGTGTGACTGCAAAAAGTATTACAAACCCGGTAGTAGAGCTTGGCGATGTTTTAACTCTAGTTAAAACGTGCTTTACGCTTCGCCAAGTCTCACTACCGGGAAACCCAGAACGAAAGCCTTCGGCTTCGTACGGGACAAGTCCCCTTTTTAAAATATTAAGTTTTTTCGTAATTTTTGTAATCATGTTACTTGTAGGGTAATGAACTTCACTCTACTACATACCATATTCTAAATTTCTAAATTAAATAAATCTTCTGAAAAAGAAATACTATAAGTACCAGAACCCTGAACCCAATTGACTTTTGAGGTAATAGTTACTTCATCATCACTAATTTTTGTCTTTGTAATTGTACGAGTAAAAGTAGAATCATGATTAGGACAAGAACTATCATCTATGGAAAGAGTCACGAAATTACTCCAATTCTGGGCTGGGATTGTATCTGTATATAAAATATAATTATCACGAATATTTCTCACACACTCAATCCCCTCCTGGGCTAAATATGAAGCTACTATTTTCTGTTTAGCATAACTAATATCAGAAACACCAGACGCTAAAATTGATATCATGCCCAAAATAGACATAGTAAAAATTGAAATAGCTACAAGCGTTTCTACTAAGGTGAATGCCCGCCTGTAAAAGCTATGCTTTAAGCATTGTGGGCAGATTTGATTGTTTTTTTTAAAAAATAATTTCATTTCTTTATAACTTTATGAACTTTCAACTTTATAACTACTTATATATCTATTTGTCTTTGAGACACGGAAGTTTGTAAAGAAAAAGGAGATGGAGAAGTAATATTGTTTAAATTTATTGTCCCAACTAATTTAATCGTAACAAAAGGTTGTTGGTGGTCTCCTGATCCATCAGGATTAGGTGCCTCAGCACCTTTTACTGTAAAACTGGAATTTGCTGCATCAATATTTATTTCATCGGGGGTTAGTTGAACTGTCACTCCGTTAACTATTTTAAAAATACTATTTTTACTGGAATCATTCGGATTGATACCTATGTAATAAACCCACTGACCAGTAAGAGAGGATTTAAAAGAAATTCCTCCTCCTTTAGTAGGAATGGTATTTATATTGCAACTACGAGGAGTAGTGGTAATAAGATCTGTATCACCTGAAAATATACAACGATAATCATATCCTGTCCTTAAATTTCTAGACATATCTTCCATAGTAAAATTTAAGTTATCTAGAATGGAACGCATGTCTTGTGATTTTTTTTGGAGTAAATTGGCATTCAATAATGTTCCAATGCCCGTTGTGATGATAATTATAAAAAGCGCAACGGCAATCATTGTCTCGATGAGAGTGTACCCGGTAGTGAATTTTTTTATCCCGTTAGAGATAGGAAATGCTTTGCATTTCCGTAGTGATATTAATTTAAGTAAAACTTTTAACATAAACTTATTATTACATTAATATTTCCAATTACAAACTGTACGATCTCTAACGGGATTAATTAATCTGCACTCTACCGGAAGGATATAATTTTACAAAAGCTGTTAATCCTTTAGGTGACATAATAGTTATTCTAACATAATCAGAACCAGTAAAGGGTAAAGATGATAGTGGACTACTTAAAAATTGAGCTCCTGAATCCGGCCGTCTAAAGGTTGTAGCAATAGAGGTAATCGTTACAGATGGAAAAGGTAAAGTACAAGCAGTATTGCTACATTTTTCAATCTTAGATATGTAATTATTTTTAGTAATATTTATAGTGTTCAACAACTCACTACTACTGATGTCATAAGCACCATTACTATTTAAATCAGCAAAATAAATAAATTGTTTTTGAGAAGCCGGTGTAGTCGTATCAAACAAAACTCCATAAGATGGTTTCCAATCTACAGCAGCAGAAGAATTCCATAGACCATTTAAAGATGATCTTTGCGCTTGAACGAATTTCAACGCAATATCATTAGCTAAATTTTTAATATCAACCTTAGCTTGAAAACTTCCATAATTAAAAATAGCCACAGAGGACAAAACAGCAAAAATACTCAGAACAACGATAAGCTCTACGTAAGTCATCCCGTTAGAGGTAGTCCCGTTAAAGGCCACGAGGGCTCGCAGTGACCTTCTGCCTTTAACGGGACGTTTTATAATATTTTTAAGTAAGAAATTTATCATCAAGTTATTATTTATTATTATTTCCAATTATAAACTATATGACCTCTAATGGGATCATCCCTAAAAAAGACCTAAGCCAAAAAGAAATACTAATGATGTACCTAAAACCAAATATGGAGCAAAAGGAATTTCGCTTTTCATCCCATATTTTTTATTAGACAGCGAAGCACTTCCTAGGCGGGAAAAAATAATCAAAGAAAGGCCAACGAGAGCCCCAATCCAAAAGGCAAAGACCAACCCATAGAGGGCAAAAGGAAAACCAAGCAACCACCCTAAGCTAATTGCAAGTTTTGCGTCCCCTAACCCCATCCATTTTCCAGCAGATATCAACCAAAAAAAAGCAAAAGGGAAAGCCATGATTGGACCTATAAAAAATCCCAAAAGAGTAGGCAAATGTGGAGAAAAACTCAAATAACCTGCCTGCGCCCAGCCTGCGCTGGCAGGAAGCAGACCATCAATCTGCAAAAAGAATAAACCAGCCAAAGTTAAGATACCTAGAACTAAAGAAAGAATATCAGGAATTATTTTGTGTTTTAAATCATAAACTGCAATTACGACAAAAAGAGAGAAAACAACAGCATAATAAGCATAAGTGAAAGTAAAAGAAAGTGTATTCACGAAGAATAGGTCCTGAAATTTTAAAAACAAAAGAGCAAAAATAAAGCCAGTGATAAGTTCTACCAGTGGATACTGAAGCGATATTTTAGTTTTACAATTTTTACATCTTCCCCTCAATCCTAAGAAACTAAAAACGGGTATAAGTTCTAGCCAAGTAAGTTTATTTTGACAAGACATACATCCACTTCTTCCGCCGAAAGATTTCTGAGTATTTAAACGAAGAATGATGACATTTAAAAAGCTTCCAATAATTAGGCCAAGGATGAAGAAAATTGTTGTGAGAATAGTAATCATAAAACTTTTTAAGAACCACAAACAGAACCTAAAAGATCAGCATTTAATGTAGCTTGAGTATAAGCGTTTACATCACTAATTTCTTTTGCCACACCTGTAAAATCTACACACCATGCTTTGGTCTTATCAGACTTTAATTGAACTGCGGTGGCCCAACCTTTACCACCGGCAGTTGAAATACACGAAGTTAAACCTCCCCCCGAGCTTTTAGCTGCAGCAATTTGTGAAGCAATGTTTGTTTCTCTGAAAATCTGCACTGCTGCTGAAGCTGCTGGACAAGTGGCCACAGTAAACGCTGAAGGAACAGTAGCAGTACATGAACCACTATTAGCATAACATCCAAGTAAGCTATACTGTAATTCAGCTTCATTTCGAACACTGGCCAAATTTGCTTTTACCCCGGCATCGCCACCTTTTCCCCTTGCAGAGTCTAACGATACCATCACAACTGTTGCCAAAAGACCAATTATCGCAACCACAACCAAAAGTTCAAGCAATGTAAACCCGTTTCGCCTTCGGCAAGCGGAGGTGGAACTTTTTGAATATTTTGTAGTAAGCCCTTTTTTAAAATTCATTTTTAGAAAAATTTATTAATAATAACAAGATCTTTTTATATAACATATTATATAACCTTTCAAATACAAAAACCACCCTTTTAGGGTGGTTTTTGTATAAAACATGACTAAGAGATTACGGACAAGCTGTTACGGCATTAGCAGTATTAGCAGTAAGACCAGTTACTTGTTCTGATTTACCACCCGAATCAACACACCAACCTGTAGTATTAAGAGTTTTTAATACTGCTTCAATACCATAAGCACTACCATCGGATGAAGTAGTGGCTGTAACTGTATTGCTTGAAGATTGAGCTGCGGCTGACAAACCAGCTTTCATTGTTGCATCAGCAAACAAATCAGTACAACCAGTGAAAACAGAAGGGTTAGCGCTAGTAACAGTACAAGTGACGGCAGCAGCACTGTATTTATTATTGTTATCATAATAAATTGCGGCTTGGGCACGCATATTTGCTAAGTTTGCCTTAATAGCTGCATCAGAACCTTTTGAGCGCGCAGTATTCAATGACGCCAAAACAACTGAAGCTAAAATACCAATGATGGCCACGACTACCAACAATTCGATTAATGTAAAACCTTTCTTTAGATTCTTCATAATTTATAATTTTACCTAATAATAATCTCGCCTCTTCGGCGAGTCAGCCGACGAGGCTGATTCGACTTAATTTCTAATACGTTTATTATATCATAGGAATAATAATATATATGCAATTAAGTTATCCACAGGACAGAATTAGGTTCTAGGTTCTAGGTTCTAGGTTCTAGAAATTCGCATTTTACTAGCTCACTAGCAACTAGAACCTAACTAATGCTCCCTGCCATATTATAAATTGGCATCAATACAGAAACGAGCAAGATGCCTACCCCTAACCCTAAAACCACAATCATAATAGGCTCTATCAGCCCAACCAATGTATCAACGGCGTCATCCACTTCACGCCTGTAAAAATCAGCTAAGGTTTTTAAAATAGTTCCCAGAGCGCCGGTTTCTTCTCCTACTTGTATCATCTGCACTAAAATGCCAGGTATTTGGCCACTATGTTTTCCAAATGCCGCCGAGAGAGACAACCCAGACTTTACTCCATCAGCCACATCTGTCAATATTTCTTTATATGACAAAGACCCCACGACTTGTCCAGTAATATCTATCGCTCGAATAATAGGAACTCCAGAGCTAAGCATCGTACTTAAGTTGTCTGTCATTCTAGAAAGATAAAGCTTTTTATATAAATTACCAACAGCTGGGACAGAGAGTTTCAAACCATCAAGATACACTTTTCCTTTAGCGGTAGTGGACAATCTCCAAACCCAAATTCCTAAAAGCACTAAGAAAATCAAAACAAAAAAACCGTAGTTAATAAATAAATTTGAAATTCCAATCACTATTTGAGTAAAAAATGGTGTTTCTTGACCAGAATCTAAAATAATGGCTGCAAGCTTTGGAATAACAACCACAAACATCAAAGTCATCACCACAAAGAAAGTAACAATAACAAAAGCCGGATAAATAAGCGCATTTTTAGTTTTAGAAGTAATAGAGTATTGGCGATCCAAATAATCTGCCAAATGTAAGAAAGTTTGATTAAGTTTCCCTGTCTCTTCGCCCACCTTTACCATATTGACATAAAAATCTGAAAATACATCTGGATGATGAGAGAGAGCGCCTGAAATAGAAACTCCGGCTTGAAGATCATCACTCACTTGAGCAAGTTTGCGCCCTAGAAGTTTGTTTTCGGTATTAGTAGCTAGCATAGTAAAAGCTTTCAAGGCGGAAACTTGCGCCTCAAACAAAGTTGCAATTTGGCGAGAAAGAATCACCACGTCTTTCGTCTTGACTCTTTCAAAAAAAGAAATTTTTAAAAATGATTTATTGTCTCCTTCTTCTTTAATAGAAATAACAACCAGACCTCGTCGCTGAAGTCCACTGATTGCTATATCTCGACTGGGTGCATCAATTTCTCCTTCTTTGTTTACACCAGTATCATTTATCGCTTTATATTTAAATAACATAATTAAATAAGACGCTCTAAGCCTTTTGGATTAAGTGAGTATTCATAAGCGTTCTCAATAGAAATTTCTCCAGTCCGCACAAGCTCCATCAATGAATGGTTTAAGTCAATCATCCCAGATTCTGTGCCAGTTTCAATCACCACATCTATCTCGTGGGTACGTTTTTCACGAATTAAATTAGCCACCGCATTATTATTTAAAAGAAGTTCATAGGCTGGAATAAGTCCACCCACAATCCTAGGAACAAGTCTTTGGGAAAAAATACCAAGCAAAGAAGATGAAAGCTGGGCGCGAATTTGGTCTTGTTGATTCCCTGGAAAAGAATCAATGATTCTATCTATGGTTTGAGAAGCATTATTAGTATGAAGAGTTGAAAGAACAAGGTGCCCAGTCTCGGCTGCCGTTACAGCAGTCGCAATAGTTTCTGGTGTGCGCATCTCCCCAACCATAATAACATTCACATCTTCGCGAAAAACTTCTTTAAGAGCTACGTGAAAATCTTGAGTATCAATACCGACTTCACGCTGATTAATGATGGATTTATTAGCTACGTAAACATGTTCAATCGGATCCTCAATAGTTATTATATGACGAGTCTGTTCACTGTTTATTAAATCAATCATAGCTGATAAGGTGGTTGATTTACCTTGCCCAACAGGACCCACCACTAGAAAAAAACCTTGTTTTTTACGAGCTAGATCAGCCAAGATAGGAGGTAAATGTAATTGCTCTAATGTTTGAACCTTGGGCACTAATCGAAAAACCATATTAACCAAACCTTTTTGAAAAAAAGCATTACCACGAAGTCGCGCTTCTCCATGAAAATCATAGGAAAAATCTGCTTCTTGACTTTCCTTAAATCTATCAATCTTTGTTTTATCTAATATTTCACCCAAAAATCCCCACAAATCTTCCTGAGTTAAAACTGGATACTTAGCAAGAAAAATAAGCTCTCCAGCTACCCGAATAGCTGGCTTGCGGAGAGCGCCTAAATGTAAATCTGAACCATTTTCATTAATAACATTTAAGATAAGATTTTCAAGTTCTTTTTTATAATCCATGGTTTTTTTCTAAAATTTTTATTACCTCATCAATAACTTCTGCTGGGGTAAAATTAGCTTTCGCTATATAACCTGACACACCCAATCGATTACCTTCATCAATATCCTTTTGTTCGTTTTTATTGGACAAAATTATTTTTACACAATTTGGACATAATTTTTGTTCATTTATTTTTGTTAACACTTCAAAACCATCCATCTCCGGCATAATTATATCAATCAAAAGAATATCCGGAGATAACCCATCTTTAAGTTTTTCTAAAGCATGAAGACCATTTGTGGCTGTATACACTTCAAAATTATTCTGGCTAAATTTAAGCGCATACATATCCAAAAGGAAACTATCGTCATCCACTATTAAAATTTTTCTTTTTTCACCTTCCATCTCGTTAGAATTTATATTAACTATTAATATTCAACCACCATATCCCGTTTTCAACGTTTTTATTATACCATAAAATGTTTTGCAACTCTATTCATTATCATTGCTAAAATTATACACTTCCGTGAAAGGAATTATACCTTGAAGAGATTTGAACATTGCATCTTCTCTCATCATCAGCATTCCTTTACTGCGAGCCAATTTATAAATAGCTGCCTCGGTAGGATTTTTTAAAATTACTGCCTGCATTTCCTTGTCAATTTTAAACATTTCAAAAATAGCAATACGTCCACGGGTACCAGAAGGACATTCAGCAGATGGCACAGTATCGTACATCTTGTCTCCAATGTTTGGCTTGAATTCGTCTGGTAAATCTTTCAGCTGATCTTCTATTTGCTTTTTAACGCTTTCGCTGATAGGCATTTCTTTACGTGAAGTTGGATAAGTCATTCGAGCCAAACGTTGAGCAATCGAAACAATCAAAGTCGGTGCAATTAAATACGGGTCCACTCCCATATCAACTAAACGAGGAACTGCCCCAATGGCATTATTCGTATGGAGAGTTGAGAGCACTAAATGTCCCGTGAGAGCCGCCTGAATGGCAAGTTGGGCTGTTTCTTTATCACGAATCTCTCCGACCATAATAATGTCTGGATCTTGACGAAGAATTGAACGAAGCCCTGAAGCAAATGTATAACCAATCTCCGGCATCATTTGCGACTGATTAATGTCTGGCATATGGTACTCCACTGGATCTTCCAAGGAGACAATATTACTTTTTTCTTTATCGAGCGCGTTCATCATTGAATAGAGAGTGGTTGATTTTCCAGACCCAGTCGGACCAGTAATTAAAATAAGCCCGTATGGTTTCTCGATTGATTCTTTTATTATCTTTAAATTGGTTTCTGATAGACCTAATTGATCTAGGGGCTTCACTCCTTTTTCAGAATCTAAAATACGCATCACAACTTTTTCACCATAATAGGCTGGCATAGTGGAAACACGAAAATCAATTTTATGACCATCAATGTTTGTGCTGAAAGATCCGTCTTGAGGTTTGCGTTTCTCGTCCAATCTTAATTTGGAAAGAATTTTTATGCGGGCAACAATTCCGCTATAAACATTCGGTGGCAATATTATCGTAGTATGGAGTATTCCATCGACTCGAAAACGCACTTTAACTTTTTCACCTGTATATTCAATATGGATATCGGAAGCATTTCCCTCTATGGCATTGCGTAAAATAACTGCCACAATTTTTATCACTGGTGCATCTTCTACAATCTTTGCTTCAGCGCCTGCTTTTATGTTTTTAATTTCTTTGTTTAGATTTTCCTCATTGGCACTTTTGACCCCAGCTGTTTCTTCTTGATTTAATTCATCCAAAGCCTTTTCTACTTGACTCCCTAGACCTTTATAACTGTCCATCACACCTTCATAATCACTTTTAGAAATTAGAAAAATTTTAAAAGGAACACCAATTTTGGTAGAGATAAATTGTAAGGCGTCCATCGCTTGAATATTTTCTGGATCCAGCACCCCTACTTCCAATATTCCATCTTGTAATTTAATTGGTACAAAGTGATAGTGAGTAGCCGAATCTTCTGAAATATATTTCAAGACGTCAAAAGACATTCCTTCAGAATTTATACTTTTTATCGGTATGCCTAAATATTCTCCTTTGGTTTCAAGAATTTTGTTTTCTGGAATACCAAATTCAATAAGTGTCTGCTCCACATCTCCGTCGTGTTCTTTTTGGGCACGACTCTTGATTTCGCCTATTTGGCTTTCATTGATTAAGCCTTTTTTAGATAATTCTTCTAAAAAACTCATCCCGTTAGAAGCCGGTCACGGTCAGTCTACCGTAACCATGCCTTGTTATATTATTAAATTTCATATTTTTTATATACATATTTTTTATCAAAACTGCCACAGTGAATTCTAGCGGGATTATCTTTATGGTTTGGTTGGAGTAGAAGGAGCGGGCGTAGTAGGTTGTATGGTAGTAGTAGGAGTAGTGGTGGTGGTGATGGTAATAGTAGGCAAAATAGCGTCATTGCCAAATTGAGCAAATGGATTTGGTCTACCTTCAGTGCCATCTGGAATAAGGACGATACTAGAATCGTGCAAACTATTAAAAGCTGAATCAGAGAAAATAGCATCATCTAATTTTATATTTTTAATATTAGAAAAGAGAGTGAGGAAATCTTTTGTACCTAAGGAATCTGTATTGGTCGTATTTGCTTCATTGTTAGAGGAACCATCGATGTTGGGTAAAGTAGCACTTGTTCCAGATGATACTAAATTAGCCTCTGGTGGAGATTGTTTTATAAAATAAATATAAATTAAAACAAAAGCTATAGCTATTACTGTAAATATAATGATGTTTTTAATTTTAGGCATATTAATTTTTTAACCAATAAGTTTTAATTTTAAAATCATATTTATAAACTTCGGAAGAATTGGCTTTGGAAGTATTGTCAGCGCTGACCGGATTAGAAGAAAATTCAATTGAGGAAATATCTACAATTCTAAGATTACTTTCTAGGTCTTTGGTAAAATTAATAAAATTATCATAAGTCCCTGACGTAGAAAATTCCAAATCAAAAACCCCATAATCTTTAGATGTCGCAACCGAACCACCTTGAACAACTGGTCCAGTGGTAGTCGCATTATTGGTATCTGCTTGCGTTACGTTATATTTTACATCTTTTAAAACCATTCCATAAGGTAAGGCTATTTGCCCTATCTCTAAAATCAAACGAACGTTATCAACATTCTCCGGTAAAAGTTTCTGTAATTTTGTTAAATTATCAGGATTAATTGCATTGTATTTAGCGGTTAATTTATCCCGTTCATTTTCAAACATTTTAGAATTATCAAGTGCGCTACTGTATGACGTCACCTCTGAATTCAACGCTGAAATATCATTGTAGATGGGATTAGTGAATAGAAAAAAGAAAGTGATAGCTATGACTATTAAAAAAGTTGGCATTAAAAATCTCATCATAAATTTAACTTTGAGCCATCAACGTTTGCTTATAATTAATAAAACTTGGATCAACTAAAAAATCTAAATCAAAAAGCACGTTACCACTATTGTCCAGCACTAAATTTGAAAAAACAGGATCAATTAAATTTTTATTTTTAGCAAACAAATCAGATTGCAATGCAATCGAACGATAGCCAATCGCCACTCCAGACATTTTTATGTTTACTACAGTCTTATTGTCTTTATCGGTTCCTAAATCATAACTGAATTTAGTAAAACGAACACTTTTCATAGTAATTTGTTCAAGCGCCTTAAAAATTGGAATGATGGTAGTGTGCTTAGATAAAATTTCACTGGAGGCACTCAAACGCTTGTCTAATGTTTGAAGTTCAGCTATTTTTGAAGGCTCAAAACGATTTTTAGCTAAACTTAAGGTATTGTCCAAGCTGGCAATCTTTTTTACTAACATTCCTTTATAAAAATAAAGTCCACCAGTGGCGACCAATATCGTGACTAAAGCAAAAATAGAGATAATCAGAAAAAAATTAACGGGACGCGCATAAGCAATACTCTCTTCTCTGAGCATCGGTTTTTTAGGTATAAATGACGTTTGAAAATTTTGTTCCATTGTATTTAATTATATCATAAAACAAATTTTAATGAGGTAAATTGTGTATAACTTCAACGTTTGTAAAATTAACCTAATCATTAAACCACTTTTTTGCCTCTATGCCCGACTGAAGAATGATACCTTTAAAAGTTCTAGGTTTAATTGATTTTTGACCATGAAAAGGAACGCAAACATTTCTTAAAATTCCTTTTTTGTAACCTATATAATAGTAATGACTTGCATTTGTGTAATTAAGCTTAAATCCATTTCTTTTTAGAAATAACTCTATGTCTCTAAATGTCCAGTTTGATAATCTGTTTGACATTACACTTTTGAAAATCCATACATATTCACCACATAAGGAGACTTAATTGGTTTTGGAGAATGAAGAATTGACCACAATTTTTCATATTCTGGGTCAGTAGTTTGATTTAATGATTGAAATCGTGAGCCTTTTATTTTTTTGGCTGATTGTATGTATCCATCAACAGCCTGAAGCAAGTTAAAAAAAGCAAGTTTAGGATCATCACTTGATTCAATAATATTAAATTCTAAAGCAACAGCGTACCATGTATCACCGTCCTTAAAAACGATATGTCTAAATATGCCTTTTGTCGGTGTGTTCATAAACATAATATATCATAATTATCAAAATTTTGCACAATTATTGGAACAACTATAATTAATCCCTAGGCTCTTTCAAATAAGGAATTAAATGAGAGGCTATAATAAAAAGAGAAGTTGAATATGAATGATAATCTTGCCTATCATACCCTTCTTTAAGTTTACCCGTACTATCGGAACCCATAGAACCTTCATATTGAGGTACTCTACCTAAAAAAGGATCATCTTTACAATAAGTTTTATCTGACCAGCGTTCTTTTACACTCTTCTCCATAAATTTTATTTCATTAATGAGGACAAAATACCGATAAGTCCATTCACAAATACCAATCAATTTAGATAGTTGTTTATTTCTTTTGGCAACTTCTTTTAAATTTTTAAATAAATCATCTTTTGATTCTGTAAAAGTTTCTTGAGTTTGAGAATCAAAAACATCCCAGTCAGTTGGATCATCTGAAAGATTTCGTTTTTCATCAAGCTCAATAAATTTTTGAAATAATTCTCTTACTTTTTGATTAATTCCAATATCTTTCGTTTTTTGAGTCAAGAAAGATAATTGAATGCGTGACTCTACTGAATAATCGTACCGGTAACCTTTTTTAATTCCTTTTTGACTAAGTCTGTGATTATGGCCAATTGCATAAATAGTACCTACATCATCTGGGTCTAATGCAAAAGGTTCAGATGTGAACTTTCTTACCTCGTCAATTGAAGAGTTTGGTTGAAGTAAGTCGCGTAAATGTTTTCTGTCTGTTCTTTTGGATTCTTTTTCCCAATCAATATAAACTTGCTCATTGACCTCTTGTTGACTTCCAATATTTTTTTTAAATTCCATAATTATTTATTAAATCAAATATAAAAAATAATCAAAGTTAGCACTTATTGTAATTTGCGCAATGCTAAACCTAGGGCAACCGCAAATTCAGGACCAATCGTCAAAAGAACTTTTTCTAAAAATGCTGGAGCGCTAATCTTAGAAAAAGGATGGCCAATTTCTACCTCCGCTTGAAAATTACTTATAGCCACTTCTTGTAGCCCTTTCAAGAGAGAACCTCCACCGGTAAATATCACCTTGCTAATAGTCCGATTGTTTTTCTTTTCATATCCTAATAAGACGTTATTTGTTTCAGAAAAAATATAATCTATGTGCACTTTAATAATATCCGCTAAACTTTTTTCCATTGGATTCCCGAAAAGACCGAAATCTTTTTTCATTTTTTCTGCTTCAGGGAAAGGAATGGAAAGAGATTTAGAAATAGAACTAGATATATCAGCTCCTCCTCTTTCGATCGTGTGATAACTCTGAACCATGCCAAATTCAACAATGGAAAGCTTGGTACAAGATGCCCCGAAATCAATTAATAAAACTGGAGAAAGCTCGTGTTCAAAATTTGCCCGAATAGAAGAAAAAATTTCAATTTCAAAAAAGGAAGTTGCGAGCTTACAACCTGAAACAATCGAACGATATTTGGAGACTACGTCATTTTGGGTCGTGACGACTAAAATATTTGTTTTTTCTTCTGTTTTGACTGGAACATCTACAGTATTCATTTCCTCAAAAGAAGATTCCTTTTTCGGTATAATGAAATAATCAATGGACACTTCGGTGATTGGAACTGGAATATATTTACGAGCTTCGATGGGAACGATAGCGGCTATTTGATCTGGACTTATTTTAGGTGGAAGTTCAATGGTAAAAATTAAACTTGATTGAATGGGAATAGAAAAAGCCGGAGAATCACTAGTAACATCAGATTGCTTGAAGACTTCTTGTAAAGCTAAAACGACTTTTTCAATAGGCAGATTGGTGACACGTCCAGCCTCGAGATCAGCATAAGGACCAAGAGCTATCACTCCATAAGTTTCCAGGACGGCTTTGTTTCCCTTTTTTTTTATTTCAACTACTTTAATGGCACTCGAACCAATATCAACACCAATAGCTGAATCTCCAGACCCACCTACAAATTTGTTAAAATCTGAAATAATATTTTTTAATGGATTATCCATTTGTGTTAATATTGTATCATAAATGAGATTTTTAAACACCATATTAGATATAGTTTTCCCCGTAAAATGTATGTTATGTAGCAAGACTGGAGTGGATTTATGTTTAGATTGCCTAAAAGAAGCACCAGGAGCAGAACGTGAAAGTGCTAAATGGATTTTCCCTCTATATGATTATCGTCATCCAACTATTAAAAAATCATTATGGCTTTTAAAATACAAAGGTAAAAAGAGATTGGCAAATATTTTTGCAGAAATTATTTATGACAAAATTCTAGAAGAACTTTCAGAATTAAGTATCTTAGAAAATTTTGTTAAGCCAATTTTAATCCCCATTCCCCTTTCACCCAAGAGATATCGTGAGCGGGGATACAATCAAGCAGAATTGATTTGTAAAGAATTAATAAAAATTGATAATGCACGAAATAAAGAAATAAATTTCAGCTTAGAAAATAATATTTTAATCAAAATAAAAGAAACTGAACATCAAGCACGCATTAAAAATAGAAACGTTAGATTGAAAAATCTAATTGGCTCATTTGCAGTGAAAAACAGTGAGTTAATAAAAAAGAGAAATATAATTTTGATAGATGACATCACCACCACTGGCGCAACTTTAAATGAAGCGCGAAAAATTTTAAAACAAGCTGGAGCCAGAAAGGTCATAGCGTTCACCGTCGCACACTAAAATTTTACAAAAAAGGCAAAATGAAAACCCCAACAGCTAATTTTCATTTTGCTCGTTAGGGTTTTGGTGGACTGGTGCATCAATGTCGCACCAGTCCGATAAATTCGGGAGTTAATAATGATATTTATCATAATCCCTAACAGCATCTACCCTCATCCCGAGTTTACGATAGTTGCGTTGATCGAGCCTATTGGTTTTCGCATCATAGACTACCAACACTGCCCACAACAAAATGAGTATGATTGTCGCAGCTATTTCCATCCAAGTGCCGTTCCAAAAAATAACCGGCAAAAGGGTGAGCCCTAGATAACACAATAAGGGCGCAATAAAAGCATGGTGATAGCGATCCCCCCATTGCTTAGGGCAATCATGTGCCAACCATATAATGCCAATCAATGCACCCAAAGAACCGGCAACTTGGTGGTAATCCCAACCCTGCACGAACCAGGGCAATGACGCACCACGTTGCAATATTTCGGCGGCCATCAATCCAACGACCACCAATGCACCGTCACCTAATACTGCACTATATGATGTGTTATAGTACAGCCCTTCGTACCTATCACGAAGGATAAATAATACTCCCTGCGTAGCCATGTAAAGAATTAGCGCTGTTGCCCAAATCGGCAACGCTGTCAAAATGTAATAACTTCCATGCAAATTGTTCATTTGTTTCTCCTTTTCTCTTTTTTTATTTTGTTTTTATAGGCAAAATTATAAACTCCACCTTACTTTTCCTTATATAATATAACAGAAAAGAACCTGTTTGTCAATACTAAAGAAAACGTTAAAATACCCTATAATTGTCCTTAATGAATGTAATTCAATTATTACTGACATATAAATATCTCATTTTAATCCCCCTTTCTATTATCGAAGGTCCAATAGTCGCGGTGATCTGCGGATTTTTGGTAACTCTTAACCTTTTAAATCTTCTCTTGGTTTATGTGATCTTGGTTATTGGCGATGCCGTCGGGGATGGAATAATATATTACATTGGATATTCAGGGAAAAGATTCTTAAAATACTTTAGAATCACTGATGAAAAATTAGAAAAAGCAAAAACATATTTTAATGAGAACCATAAAAAAGCTATCATTGCATCTAAGCTTGTCCATGGAATAGGATTCACTGGGCTCGTGGCTGCTGGCGCATCACATGTACCATATAAAAGATACTTCAAAACTTGCACGCTGATTTCTCTTATTCAATCTGCAATCATGTTAACAATTGGAATATTGTTTGGGCATGCTTATGAACAAATAGGAAAATATTTGGATTATTATGCAGCCGGAGTAAGTGTTATTGTTTTCGTTATAATATTATTTTTCATTATCCGTAAATATAAATTCGGAACTAATAAAACAACCTTGTGAATAAAAATCCTAGAGAAAAATTAAGTATTGCGATGATCTGTGACCCGATTGGTAGTAACAAATCTGGGGTAGTTGTTTCTACTTTACGTTTTTCAAAATTACTAAAGGAACGCGGACATCATGTTATCTTTATCGCTGCACGATCACAAGAACACAAAGATCATAGTCATCATGACGGAGTGAAAGCTTATCGTTATCGTAGTCTTCCAGTTCCTAAAAGTGGTGGCTGGAATTTAGCTTTTCCAACAGTTAAAGAATTAAAAAAAGTTTTCCAAGAAGAAAAAATTAATGTAGTGCATATTCTTCTACCAATGACTGGCGCCATTGTCGCTATTAAGGCAGCCAAGGCATTAAATATAAAAATAGTGGCTCATTCTCATTCTCAGCCAGAAAATCTATTTATGGATATGCCGAAAATAATTCAACCCACCCTCGGTAAAATTTGGAATAAATATCTAGCTTGGATTTACGGAAAAGCAGAATTAATAATCTATCCGACAGAATTTGGACGTCAACTCCTCCATCATTTAACTAAAAAAGACAAGAGCTCGACGGTTGTTTCTAACGGAGTAAATATTGAAAGATACAAAATAAAAGAGGTGGGCGATTTTCATAGTCGATTTAATATTCCCAAAGATACCGTCAATATAATCTATGTCGGAAGACTTTATCCAGAAAAATCTGTTGATACCCTGATCAAAGCAGTTCCATATATTATTAAAGAAAATCCAAAAATACATGTAATGCTAGCCGGTGCCGGACACGTAAGACCAAAATTAGAAAAACTGGTAGATAGTTTAAAAGTTAATAAACACGTTACCTTTTTGGGATTAGTGAGTGATGAAGATAAAATCTTGGCTTATAATGCCGGTGACATATTTATTTCACCATCCTTTGCAGAATTAGAAGGGATGACAGTTTTAGAAGCGATGGCTTGCGGTAAACCAATTATCGTCCCAGATGCGCAAATGAATGCGGCAAAATTTTTCATAGACAATAATGGATTTTTATTTGAAACTGAAAATCATAAAGATTTAGCAGAAAAAACTTTAAAATTAATCAATAATCCAGATTTAAGAAAAAAGCTCGGAGAAATTAGTTTAGCAAAAAGTAAAAATTATGCTATACATAAAAGTGTAGATTTATTAGAAGAAACTTATTATCAAGTATTAGGTTCTAGTTTCTAGGTTCTAGCACCTAGTCACTAGCAACTAGTAACTAATTAAATGCAAGAACATATTTTTGAAAATAGAATATATTATCGAACTAATGAAAATAGACAAGACAGAATAACTCTGGTATTTGTACATGGGGTTTCTGGTTCTTCTTCCGCTTGGCTTCCCTATGAAAAAATATTTGAAAATAAGTATAATGTTGTAACGGTTGATATAAGAGGACACGGTCTGTCAAAAAAATTCCCAAATTATTCTGATTATGAAGTCGAAAATTTTGCCCAAGACCTTCATGACTTAATTTCGTATTTAAAAATTTCAAAATTTGTTCTGATTAGCAACTCTTTTGCCGGACTGATTGCGCTCGAATATATAAAATTATGGAGAGAAACAGTCTCTGCCAATGTCTTCACCTCTCCAGAGATGTACCTACATGAAGGATTTTTGGCAAAAGTTATGCGAGTGCTTCTCGCCGCCCTAACAGGTATTATTAGTTTGTTACCATTTAATCCAAAACCTCGTGGCCATGTTGATTATAGTAAACACGTGAATTCAACTGATTGGAATATTAAAAGAAATTTGGCTGATATTAGAAACACCGGACTGCATGCGCATTTTTACACTCTCAAACAATCACTTAACCCTAACCAAAAATATGACTTAGAAAAAATAAACGTGCCTACCCTAATCATGCATGGAGAAAAAGATTCAATGGTCCCAATCAAAAATTCAATGAAGATGTCTGCGGAAATAAAAAATTCAGAATTTGTCAGTATCCCTAACGTGGACCACAATACCGCTCATAATGCGGTCAAAGAAATGTCGCAAGCGATAGAGTTTTTTGTAGAAAAAAATAAAACAAAACTGTTGTTTTCTTAAAATTGCTTATTTGTTATACTTAATGATATGCAAAGTTATAAAACTCATTTCACTGATAAAAATTTCCTTATTGCTTTTTTGGGCGGTTTAATACTACTAGCAACAAGTCTAGTCGTTCAATTTTTTGTAAGTGGTTATGTCACACGTGTTAGTAGTGGATCTGTCACTGACGTCATCCTCAGCAATACACGAGTCTATGATGTGGGTGGAATTTTTGTGTGGGGATCCGTAATTTTAACCATTATTGGCATTGTGGTAATATTCAGACGACCAAACTATCTGCCATTTGTGATAAAAAGTGTTGCCACTTTTACCTTGATAAGATCATTTTTTGTAAGTCTCACTCACATTAGCCCTTTCCCTACCCATGCATTAATAGACTCAGCTTTTTTTGGGGGTGAAGCATTTCGTGGTATTTTCACCGGTAATGATCTTTTCTTTTCTGGGCACACTGGTATTCCCTTTCTTTTGGCTTTAATCTTTTGGGAAAATAAAACCCTCAGAATAGTTTTCTTGTCATTTTCTATTATGTTTGCGGTGGTAGTGCTCCTTGGGCATTTACACTATTCAATAGATGTTTTGTCGGCTTACTTTATCACCTTCACCATTTTCCATATTTGCCAAACATTATTCAAAAAAGATTGGCAGTTATTTTTGAAAAAATAATTTATCCCGTACTAAATTTTTGAGTAAAAACAATGACCACTATTAATAACAATTTAAAATTTTAGTACTGGGATGAAACATTGTAAAGATTGTGAACCAGCCCAAGAAAGTCATTTTGTAGCATACACATCAGTAGTTTTGGGTTGGATAGATGAGCCATTTTTTGACTTAATGGAGCGTCTTTTCAAAAATACTGCTGAGATAATTTCCGACAAAATAACTCTACCCTTTTTTAATCTGATGGTTTTTCTAAAATTAGGATATTTTTCTTTCAAGCCTGACGAAAAAGATACTTGGAGAACAAAGTGTTTTTGGGATGAAGCAATTCGGCGCGGAATAAAAATGCGTGAATTTCACTTGGGTCCGATTAAAGATGGCTTTGTGGCAGAATACAAAAACCCACGCCAAGGCGGGGCAAGTAAAACAATAACTTTTGATGGTCTGCCTCGCTCAGGATTTAAAGAATCCCCTGCTCTAAAATGGATGGACAATAAAGGCATAATGAAAACAAAATTTTTGAAAGAAGGTTTACCGGTAGCAGGGGGCGGAGTAGCTTTTACTAAAAGGCAAGCATTAAAAATTTTCAATAATATACAAAAAAACAAAAAGAGACCGGTGATTACGAAACCAAATTTAGGTTCTCGGAGCCGACATACAACGATTCACATCAACACTAGGGAAGATTTATTGATTGGTTTCAAAAAAGCAAAGAAACTTTCTCCGCTGGTGGTTATTGAAGAAGAACTTCGTGGAGATCTTTTTCGTGGAACATTAATTGGAGGTAAATTAGTCGGAGTAGTAAAACGCGACCAACCACAAGTTGAAGGTGATGGAAGGGAAACAGTTGAACAGTTATTGGAAATAGAAAACAAAAGACCCGAGCGGAATGGTCCAATTTTCCATAAAATAATTATAGACAAAGAAGCAGAAATGGAATTAAAAAGACAAAATGTAAAATTAGACGAGGTAATAGAAAAAGATAAAGTGGTAACATTTTCCCAAAAAACAAGTCGGGGTTGTGGAGGCACCACCACTGAAGTCACCAATATCGTGCATCCTGATAATGTAGAAATGTTAGAGCATGTCGCTAAATTTTTAGCTGACCCACTTATTGGAGTAGATTTCATTATTGAAGATGTCACCAAATCATGGAAGGAGGAACAGCATTGTGGAATAATAGAATGCAATAGTTTGCCCTTTATAGATTTGCATCATTATCCACTTTTTGGGAAGCCCAACAACGTCGCTGGAAAACTTTGGGATTTGGTTTTACCAGAATCTAAATTAAAATAAAATATTATTTTAACGTAATTTCAGACTTTGGATCAAAAGCATTTGGATCCATTTTGAGATGAGAAATACATTTTTCTTGAACCACAAAATCTCCCAAGAATTTCAAAAAGTCTTCTGTTTTATCCACCTCTCCTTTTTCTTCTATGTGCTCTAGAGGATGAGCTTCTGGGGTAAATTCAAAATGCCCACAAATTTCTCCATCTTTGTAAACTCGCAAATGATATTGATCTTGAAAATCAGTTAATTTTCTCCAACTTAAAACTTGGTCTTCGTCTATCCATGCGATGAAATGATTACCAAAAGCCCATTTCTCATTCAAGTGGCGCTTAAGTTCTTCTAAGGTCTTATGGGGAGCAAGCCAGCCAAGATGATATTTCTGCCTCCCCTTTTTATGCCAGATAATTCCAATCTTTAAAAGAAATTGCCTAGCTGGCAAAAAGAAACGATAAATGAAATGCCAAATTTTCTGTTTTACTTTATCTTCTGGGGTCATAATTTTCTTTTTCTTAATATCATAGAACCTAATGATTAATAAAATTTAAAAACAATATTGGGACTAGTGGATAATACATTAAATTACCCAAATACTTAGACCACTTAGATTGCACTAAAGTATTTTGAGTTATTATTATACTACCTTTCTCTATTTCATCCTCGTTAATATCGCCTAATTCTGTAACTAAATAGTTTTGGTTTTGAGAATCAATTCCACCAAAGTTAAAAACTCTCAATATGGGTAATTTTTGACCCGCTTTTACTTTGTGTATTGTGATAATATCATCAGACGACACAGTTGCACTATCTACAATTTTTATTAATGACAAGGAGTCGTCTTTTAAAAAATTATCTAATTGTTCTTGTTGTTCTTGTGTAGGTTTATTTATATAAATATTCTTTTCATCAACAAAAGAACCACTTCCATCACTAAAACTTTCATACAAGCCATCTTTCTGTATTTCTACAGATACTCCAGACTTTAATATAGGAAAAACAAATGAATTTTTGTATATTGTAAGATTAATTATTATGCAGACGATAATAAAAATAATAGTAGCTATGCCATATTTAATATTTCTTTTAAAAGAGAGCAGTATAAGAATAAACATGAATGGTACAGACATCCAAAAACGAGTTGTACCAACATTAAAAGCTCCTCCGAGTGAAAATAATATTGAAATAATAATAAATGAGATATTTATTATATTTTTTGATTGTTTCTGCATGTTTTTATAAACTATGAATTTATTTTCATACCTAATTCTTGGCGGAGAGAGAGGTGCGAAGTTGGAACCACTTTCCTTAGGTAAGCGGTGTTGGGATAAAACCCTCTTCATCGACCTTGTCCCCTACTTTAAACGTTCCATTGATAAAATTAAGTGATTCTCTAATTTCTTTTTCAGCCTTTATCCTATCCAAGTCACTTAAATCTTTACTCAATGGTGTTTCAATAATTTTCCTTATGTTTTCAACAGCCCTATCAAATTTTTTAGGCATATGCCTAACTAGCCATTTAACATTATGCAAAAGGGCTACATCCCCTTTGTTCAAATACAAATCTGTATCTACTAAATAAATCTCAGGTTTTTCATCTCCCTTTTTGGTGCCATAAATATATTGCGATTCACTATTTAAATCAGCTAAATGAGCATCTTTGCTATTTAATTTATCTAAATAATATTTAGAAATTGAAACATATAAATCCTCAAGTTTCATCAAAAAATCTGGCGTTTTTTCTGCTTTTTCTAAAGCTACTCCATTAATTTTGTCGGTAACAATATAAACTGTATCTTTGTTTTCTTCATTTTTATCAATGATTATTTTTGATGGAACTTTAATATTATAGTCTGTTTGTATTTCTTGAAATAATTTTTTACCTAAATCTATTACAATATTAGGCTTTGCCATATTGTTATACCTATCTTCTAGTTCTTCAAAGCTATCAATTCTTATTACTTTACTAGAGTCATTATCAAATTGATAAAATTTCCTTGTAGTGTCTCCAGTATTTAAGTCGCTCGGTACTAATTTTGAGTACAAACGGGATTGTCCTTTTTCTATGTGCATATTTTCCTTCATATTTTAATTATATCAAATCTGTGCGGAGAGAGAGGGATTCGAACCCTCGGTCCTTTTAAAGGGACGACAGTTTAGTAAACTGTTGGTTTAAACCACTCACCCATCTCTCCTAAACTTAAAGAGAGTATACCACAAAAAAATGAAAAAATAGTACTAATATGCTAAAGTAATTAAGTTCTTAAAGTATAGAATGGAGCCGTGTCAGAGCGGTCTAACGTACCTCTTTGCTAAAGAGGCAGGGGCTTCAAAACCCCTCGGCGGTTCGAATCCGCCCGGCTCCGCAGATTATTTCTACAATATCTCTACTTCGTCGGAGGTTCTTTTTACTGGATGCTGTCCGAATTCTCCACGCATAGTAGAAACTACTTTCCCTTGATAGGATGGCTTTGCTTGTGATGCTTGTCTTACATCGAGTGACGCCTGAATAACTGGCATTGATATATTTTCTCGTATCCCAGCTTCGACTGTCCATGCCCCTTCCCCAGTACTGGAAGCTTTGCCTGATATTTCATTTAAATCTTTCCCATATTTTTTATATCCATCACTCATCCATGAAACCAAACTAGAAGTAATCACACTTCCATGCGAATACACGTCCGTAATTTTTACAAGATCTAAATTAAATTCTTTTGAATGTCTCATGAGATCAAAGCCTTCTGCGATAGCTTGCATCATTCCATGTTTAACAAGCGAAAAACCATGTTTTTACCCATTTTTCCAAGCCCAATATATCCTATTTCTTTTTTCATATATTTATTTTGTTAAGAAATAAGCTTTTTAAATTCTTCCACCATTGGCACTTGCTCAGGTTCTAATCCGTATTGAACTGCTGTATAGTAAGAAACCCAATCTGCTAAAAGAAGTGAGGAGAAGATTTTATGCCAAATATCTTTTTCTTGAAGTTCAAAAGTTTCAACTGGCAACCCGCGGTCTTTGTATAATTTTTCCGTCACTACCATTCTTTTCAAAACTTTTGGATTATCTTTTATGTCTCTTAGAATGAGAAAATAGAATTTGTTGCACAATTCTTTTATATCAAAACCGTTTATTTCATTATGGTTTAATTCCGGAAAAACATTGTAAAAAGCGGGAATTTTGCCGGTTTCATTTAATTTTATTTTCCAAATATAGGCCAAGAGTGAGTTATGATTTGAAGCATAAATAATAGGAACATAATTCCTCATTTTTTCCGCTAATATTTTTCCTTCTTTCTCATAATCCATCGGGTTCAAAGCTGTTGCCAGAACGCTCATTTTTTTTAATTCTTCTTCTTCCCCGATAAATTTAAGAAAAGCCCTAAGAGAAAAACCAAGAGCCATCCGAGGCTGAATTCTAGTATCTGGTAATTGTATATAAGGAACATTATTTTCTTTTGCTAATTTTAATAACTCACCGCCAATCGAGATTGCCGCCATGGCCAAATTTTTGTCTTTGGCTTCATGAAAAGCTTCAATCACTTCTTCTGTGTTGCCAGAGTAAGAACTTAAAATAATCAGTTTATTTTTTAATTTTTCTATCGAGAATTCCGGTAATCCATAGTCACGGCGAACATCGATATCAAGATCTGGCCTGAGTTTTTTTAATAATTCTGCGGCGTGACCGGACCCACCCATACCAACAACTACAAAACTTGTTTTTTTTACAAAATTTTCCTGATTCCCAATCTCTGGTTCATAAGAAAATTGTTTATTAAAATTCTTTATTTCTTCGTACATGAATTAGCTTTTCTTTTTGGCTTCACGAACGGCCTTTTTAACTATTTTATTTGCTCCTTTTAATTCACTTTTCATTTTGTCTGCAAAAGCTTTGATATCTTTTTCGTGCAATTTATATTGTTTAGCATAATTTGAAGATACAACATCTATTGCTTTATAATAAAGAGGAGGGGTAACTTCTTTTGCCCTCTTAATTTCTTTCTCTACTTCTTTTTTCATCTTTTCCATCAACACCTTCGCTTTCTTTTGATGAGCTTTAGCTTTAGGTCCTAGAAAATAATATGCTCCTGCCCCTAAGGCCGCCATCCCAGCTACTCCTGCTACTATTTTCCCACCCGACATTCCCTTTTTTATACTTATCTTTTTTTTCATATAATTTTGATTATACGAAATCATGCCGCGCAGTCGTCCATTAAAGCGTGGCGTTAATTATTATTAATCTTTTCGACTTTTTCTTTTTTTCTTAAAAAGAAAATTGAATACTGCACTATCTCTTATGTCATCAAGCATTTCTCTAGTAGTATCACCAATATTGTCTATGTCTTTTTCTACTCTATCTATAATCCTTAAAAAGGTTTTGGTGGCACGAATAAGAAAAAATAAAAAGATAGCGACCAAAATCCACAAAAGGACAAAGCCGATTGAAGATATAAAGAAAAAAACTTGTGACTGTAAAAGTGTATCCATAAGATGAATTATATCACACATTAAGAATAGTAAATATACTTAAAAAGCCGTATAATTCAAAGATGGAATTAGGTGATAAATTAGAGGAAAAATTTCGTCTCGATATAAATCAAAAAAAAGCCTTGCATAGGTTAAAGATTTTTTCTGTGGCAGATTTACTTGGGCACTTCCCTGTTCGTTATAGCGATATTAGTGAGATAAAAAATATCGCAGAATTAATTCCTGGTGACCTAGCGACAGTTTATGGCAAAGTCTCAAAATTAAAAACTAAAAAAGCTTTTCACTCAAAAATACCAATGGCCGAAGGTGAAATCGAAGATCTATCCGGTGCAATAAAAATAACTTGGTTTAATCAAGCATACCTCGCAAAAATGATTAAAAATGACGAGAATGTAAAATTAACTGGCAAAGTCACTCAAGGAAAGAACGGCATTTATTTAGCCAATCCAGAATTTGAAAAATTGCCTTCTATGCCAATAGATATGCACGACACCCTTTTCAAGAGAGATGGTACAAAAAATACTGGTTTTTCTTATCCAATTTATACAGAAACTCGAGGCATCACTTCTAAATGGTTTTATCATGCGCTTGAAAAAATATTCAAAGAGCATACTTTGGATAATTTAGAAGATTATATTCCAGATGATATTTTAAAAAAATATCACTTACCTACTTTAAAAACATCCCTTGTTTGGATTCACAAACCAAAAAACAAAGATGATGCACAATCTGCACGCAAAAGATTCGCTTTTGAGGAAGTTTTTTGCATTCAACTAGAACGCCAACATGATAAATTTGAATATAGGAAAAATAAATCTTTTCAAATCAAAAAAGAGACGAAAGAAGTGCAAAATTTTTTAAAACGTTTTCCTTTTGAACCAACGAATTCACAGAAAAAATCAATTGAAATAATATTAAACGACATGGAAAGAAATTTCCCAATGTCTCGTTTATTAGAAGGCGATGTTGGAAGCGGTAAAACAGCAGTAGCAGCGACAGCTAGCTACCTTACAGTACAACAAAGACCTCTCAACAAGGAAGGCAAAATTCAAACCTTTGGAAATTTACAAGTAGCCTATATGGCACCAACAGAAATCCTTGCTACGCAACACTTTGAATCATTTATAGAATATTTTAAGCATTTACCAATTAATATTGGTTTGATCACTGGATCCGGCTGCAGAAAATTTCCTTCAAAATTAAATCCGAATGGCTGGACCACTATTTCTCGCCCTCAACTTTTAAAATGGGTAGCAAATGGAGAAATACCAATTTTAATCGGCACCCATGCACTTATTCAAAAAACTGTAAAATTTAAAAATCTAGCTTTAGTAGTGATAGATGAACAACATCGCTTCGGCACAATGCAAAGAAGAAAGTTGGTGAGGAAGGACAACATCGCCCCACACCTACTCTCGATGACAGCTACTCCAATCCCCCGTACACTCGCACTTACAATCTATGGAGATTTAGATTTATCACTTCTTGATGAAATGCCCGCTGGTAGAAAAGAAATAATTACAGAAATAATTACCCCCAACAAAAGAGAAAATACTTATGAAAAAATAAAACTCGAACTAAAAGCTGGTAGACAACTCTATGTAATTTGTCCAAGAATTTTTGAAGCAGATCCTGAAAAAGAATTGGCCCTTAATGTGAAATCAGCCGAAGCTGAAGCCAAGATATTAAAAAAGGGAGTTTTCAAAGAATATGAGATAGGAATATTGCATAGCAAAATGAGTAAAGAAAAAAAAGAAGAAGTGATGCAGAATTTTACTTTGGGGAAAATAAATATCTTGTGCGCAACTTCGGTAGTGGAAGTTGGGGTCAATGTACCTAATGCGACAGTAATAATAATTGAGGGAGCAGAACGTTTCGGACTCGCCCAATTGCACCAACTCCGTGGACGGGTCATCCGAAGCTCGCATCAAGCATATTGTTATATTTTTGCAGAAGCAAAAAGCGAGAAAACAATAGCTCGATTAAAAGCTTTAAAAACTGCAAAAAATGGTTTCAAATTAGCTGAACTAGACCTTACCCTTCGTGGTTCTGGTGGACTCGGAGGCACAAAACAATGGGGTATTACCGATCTTGGAATGGAAGCTATAAAAAATATAAAAATGGTCGAAGCCGCCCGTGCTGAAGCTATTCATCTAATAGGAGAAGACCCAGAGCTCACTAAATATCCCTTACTAAAAGCTAAAGTAAAACAAAAAACATCTGAATTCCACTTTGAATAAATTATTTATAATCCGGCTTGATTTCTTCTGCGCCTTCTAAGTGACTCGCAATCCTAGCTAAAGCATAAAGCAAACTCGAAAGTCTATTAAGGTAAGACAAGGTTTCGTCACTTACCACAACCTGCCCTTCTTCTTTTGCTTCAACCACTCGCCTTTCTGCACGTCTTACCAATGTACGTGCAAAATCAAAAGTTGCCCCTAACTCGGTTGAGCCAGAAATAAAAAAATTCTTAATCGGTGGTAGAATTTTTTCAATTTCATCAACCATTTTCTCAACTCTATTTACTTTTTCTATATCAATAGACAAAGTCGCTCCAGCAATCTCTGCCTGCACTATAAATAAATTTTGTTGAATCTCTAAAATAAGATCAGAAAAATTTATTTTTTCACCCTTAATTTCAAAAGTTTTTTCTTTGGTTCTAGCCCGAGCCAAACCCAAAAAAGAATTAGTCTCATCAAGCGCACCTAAGGCTTCCGCTACTATCGAGTTCTTAGAAATACTCTGATCACATCCAAAAGTTTTAGTCGTACCCTTGTCTCCTTTTTTTGTGTATAACATAATCTTATATATTATAAATTTATTTAAAATATCAACGTTTCTTCGGTACGGATTTTTTTCTGGTGAAAAAAATCCTGAAGTTCTCGGCTCGACAGCCTACGAAACCCCTGCGAAAAGTTATATTTTAAAGAAATTTAAATCTCACAAACACCGGAAACGCAAG
Source organism: uncultured bacterium (assembly GCA_903894955.1). Lineage (GTDB taxonomy): Bacteria > Patescibacteriota > Minisyncoccia > Phycocordibacterales > UBA9973 > UBA9973. The sequence continues at coordinate 61,053 of CAITSA010000028.1, forward strand.
CGAATTCTTTGGCTCCAGTAGTATTGTCTGTTGCTTCATATTGAGAAAGTTTCGAGAAATCAATTTTGCCGATAGCTTTCGTTCTCCTCTCGTATTCCTCTTTGGTAATTGCCTCATAGGGAGCTAGTTGATAAACGTGTTCTGAACGTGGAAGGAAGGAAAGCCCACCAATGGAATCCCAGTTTTCATAGACAAAATTGCCAACCGCAAGCCATTCTTCTGGTCCGACATAAATAGTGGCCGATGGATTGTGTTCCACGAAATGTTCTTTGAGCCGTTTCCATTCTGTTATTAAATCCAAGGCAGAAACTTCATCTTTGAAAATTGCTCCAGCTGGTGCTTTAACTGGAAATTCTAAAACAAAAGTAGTGGCCAGTGCTTCGGATTGACCAACTTCTGGTAAACATGGCACCCCTTGATCCCGAGCCATTTGAAGCAATGTATCAGTGTGAGAAATACGTACTCGGCGAATAAAGTATGGAGCGTACCAAGGATGCATACCTGAACCAACACCTAAAAGCTGTCCAGAATTACCGTGAGGTTTTACGCAAGTGATAGCGGTAGAAGGATTGATTCCAAAACGCTTGGCATACTTTTTATTTGTTTCAATAGAATCAATTCGAAGAATGTCGAGTACTTTATCGTCTCGAATAATTTGATTATCATAATAACCAGTTAGGGACACTCCGAGCAATCTTTCATTTTCACAATTTTCTTTCCATTTCTTTGAAAGATAGCCAAAATTGGTTAAAGTGGATTGATAAGTTCCAAGCAAAGTTGCTAATTCCATTTTTCTTTTTAATGTTTCAGCTGTGTCCTTTGGACGAATCACAATACTAGTTAAATTACAAAATTGTCTGGAACGCAAATAAATTTCTCCGCAAGGATTCATGCCCATTTGCCTCTCATCTTTGATAGCCGCCCAACGACGCGCTGGCACTTGCTTCTCTAGTCCTGCTCTGTTAAAAATTCCACGTTCTCCAGACTTAGACTTTACTAAAGCAGTCCACTCATTTAAAAATTCTTCAGCCGAAGGCTTGGAATTATAAACAGCAGAATTATTGGCCATACTGCGTTGTCCTTCCGTTAAATAAAATTGTCCTTTCTTGGCATCTCGCATTTCAGTGTCTTCTAATTCAGAAAGAGAGATAAGAGCACTGCGTCGTACTCCACCTGCCACCACAATCATTCCAATCTGACAGATAATGTCATGCATGTCTAAGTTAGAAAGTCGACGACCTTGTTTAGCTAAAATTTTACGTCTAGCAAATTCCATAAGATCCATCAATGGTTGAGGTCCAGAAGCTCGTCCACCAGCCACTTCCAAGCGCGCACCAGCTGGTCGAATACGTGAATAATCAAATTTCACATCTTTACCATCAAACCAAGAATTTAAGCCGAACACAAAAGCGTCCGCCCATCCTTCTTTACTATCTGCCACAACATGAACGGCTGGTTTTTCTTTTAATTGTTTTTTAATCTGTGGAAATTGTTGAACATTCTCCCACTCAACCGCAAAACCCAACCCTGCCCCACACATTGAAATATACATAATTTCTCCTAAATCTTGAGTACAGGTAGGAGCGACATAGGAGCAATTATAGGCCCAAACATTTGAATTTCGACAAGCCTTACCTGAAGACCACAAAAGACGCATAGAAGGGCAAATATCTTGATTTAAGATGGCTTCTCGAACATCTGTATATTCTTTGACTGTAAGTTTATTCCCAAGGTTCTCTTTCATATAGGCCATATAGCGATCAACGGCCTCGATCCAAGTCTCCCTGCGACCTAACTCTGGAACCCATCTCGAATAAAATTGATAAAAAATATATTCTGAATAAGGACTATAAAAATATTTACTAGATTCTTCTACGGCTAGTCTCACTGTTTCTGATACTGGTCCGAAAACTGCCCGAAGTTCTGAACGCTTACTACGATAAAGAATGTATTTTTTAGCAGTTTCAGTAAAGCCATTTTTCATTAATTCTTTTTCCACCAAATCTTGAACCATTTCAACCGTCGGTAAAAATTTTGCTCCTTTGTGTATAGAAATTAACTCAGATTGAAGTTTTAAAAGATTTTTAAAAACATGACTGGCTATGGTGTAAGATTCTGACTCTCCTCCTTCCTCTGTTACCTCAAAAGCTCTAAAGACAGCTCGAGCAACTCTTTCTAAATCTAAAGGAACAACTTCTCCAGTTCTTCTACGAATTGATTTAATTTTTTTCAATTCACTTTTTAAAATTTTTTCTGCTTTTTTCATGTTTTTAAATTATTTTAGGATTAAGAGTGTCAAGAGTAGGAAATAATTTCTTTTTCCTACCTACCAGCAGGTGAATCTTTTTCTTAATCAAAAAATTATAAATAACGGGACTCAATGTATAGGCAAGAACAACATTACCAAGTAAATGGAAAAAAGTAAATGGGATTTGCCCAATCAAAGATCCAAAAAATGATTGATGAAAAAATATAGGACCAACTGTCAACCCAGTCAATGCATCAAAAAAGAGTGTCCCCAAAATCGCAAACCGTACATAACTCCATTTGTCTGCTTTTCCCTTAGAGGCAACTCTACCTTTGGCGGAAAAATAACTGGCAGACCAGAAACCAATTATTCCATAAGCTAAAGTGGTAAAAAAAGTCTGTATTCCTAGTGTCCCAGTGATGACATCGTAAAGTAAAATACTTGAAACAGCAAAAGAGAAACCAATAAGTGCTCCGTAAGCTTTACTGAAAGGCATCAAGGTCGCCATAATGGGTTCAATATTAGGAGCGCGAAAAGGTATAAGTCGAATCAGTAAACATAAAACAAGGGCTGCGGTGATTTTGAAATAATTTTTTTCTTTCGCGTCCATGAAGACCATTATACACGAAAACGGTCATCTAATGTACAGTGGATAACTCAATTTATTTAACATTTTTAAGAGAAAATTATTCTAAACACATAAAAGAAAATAAGACAAGACAAGATTTCGTAGAATAGTCCAGAAACATAACTTTTGCAGGGGTTTCGAGCGCGACGGCGCGAGAATTTCAAAATTTTTGATTCTGCGGAATCATGTCGCGTAAGTCCTTATAACGCGACTAAAAAATTTGTACCGGAAAAAGTTATATTTCTGGACTATTTTATGGCCGGCAACTCTATATAGAAAGTGGAACCCTTGCCTGCTCCTTCAGATTCTACCCAAACACGCCCTTTATGAGCTTCTGCGATTAATTTTACCGTATAGAGCCCATAACCCGTACTATCCACATTTACCTTAACGGAATCTTTACCTCGCCCCCCCTCGGTGAATAAATTCTTTTTATCTTCTTCGGTGATACCTATCCCTGTGTCTTTAATAGAAAAGATGACTAAACCATTCCCGCCCTCATGAAGCTCGGTAATTATTTTCCCTTCTTTTGTATATTTAATAGAATTTTCAATTAAATTACTAACCGCTTCTTTAAGCCAGAAAGTATCCCCTAGCACATTACAAACACTGTCGTTTATGCCTGTTTCCAATTTCAATCCTTTAGCCTCTATTCCAATTTTCTTATCATTAATAGTTTGCAAAACCACGTCTTTAAAATCAATTTTCTGCATATCATATTTAATTGTTCCATTTTGCATATTAGCCACATTCAATACCAAATTAACTGTTTGAATGCCATTGTTATCAAACTCCAAACCTTGTTCAGCTCTTTTCTTAATTTCTTCAGAAATTTCCCCAAAGGTACCGTCCAACATTCCCGCAAAAAGTAATTTCATGCGAGTAAAAGAACCTTTCACTTTGTGAGTAACGAGATGCACGAGGCTTTCCCTCTCCTTAAGTAATTTTTCAAGATTAATATTAAGTTTTGCTAATTCTTCTTTCTGTGCAATTTCTTTTTTGACACTTCTGTTTATGAAAAGCCCAAGTCCTGCAGAAATCACAAGTGTAATAGCAGTGAGAATTTTATTTACATCACTTTGAATAAAGAAAAATTCTGAACCAACAAGTGCAATAAGCCCCCAAGTTAGTGCTTGAGTTGCGAGAAGTTTTACGTTAAAAGTTTTGAATTCAACTATAAGGATGCTGATATAAATCATAAATATTACCATACCAAAAAGTCCATATAATTCAATTCCTGAATTTGGCAACCATCCTATTTTTGTAAGATAAGTTGCTAAAAATTCCATTCCAAAAAAAGAAAAAATGAAAAGTTCAATTCCTATTCCCATAAGAACAATTTGTTTTTTAAAATCAGATGTTATGGTTCGGTATTTTTTAATAAGCAAAATCAATATCCAAACCATAGCCAAAATACCGAGCGAGGTTCCGTAAATTTTGAACGGGAGAAACTCAAAATCAAAGGCATCGCAATTTGTTATATTAAAACCGCTTATATTAAAATTAGTAGTCGCTAAAATTAAAATAGGGGCAAGTAATGTTAAAAAAATAATTTTTAAACGAAACTCCACATCTTTTTTTTCAAGAAAAACATAAATAAAATAAATACAAAATATAGCAATAAAACCAAGAATCAAACTGTAAAATGGCCAAATAAAAGCCATTAAACCTCCATCATTACCCGCCCACACAATAAGCGTTGTAAAAGTCCAGAGTGAAAAAAGAATCGCAATTAAAAAGAGAAGACGGTTTAATAAAAGATGTTTTCCGTTCCAGAAAATATAAAAACCAAACAAAAGAGCTATAACAGTTGCTGGAATTTGAGCATAGTACAATAACGCTGGAACATCATGAGAGAATAAAAGAAATATTGGTTTTGGATATAAATAACAAATCATTTATTATTGTTTGTATTATCTTGTAATGTCGTGTCAACATTTAAAGAATCCGGATTATTTTCATCACCTTGGGTATCTGATTTTTTGACACTGGAGGTGCATTCTTCATCCCCAGTTTTTGTTTTTTCATCACAAAATGTTATAGAGCAATCGCGATCATTTAGTAAACAAACGTTTGCGTTTTCGCAATCTGTAATATCTACACCACATTCCGTAAACAAATCAGGTTCATACTTTTGCATTTTGGTATAGTAATATTCTGTTGTGCAGGCGTCGTCTTCACAACCGATAAAACACTTTTCCACGGCTTGATCACACACGCCCTCATATCCTACTAAATAATCATACTTAATCATGAAACGGTAATAAGAAAATCCTCCGCTAATAATAACAGCTATTATTAAAATATAAGGGAAAAAATGTTTGCGAAAATGTTCAACGATAGTTTTATTTTTCATTTGTTGCTTTTAGTATAACAAAGATAAACTGTTTTGTGAATAAATTTATGAAACAAACAACAAATACGTGCCTATTCCTGTTATACAAATAGCAATAATTTTAGGCCATAGATGTTTTGCCCCTATTTTCTCAACTGATATTTTTGGGAAAAAGATTGTTAAAAATATTCCTATAGCTAGCACAAAAACTGGTTGGAAAGAATCTGTTAATAGAACAAGTGCTACGGGAGCCATCATATATGTGAATGCAAAAATGATATTGCCAAACACATAGAAAGCCTCATTTAAAAGATTAAACGACAAAATTGTTTTGGAATTATTTTTTATGGCCAGCAAAAAGTCTTCTCGATACGAGCGAACAAATATAAATATTATGATTCCGACTATAAATATTGTTAGATTTTCCCAACAAAGTGATCTTACGACATTCTCTTTAAGTGCGACCATTTTTAATACTGTATCACCAGCCGCCCAAAAAAAAGCAGCACCAAGCATGGGTAGAATTACTTTTCGGCGAAGTTTAAACCTATTGTCTATATCTATCTCAAAAGAGATTATGGTGGATCCAAAAATCACTAACACCATAGCTATTAATTGCAATCTGGTTAGTGTTTCCCCTAAAATTAAATATCCCAATACACAGGCAAATACAGGCACTAATTGGTAAAATATAATTACAACTGATGCCTCATCGTGTTTTAAAGCTATTAAATAAAACCACAGCACTAATAAATGAAATATGGCTACTATCACTAAAACTAATATATTGCTTAAGCTAACATTAAACATAGACCGGTCAACTAAAAACAGAAACGGGATAGCTAAAATAGAGAAAAGAGCAGAAAAAAGAAAAAGCGCACCAATTCCACCTTTAAAATATTTTTCTAGAATTATTTTATCTAAATGATTTGTGCAAGCGTAGAAAAATGTGCCAAGCAAAGCTATAAAAAACCAAGTCATAATTATATAATATACTATTTATTAATAAGGGAAACCTTGTACTTTTTTAAAAAATTTACTGGGCAATAACTCATTTTTGATTTCCTTAAATTCTTAATACCTAAATCCTGTTCCCAATTATAGTATTTAACCCTCTTCTTATCTAATGATTTTGCTTCCTCCCAGTTTAATATGTCATAAATTGCCGAATGATGTTTAATATTTGCTTTTGAAAAATGAGCAATTGCATAGTCTCGTGAAATAATTTCGTATGCAGTAAACCCAATAAGCTGGTTGTCTTTATACAATGACACAATTTCTATATTTTTATCTTTTATCTCAAGAAATCTTTCAAATGCCTTGTATTCATTTAATCCAAAATGGTTGTCTATGTTTTTATTTATTGCCCATTTTTTGAACATTTTTTTGCTTTCATCTTTTTGTATTTCCCCTATGGAAGAAATTTTTACTAAATAATCAGGGTGTAATTTTAAAAATTTCTCTATACCTTTACTCGATTTGTGCTTAGACCATTTATGCATACTACTCAAGTCTTCTGTAGAATAAATATAGTCATGGGAATCTAGGTCGGGCAAAATCTGAAATTCCAATTTACTTAAAATATTTGCTACCTCTTCGGGAATCAATCTTAATGAATCTTCTTGATAATTTTCTTTAGAAAAGATGATTAGTTTATGAGCAGTTTCTGGTATTTTATTTTCTCCAATAAACAAGATATATGGTTTATTGGTAACATAGTCTGTAAAACGAACCACAAGATTATTATTCAAAACAGAAATACGTATTTCTCCTTTTGTATCCCATGACCACATAGACACAAAATTAAAATCAGAATATGGTGGAAATTTGGAAGTAAACTTTTCTATATCTTTTTTGTCTGAAAGTTCTAATTTTTTAAATTCTGGAAATTCTGGAAGCATATAATTAAATTATATTTTCTGCTGGATACTTTGTGCCCCGCTTAATGCAATTAGTTTCAACGTCGGACAACCTAAAGGTTTCAGTAAAATAATCAACAATTTTTTGCGTATCCATGCCATTCTTACAAGAATAAACGTCAGCACTTATGAAACGACGTTTAGGAAAAGTATGTAACGATATGTGACTTTCTGCAATTATTACAAATCCACTCCATCCTCCTGGGTCATTTATTTCATTATCAGGAGCTAAAATAACCATTGGCTCAGAAAGCATTTTCATACCAAGTTTTTTTGGTAAATCAGACAATACGAAAAAAACTGTTTCTTTATTATTTAAAAGTTCAGGATCGCCTCCATATCCGTCAATTGTTATATGTTCACCGAATTGCATAGTTTTTTGTTGAGTTTACCTACTCTTTGCCAACACAAACCATTGTAACATAACAATAAAATTTGTGAATAGGGTCGGAACTAAACATCTATCAGACCCTAACCTCTCATTTTCCAAATATTTAATTCTTGAGAAATTTTAATTTCATTATGTTTTTCCCATTTCATAGATGCTTCTTTTACAAGCATATCGGTGTTATCCATTCCCCTTGCGTGGGATAGGACATAGGAAATATACAGATTTTTTCTTTCTTCTCTTTGTGTTTTTGTTTCTGGCATTTTTACGCGAATTGTTAATAAAATTAAATTTTCTACCTAATATCTAATCAGAGGACAATAACAAAGATATCTCTATATTATGATAAGAAATAAAAAACTTTATAAATTATTTTTAATGTTTGTTAAAACCTTCCCCAGACAAGATAATAATATCTAATGTGACTAAACTGTGATATCCCCTTTCCATCGTGCCTGAAGTGCATATCTTTATTTGACTATGTCCATGTTTATTATTCAAAAAATCTAAATCCGTGTTTTTATTGTAGCATACAAAAAATATATTACAAAAAAAATTGAAAGAAAATTTCCTTAAATACGAACTTTTTTATAGATTTTTAAGCCTCATTAAAACATGGAGCAAAAAACACTGACACGTTTTTTAATTTATTGCTCAGAAAAAGTAAACCAAAAAAAATGCCAATTCAATTTTTTTAAAATTAGGAAATGTTGGAATCATAAAATTTAGAAACAAGATAGCCATCGGCTATATTTACTATTGCCCACAAAAACGGAGCGACTAAAGCTATAAAAAACCATTGCATAAAATAAAGTATAACATACCTATTAAATTCATGAATATTATCATGTCCGCCATATGTATGTATGTGCACATTCCCCGGGAAACTTGTAAATTTATTAATAATGTGGCATAATGCACCAATTATGAATAATTCATTAAGCTATAAGCTTAAATGCATAAATGAAGACTTCCAGGTAACAGAAGTGTCTTTAATGCCATCTTTTGTTTTAAAAGGTCCACGTAAATTTACTTATATTTGGCTTCAAAAATCAGGATTTACAACATTTGAAGTTTTGGAACAAATTAAGGATTTTTTTGAACTTTCGTTTGAGGACGTTTGCTGTCAGGGATTAAAAGATGAAGAAGCAATTACAGAACAACTCATTTCCGTAAAAAAAATTTTAAATGAAAAAAAGATAAAGGCATTTAATAAAAAGAGCACTTTTAAAAACAAATTCTCAAAAATAAAATACATAATGGGTTATGGTGAAAAGCCTTTGAAGGAAAGAGCTCTTCACGGTAATGCCTTTAAGATTGTGGTAAGAAATATCAATTCTGCATTAGCTGATAATCTTTTAAACTATATCAATAATCATAAACAACTCTACTTTATTAATTACTACGACAATCAGCGATTTGGAATGCCTGGTGGTCCATATAATACTCATTTGATTGGTAAGGCCATAGTAAAAAATAATTGGAAGCAAGCATATGAACAGTTAAAAATCACTAACAACATAACTCAAAATGTTAAATTAAAAACCAAAAATATTACTGATTATAAAAAAGTATTTAAATCCATTAATCCCCAAAAGGTTTCGTTCTTTGTCTCTGCTTATAATAGTTTTTTATGGAATGCTCAAGCTTCTTTGGTGGTTAAAAAATGTACCCAAAGTAAAAATTATTTATTTGAAAATGTTGGGCAATTACATTTACCAACTGATTATCTCTTTCAATGTCCTTACATTTATGAAGCTGGAGGACATGAACTCATTACAGAAAACTTTTCAGTTCAATCAAAAGCAAATAAGAGAAATCTTTTAGTTGCCACTAATGTGTATGCTCACGATTTAGAACCAGATGAACTTCATAAAAATAAAAAGAAAATAACCCTTTCGTTTTATTTACCGACTGGAAGTTATGCTACAATGATTGTTAAGCAATTATTTTTAAAATTAAAAATATAGAAATTGATGGATAAAAATATAGAAATTGAAATACGTGGCCCTTTATCAAAAAAAGAATTTGATAATTTGGTGAAATTTTTCGAAAAAAAAGGAACAAAAACTTCAGAAAAAGATAGAGTTTTAATTGACTACTCTACTTTTCTAGAAGGTGGAGTTGAAAAAAGAAAGAAAGATATACGGCTAAGAGTCACTAATGGTATTCCTGAAATTATTGTTAAGGTTGGTGAATGGGGAGGAACTGAACAGCGAAAAGAACTTTCTGCTTTTACTAAACCAGGTGAATTTGATACTCTAGTTGAAATTTTTGGTGAACTTGGATTTGTTAAAGGAATGTTATGTGTAAGAAAAAGTAAAGTCTATGAATATAAAAAAGTTGAATTTGCATTAGTAGAAGTACCTGGACATAGTTATTATTATGAAGCGGAAAAAATGGCAAACAATAAAGAAAATGGTGGTGAATTAATTAAAGAAATTGAAAATGTTTGCAAGGAGCTTAAGCTTAATATTTTTAATAAGAAACAATTTTTTGAATACATAGATAAACTAAATAAAGAAACTAACGAAATTTTTGATTATAAAAATTACACTCCTAATTATTTTAAAAATAGATTTAACCTAAAGTAGAAACAGGCGACTGGGTTAACCCCGGTCGCCTGTTGTGGTGATGATGTGTTGTAAAACCATCAGCCATGATGACCTCGCACGAAGACTTTCCCTCGGATAATCTTGTGTGCTGGTCGATTATGAATAATGGCGTGTCTAGCGAACTCCTGCCCGCAATGAGGACACTTGAGGTCGCCCTTAGTGAAATCTTCCGATATCATATCAACGTAACACTTTATGAGCATACCTCCGCCTTCCTTTTTGTAGCGGTAAAGCATGGTTTGGCACTTGGCACAGTGCACTGCGATTGTATATGTTTTTCCCATAAAAACCTCCTAGAATGACGCCTTAATGGCATTGAATTTTGGAGGACATACTCCAACACAGGCGTTGCACGAAATGCAGTTGTTGCTGATGACCGCCAATGCGTTCTTGTCCACACGGCGAACCATTGAAAGAGCATTAAATGCACAGGATTGAATACAAATTCCGCAACCTGCACATCTCTCTTCAATCACAACTGGACGAGGCGAAGAAAACTGGTGTTCATCCATTTTCTTGAACGTGAGTCCAATGAGATCGTTGATTGAATCATATTTTGGATTCTCAACAAAAAATCTCTGCAAACCAGCCGTAATTTTTCGAAAAACTGTCGGGCCCTTAAGCGCAGGTGCAGTATAAAGTTGAACTGCACTTGCCCCCGCCATCAGCATCTGAATTACATTATCGGCAGTGAAAATTCCACCACAACCGACAACTGGGATTCTAAGTGTCTCGGAAAGTTGATGTACGCACCACAGAGCGATAGGGAAAATTGCTTTTCCTGTCACTCCACCACCACCACCCTTGATTCCAAGTTTCGGTTTGGTAGTTTTAGTATCGATCAACATTCCTGGACCGATGCTATTTGTACAGACGACTACATCAGCTCCTAGCTCTTCCGCTTGCTTAGCCATCGGGATCAGCAGATTCGAATACGACAGCTTGATCCAGATCGGTGTTTTTGTCACACCACGCACTCTTTTCATCAATTGTTCTAGATGAAGTAAGTCAACATTCAAGTTTCCATGTAGTGCTCCAGAATGCGAACACGAGATGTTAATTTCAAAAGCGTCAACACTCATCTCGTCAAAGACTTGAAAAAGATAACAACAGCTATCTAAGTCACGACCTGAAAGCGAGATAATGATTGGGCAGCCAGTCTCTTTGACCTGACGTATGCCGTGATCTTGCCAATCCGTCCACGGTTTTTCGTTTCCCCATTCGCAGTTGAGCATACTGTCTGTATCGAAAATTGCATAGCGTGGAGACGTAATCCTTGAACGTTCTGGTGGAACATGTTGCTTGAGTGACCGAGTGATCATACCCGAACAGCCATACGGTTGAGCTCTTAGAAAGAACTCTGGTGTTTCGGTGATGTACCCTGAAGCAAGCAACAACGGTGTTTGCAAACTAATGTTACCCACTTGTGTTTTTAGAGACATGGCTGTCCTCCTTTCCGTTTAAGATGTGATTTAAAACTGTATGCACTTTGTCTAGCACTAAAGACTCTCCGACTTCAGTGACTTCAATCACCGAAGCAAACAACAACTTTCGTTGTAGGATTATCTCCATCTCGCTTACGGCGGTTGCAACTCTTTGTTTTATCTCTACTGGACTTTCCGTCTTTCGTAAAATAGAAAGTCTTTTTTGAAGTAGAGAGAGATCAAAGGTCACAAACCCAATAGCAAAAATCTTAGGGTTAATTCTGAGCGCTTCTAACATGTTGTCTGGATGCACCTCAGTCAGTTTGATGTCCAAACTCGAAAGCAGGTCTTCTTTTCTCAGGCCATAACGATGACCGAAGAGATCTTGGACCAAGACAAGCTTGCCGAATTCAGCCATCTGGTTGAATTCAAGAAGTGAAACGTGGATTCTGTTACCGCCTTGCTGTTCATTTGAACGCAGAGGACGGGTTGTGAACCACACCAGTTCCTGAATCTGTGGATAAAGCTTTAATAGTCCTTCTTTTACGAAGCCCTTACCGATTCCGGAGGGCCCACTGAGAGAAATAATCATTGTGTCCTCCTTTTTTAAAGTTATTTAGTTGTCAGGAAACAAAATTTAATAAAAATAATAACATTTTTAAGTTAACTTGTAAAGACCATTGGATAATATGCATCTTCTTCAACTCTTTCTCTTTTTATTTTTATAGCCACAACCCCAAATTCATTTTCTTGTTCTTTGGTGTAAAATTTATAATAAACATCTACCGCTTCATCTATACTGTTTTTATCAGGAACAACATTTACTATTCCCTCTTTTTCTATCATTTCTGTAAAATTTTTATAGATATTTTTTCCGACAACTATAAATTTAATCTTTTCCGGTTCCAATTCTAAAATATCACCAACTTGGATAGCGGCAAATTTACCTTTATTGAGACGACCCTCGACTGTTTTTTTACCTTGTAAAATAAATGAGTGGTACGGTTCTTGAACATTAATTGAAATATTTGCCATATAGATTTCTTAACTTGTCCGCCCTCTACGATTCGAACGTAGGACCCTCGAGGTATAAGCTCGATGCTCTAACCAACTGAGCTAAGGGCGGATAACTAACAACAATAACTATAACAAAATAAGGTCAAAATGCAATTTTAAGTTTTTTTAATAGATTAAGTTATAGATTCAGTTGGAGAGACGATGTCCTTCTTTTTTAAAAGAATTCCATGGGCTGTCAATATTTTTTCATATTCTTCTTGTTCTAAAGTTTCTACTTCTATCAACTTTAGAGCAATAGCGGTGAAAGCTTTTTTGTGTTCCTCTAATGCTTTTTGCGCAGTTTTTAATCCATCATTAATAATTCTTGAAACTTCTGCATCCACTTTCGTAGAAACAGTTTCAGAAAATTCTTTTTCAGGCATTTCGCCATATTGAAGCCTCCCAGGAGAATCCACTAAGGCTATCGGGCCAATAACATCTGACATCCCCCATCTCGTCACCATAGCACGAGCTATGTTCGTCGCTACCTGCAAGTCACTTGAAGGTCCGGTTGTAATATCTCCGAAAATTGTTTGCTCAGCCACATAGCCACCGAGTGACATAGCAATATCGTCAATAAATTCTTTTTTAGATTGAAGACGACGTTCTTCTAAAGGCAATTTCAAAGTATATCCTCCAGCATTTCCACGTGCAATAATAGAAACTTTATGCACTGGATCTGCATAAGGAAGCACCGAAGCCACAATCGCATGCCCTGCTTCATGATAGGCAGTAATTTCTTTTTCTTTTTTGGAAAGCAGATGACTCTTCCTCTCTGGACCAAGCATTACCTTCTCAATCGCTCGAATCAAATCAAATTGAAAAACTTTTTTACGATTCTCTCTAGCCGCCAAGATGGCCCCCTCATTCATTAATGAATACAAATCTGCCCCAGAAAAACCAGGTGTACGTTCAGCCACTAGTTTCAAATTAATATCTTCTGCCAGAGGCTTCTTTACAGCATGAATTTTCAGTATTTCTTCTCGGTCAGCACGATCTGGTAAATCAAGAATTACTTTTCGATCAAAACGTCCTGGTCGAACAAGTGCTGGATCAAGTACATCTGGTCTATTGGTTGCTGCCATGACAATAACTTTATCATTCGGTTCAAAGCCATCCATCTCTACTAAAATTTGGTTTAGAGTTTGTTCACGCTCATCATTACCACCACCAAAACCTCCCCCACGAGTACGTCCAATAGCATCTATTTCATCTACGAAGATTATAGCTGGAGCAGCTTTTTTGGCCATTTTGAAAAGATCTCGCACCCGAGAAGCACCCACTCCAACAAACATCTCCACAAATTCACTTCCTGAAAGATGAAAAAACGGAACAGAAGCTTCTCCAGCCACTGCTCGTGCAAGCAAGGTCTTGCCGGTACCTGGAGCACCTGTTAGGATAACTCC
>CAITSA010000029.1 GCA_903894955.1 uncultured bacterium
AGGTGCAGATATTAAAATTCTTAAATAATTAAAATATAACTTTTGAAGGGGTTTTGAGCGCGACGGCGTGAAAATTTCAGAATTTTTTAAGCTTCAAAAAATTCGTACCGGCAAAAATCTTTTATTTATTTTTTATTATTTTAAAAACTTTTCTTCTAAATATTAAAATAAAGACAAACAAAAAGGTTACTAGACTCGCCGACAAAGGAAGAAGGTAAGTAACAATATTATACTGTTCCAAAGCCAGTAAACTTAATGCTTGTTTAGAGCCATTCATAATATATGTAGACATCGTCTCAGAAAAAGGTTTATTCCATGATTTTCTTAAGGTTGGAGCAAAAGCTAACATATTTATTACTGAAAGAAGTATGACAGAAAGAATAGGTTGTTTAGCAAAAATCCAGAGAACCAACGCAATCAATGCTAGGACAAGAAATACAGTATCTAGAAAAGTTATTTTCTTCTCTCCTTTATACAAACTTAAAATAAAGATAAAAAATACCATTACGGCTACAGCTAGAGTGAAAAAAGCTCCGACTCCTGCGCCCTTGCTTATTTGCAAACCAAATACAAATATATTTACCAATCCAAAGATAAGCCAAGTATATGCATGAGGTATTGTTTTTCCTTTAATAATATCTCTGATGTATGGAATATAAGAAATAAAATTAAGAATGATTGCAACAACACTAAAGAAAATTTTTATATTCAACATTTTTTATTTACTATTTGGAACAGGATCTTTTACGATTTTAAACTCAATTTTATCTTTTTTCACAAGAGCAATAATATCTTCTAAAAGTTTCTTGGGATCTTTTCCAGTAACAATTTTATTATTTGGACGATGTCCTTTGGCAATGATTTCTTCAAGTTCTGCTCCCATTTCCCATGGACCTTCAAAAATACCAATCGGTTTCCCATCTTCAAAAGCAACTGTAAATTCATGAATAGTGCCTATACGTCCACAACCACAAATAACGGCATCAGCTGAGCGGGTTAAGAGTAAATCTCGTCCTGGATAGCCAAAACCGGTATAGATAATCAAGTCCATATAATCGACAGGAAGCTTGTATACTTCTACGTGCTCACGCTCTCCTGCAGCTGGAGATATGCCAATAGAAATTCCACCTTCTTCTTTGGCTCCCATGGCAGCCCAAAACGGAAACCCGGTAGTTGCCCCTGTTATCAAAACTGCCCCTTGTCGAGCAATTTCACGTCCAAGCTCCTTAGCTTTATCTAATGCATCTATCCCACAATTTCCTGTCTCTGCCGCGCCAGAAACACAAATCTTTATTTGATTGTGTCCATGTTTACTTGGAAAATTAATTTTAGAATCCATCCCGTTAGAAATTTGTTTAATTATTAATATCAACCAACATAACCCGTTTTCAATATTTGCTTATTTCTAACGGGATCCATATTTTTATTATACATCAAAAAATCTTAAAAACATAATTTTTGGATTTATGTTTTGATTTTTCAACATTCTAGTGTGACACAATCCCCTCGCTCAGGAGCGTAAGCCTCAATCCCTAAATTATCTCTTAATTTTTGAACTAAAAACATTGATGATTTTGGTTCACCCATCACCACAAAAACTTTTTTAACTGTATCATTCATATCTTGCACAAAATTTAACAAACCATCTGAATCTTTATGTCCCGAATATCCAAGAATTGTTACAATATGGGCTCGGACAGCCACATCTTCACCAGTAATGCGGACGGTTTTCAAGCCTTCTTGAATTAAGCGCCCTGGAGTACCCACAGACTGATATCCGGTCAAAAGCAGAGTATTATTGGGATCTGGTAAATAATGTCTCTCGTGATGCACGATGCGTCCACCAGTCGACATCCCAGACCCAGCAATAACTATTTTAGGATTAGGCACATTCCTTATCATTTGGGACTCTTTAGATTGTAAAGTATTATGCAGGCCTGGAAAATCAAATAAATATTTTTCATGAATCATGGCCTTTTGCGCATTTTCATTAAAATAATTTCTATATTGTTTAAAAACTTCCGTTAAACGAATAGCCAGAGGAGAATCAAGGAAGATAGGCATCACCGGAATACGATCATTGGTGACTAAATTATCTAACTCAAACAAAAGCTCCTGCGAACGTTCTAGAGAAAAAGTGGGAATAATTAGTGTCCCCTTTCTTTTGTAATTATCTTGAATCGTTTCTTCTAAAAATCTCCTGCGATCCTCTCTAGACTCATGATTTCTATCCCCATAAACACTTTCCATGATTAAATAATCAACATCAGTAACTTTTTCTGTATCAGGAAGAATGGGTGACGGACTGTTTCCTAAGTCTCCGGTAAAAAGAATCTTCTTGCCATTATAAAGAAATTCAATCATTGCCGAACCTAAAATATGCCCAGCATTTAATAAAACAACTTCCACATTATCTGTAATTTTTATTTTTTGGTGATAAGTAAAACCTTGCCATAATGATAAAGCTAACTTTATATTTTCTTCTGTGTAAATTTTGTCCAATCCTAAGACCGTATTATTGCTCAAGATACCTGCGGTATCTTCGAGCATAGGTTTAGCAAGTCCCCTAGTGGGTTCGGTAGAGTAAATTTTTCCGCGAAATCCATCTTTAATTAATTTTGGAATCCTCCCCAAGTGATCTATGTGTGCATGAGTGACAAAAAGAATATCTATTGCTTTAGGATCATACACAAAAGGATCCCAATTAATTTTATCATCTAAATTATCCCCTTGGGTAAGTCCACAATCAACTAAAATCTTTTTCCCATCAATTTCTAAAAGAAAATTCGCGCCCGTCACGCTACCTACCCCTCCGCAAAATGTTATTCTGATATCTTTTTCCATTGTTTGATTATACTTTTAATTTTAAGAAATATAAAGTGGCAAAAGTTCCTCCAGCTAAATCAAAGAAAACATCAGAAACAGTGTCTAAGATATAAAAAGAATCTTGAGCAATAATGTTATTAAATAAAATTTCAAAAAGTTCCCATAAAACTCCGATCAATAAAACACCCAAAAAAATCTTAAAAAGAAAACTAGCTAGAGCTTTAGGCTCTAGCTGAAATCTAAGGCTTGGGCGCGAGAAAAACCAAATCAAACCAATCCCTACACAAAATCCACCCAAAAAATGCATAGGCATATCAAACCACCAAATAGAAAAATACCAATAAAACTTAGATCCTATATAATTTAACAAGAAAAGTAAAAAAATAAGATATGCCAGAATTTTAAAAAGTCTTTTTCTGTCTATTGCAGTACCCATTCAAGTATTAAAGCATAAAAAAACATAAAATGTAAGAAAAAATCCGCTCATTGCGGAGTTCTTCTTAGGACTATTTCAGATGTATTACCATAGCTTAATAGCTAAGTGGGTGTTAGACGTGTGAAACCAAGGTTACACTCGATCGAAACTCCCATAAATTAGTGTTCTAGGTAATAACCAGAAATAACCCTACTTAAACTCTATACTCTTTAAAAATTCTGGCAAGTGGACAAGAAGTTTTTTTTGTTTTGGAATTAGTTTTGATTATTTTTTGTGTGACTTTCTTTTCTGAGTAAACTTTTCATGCACTGCTTCATAGTCAAAAAGTTCATTTTCAGAAAACCAATGCGCAATTTCTAATTTTGCGTCTGCTAAATCACCAGAAGCATGTATTAAATTTGGTAACCCAACTCCTTCTTTATCAGCATGGGCAAAACTCATATGTGAATAATCCCCTCGAATAGTACCAGGTAAGGCACTCTTTGATTCTGTTGGACCAACCATTTTCCTAATAAAAGAAACAGCCTCCACTCCCTCAAGCACAAGAGCAATGACTGGACCCTCATTCATCATTTCTACTGTTATATCAAAAATCTTTTGATTGTGACGAGATATCATCTTACCTATGGTTTCGTAATGATGATAGTAATGTTCAAGACTAGGTTTCAGCATTTTAGCTCCAACAATTTTAAATCCAGCTTTTTCAAATCGAGCCAATATCTCCCCCACTATGCCTCTTTGCACTGCATCAGGCTTAAATATAATAAGCGTTCGTTCTAAATGTGTCATAATGATTATTCTAACAGAAAAAAATACTTTTGCAAAATTTTATTTTTTGATTTGTTTATCAAATTTTAACACAGTATAGTCATGATCACTGAAACCATATATTCCACAAACTTGACCAAACGAACCAATAAAATGTTTTTCCCAATCAAGCCCTAATTCTTCTGAAATTTCTTTCAGTTTCTCCATTGAAGGTCCCTCAATTTCAAGATATGTTGGTACCAATGGCCAAGTATCAATATCAAATTCTATATCATCTTTTATCCAGCGTATACGTTTTCTTTCTTGTTCAAATTTTACAATAAGACCGATAGCAAATAATAGATTTTTTGTAGTATTAAAATCACCAACGACAACTTCGAGTTCTTTCATTCCGTGGTCTTTGGTAGAACCATCATCCGAGGTTACACCCTGTCTCTCTTTGTAAGTAAGAGTGGTTTTATCAAATTCTGTTCGTAATCGCACCCAGCCATTAATTTTTTTTAATCTAAAATCTGGAAAATCAAAATTTTCGACACGAGAAAAAGTTTCACCTATTTTCTTCGCGCCGATTGCTATAAGTTTCTTTTCCAGCTCCAAGACATCTACTTCTAAAAATTTTATTTCGAATTCTTCCATAATTTATATCCCTACAAACTCCAGTTTGTTGGTATGTTATTTTTTGATTAAATAAAAAACTATTCCATGCTCGTATATCTCGCCATAATTTCAGCTTCCACTTCATCACGATCCCTGCCAAATTTTACATAAGAAAGTTCTTTTAATGAATCTACAATATCTGGGTTCCCTTTTTCTGGTGCCATGGTTCTCAGATTAAAAGGTTTCGTTGGTTGACCATTTACCAGCATGCTCATATAAGCATTATAATTATCAAGCTTAGTAATATCTTGTGCTGTAAATTGAGGTTTGAATTTTGGCTCTAAGAATGTTGCGTCTTCGGTCCCAACACGAAAGACTGCCATCGAACCGACGTTTCCAAAAACAGCATTTTTAATTTTTTCTTCCAACTGAGTAATGTATTGATGCGCGATATTAAGAGAAAGTCTATATTTTCTAGCTTCCGACAAAATAGAAGAGATAGAGTCGGTCGTAACATTTTGGAATTCATCAATATACAAATAAAAATCATTCATCGGTTTACCGAACATATCTACGCGAGAAAGCGCCGCCATCTGTATCTTGCCGACTAAAACCAATCCAATTAAATTCGCATTGATATCACCAAGGCGACCTTTGGAAAGGTTCACCAAAAGAATTTTCTTTTCATCCATAATTTTCCTGAAATTGAAAACGGAATTTTGTTGAAGCACGACCGGACGCATAATGTCGTTACTAATGAAGTTATCGAATTTGGAAGAAATATAAGGCACGAAATTTGCTAAAGATTGGTCCCCAGTCGTTTGCTCAGCCGTAGTCCAGAATTGTTTAATGATAGGATTCTTGCATTTAGCAAGTTTCATATCACGAAATTCTTTGTCCCCTAAAACTCTTGTAATTTCAAGTAAGGTTGAGCCAGATTCTGGATCTTCCATCACTAAAAACGCACTATTTCTGAAATATTGCTCAAACATTGCACCACCACCAACCTTCATATCAAAAAGTTTATTGAAAATTCCCATCATTTCATTTACCACAAAGGTTTTCTGCTCTGGATACTTTGGATCATATTCCAACATGTTGAGCCCCATCGGTCGAGCAGTATAAGCCGGATCAAAATAAATAACATCGTCAATACGTTCTTTTGGAATTCGTGAAAGAATAGTTTGAATATCTGTACCGTGTGGGTCAATATAACAGCACCCATCACCATTCCTGATATCTTGCGTTATCATATTAAGCATAATGTTCGTCTTTCCTGTTCCCGTCTGACCAATAACATACATGTGCCTCATTCTATCTTCACGAGCTAGATGGATTTCTGTGTCTTTGCCCCGATAACTATTTATACCTAAAATTATCCCCTCTTGCCCCATTTCTATTGGCGCAGGGGCAATACCAGCTTTAGCTTCTTTGAGCTGTGGCTGAGACCCAATGCCAACTGGAAAATGAAAAACTGAGGCAAGCTCTTTCAAATTCATTGGTAAAATTTTATCCGAAGAAAATGTACGATAAGAGAAATCATGAAAAAGTTTTTTTAGTTCACCTCCACTCATCTGCTCAAAAACAAAAGAGTTACTAGCAGCTTCTGAAAATTGATTAAAGGAAGATTCTATCTCTTTTAAAATTTCTTCGGCTCTTTCTTTCGTATTACCTGAAGCAATCACTCGAATATTTGCTTTGGTAATGGTACTTTTTATTTTATTACCTATTTTTTCAGCAGCTCCTTGGTCAACAGCCCGCCTTCCTTTCATATATTTTTCTTTTTTAGCATCCTCCGACTTTTCTTTGTGACCAAAGATTAAACCCTTGCCGGCTTTTAAAAAAGCTTTATTAAATTTATAGAAATTATCTGCTGCATGTTTGACCGAGATACCGTCTTTCACATCGTCTAAAATCATATGAAATTCATTTATAAATTTGTCACCCGCTGGCGCAATGATTAACTGAATCGCTGCGCCTTCTCCCGTCGTCTTTAATTTAGAAAAAACATTTAAAATTGGATTCATCGGGTCATGCTCAATATTGTCATAAGTCTTGATAGGCATGACCGCCCGCTCGGAAAAGCTTGCATAAGCACCAACTGCACCACCATTCTCCTTGAAAATATTATAATCATCTGCGACTTCACGAATTTTTGCATTGTGATAAAAAGCCAAAATTTGTTTCTCAAAAAGGGAGAGATGTTTGTTGGGAATAGCGGCATAGACAACTACTTGATCACTTTGGTTTCCAAGCGCCACCTCTAAGGTAAAATAATTTTCCTTTTCATTATATTTTCCCTCTCCGATCGACTGCATGCCGGCATAAAATTGTTCCATCGCGCCAATAAATTCCTTAAAACCTTTTGATTTGTCCGCAACGTCCTCTGGAGGTGGAAGAGTTATTTCAAAAAGGGTCATATTCAAAGACTTATACATGGGTGTTCCTTCTTTAAAATCAAGCATCACCTGTCCAGTTTTCAAATACTGAATAAGAATGCGATGAAAATCATCATCAATATGTGGACTATTCATCGCTTCCACCACCGAAAGTGCGTTGCGAATACCTTTCGTAATAACAATTCCTAAAAGTTCTTCCATCACGTTGTCATGAGCTTCTGGTTTTAGTTTTAGGACAATGCCCTCAACTTCTTTTTTGCCAATAATATTATTCTGATGCACAACTTCTTCAACTGGTATATTTTTATATTCACCAATTACATCTTTTGCTGCATTTTCTTTTGCGTGTTCAATGCGTCCTAGATTCTTGAGCTGTTCTTCACGTGCTCGAACATGAGCATGTAAATAATCAAGCTCCTCTTCTGGAGTCTTAAACTTAGGCATTTCCTTAAAAAATGAGGGTTCCATACCTTTCTATTATACAACAGAATAAAACTTTTAAAAATCAAACTTACGTACCAAAAAAGTTTGATTTTTAAAAGTTTGTTGTAAGAATTTCTGCTTCCCCTTCTGTAATCAGAATAGTGTGTTCAAAATGTGCGCTGTTTTTTCTGTCAGCCGTACGAAAAGTCCAATCGTCATTATCTATCGTTACATTTTTTGTGCCAAGATTTATCATGGGCTCTATGGCCAAAACCATCCCCGGTAAGAGTTTTTCCCCTGTTCCTTTCTTCCCAAAATTCGGAATAAAAGGATCTTCGTGAATGGCTCGTCCAACACCATGCCCAGCGAGCACTTCCACAATGCCATACTTGTTGTCTTTTCTTGAATGTATAAAACTTTCTATACTGTTGCTGATATCCCCTATCGTATTACCAAGAGAAGCTGAGTCAATTCCCACCTGTAATACTTGCTCAGTAATTTCTAAAAGTTTCTGGTTAATCATATTTACCTTACCGACAGGCACAGTAATAGCCATATCCGTAAAAAGTCCTTTATGCTTAAGCCCGAGGTCCAGCGACACAATATCTCCTTCTTTTAAAATTCTTTTTTTACTTGGGATGCCGTGTACCACTTCGTCATTAACAGAAACACATAAAGAAGCAGGAAAAGGCCTGCTGGCTCCCTCTGGTCGATAATTTAAAAAAGCAGGAGTATCACCCAAATCCCGAATTAATTTTTCTGCGTAAATATCTAAATCTTTTGTAGAAATGCCCGGTTTTATTATTTCTTTTATTTTATAAAGAACGGTTGCCAAATGCTTGCCACCTTCGCGAATTATTTCTATTTCTTCTAGTGTTTTTATAATTATCATAAAAATTAGGTGCTAGGAGCTAGTGACTAGTTGCTAGTGAATTTTAATCCCCTAGAACCTAGAAACTAGAACCTAATTATGAAATAACTGTTCCTTGAAATTTCTCTCCATTTAAACACTGAACTAAATTATCAATGGGCTTACCATTCATAATCATTACCTCTAAACCTGCCTCTTCTGCCATTTTTGAAGCAACAGGATCAAGTGGCGAATTGAGTCTGGGAGTCCAGTCAGCAGGGATTAGAGTTCGATAATCTATCCAAGATATATTTTCAATTTTTTTAGCATCTGGATTTGTTCTAGGATCAGAATCGTAAACATAATCAATGTTTGATAGATTAATTATTTTTTTTGCTCCAACTGTCTTGGCAGCCAACACTGCATCTAGATCAGAACTACTTCCCGGTTTATAAGCCGAACCGATAATAATTGATTTTTCAAAGGGGAATTTATTAGAAAGATTAGAAATTACTTCTTTGTATGCATATTCACCAAATATAACTCTTAACAACTCTGCATTTAATTTAAGAGCCGCTATGCCGATCCAATCTAGATCTTCGTGAGAAGGATTGGTAATTTCCTTGGCTGCTTCGTTGTATTTTCGATTAATTTTTCCACCTCCAGTAATAATCACAAATTTTTTCCCTTTTGCAACTTGAGAAAGAATTAGAGTTCTAAATTCTTTTAAAAAATTGATGTCTAATTCATCAGGTATTATTAGTGAACCACCGAGTGAAATTACAATTGTTTCTTCCATGTGAATTAGTTGCTAGGTGCTAGTGACTAGTTTCTAGAACCTAGAAGCTATAACCTAATTTATTGATAATATCTTGGTGCACATTTTCTACTGTTTGCTCGCCGTTGATAGTGAAAATTGTATAACCCTCTTTTCCTTTAAAATAATTCAAGGAAGGAACTACATTGTTTATGTATTCATTGAATCTTTTCTTAATTCCTGCTTCTGTATCATCTGCCCTGCCTCTTAATAAATTTCTTTTCATTGCTTCTTGCTCGGATAATTCGATGTAAATAATTTTTATATTTTCTCGTTTATAAAACTTCATCATTGCTTCGAAACTTTCTGACTGAGCAATGGTTCGTGGATATCCATCAGCGATCAAACAGGTGTTGTTTTTCATTCCAGAAATTAATATATTGGTAAATAAACTGGTTGTAAGAAAGTTGGGTTGTAAAAATCCTTTTTCCAGAGTTTCTTTTATTATCTGCCCAGTATAACTGCCACTCCCAATGACCTTTCTGAATTCATCCCCTGTAGAGGTATATAAAATATCAGAAGCTAGGTTCTTATCTTTTAGGTATTGTCGTAATAAATCAACCTGAGTTCCCTTACCCGAACCAATGATTCCAAAAAATACGAAAGTTTGCGTTTGCATAAGTTAACAATACAAAATTTAGCTTGAATAATCAACCCGGTAGTGAGACTTTGCGATGTGCGGAGCACGCATCTAAAGATGCCTCGCAAAGCTCTACTGCCGGGTTAAGGGTTTTGTTTTTTACTAAAATATGCTTAAATTACATTATGAAAAAGCTTGGATTTAACATAGTTCTTCTAGGAATGATAGCCTCCGGCAAAGAAACCCAAGCTAATATTCTAAAAAAGAAATATGCCCTAAAATTTGTAGAAACAGGGGTATATTCTCGTAATCTCTTAAAAGAAAAAAGTAAAAATGGTGATTTAGCTAGACGGACAACAGGGAAAGGTCTACCATTACCTGTTGTTTTAATAAAAAAATTTTTAATTAAAGAAATAAATAATAAACCTAAAAATAAAGACTTACTCTTTTTAGGAGGAAGACTAAAACCAGAAGCCCAACTTTTAAAAAAAATGCTGGATTCACGCAAAGAAGACTTTTTAGCTTTTTACATTAACCTACCTGATAAAGAAGTTTATAAGCGCTCCTTAAAAAGAAGTAAGGGAAAAATGAAAGCTGTTTACAAAGTGCTTGATACGAAAGAAATTATTGCTAAAAGAATTAATTATCACAAAAAACAAGTTAGTAAAACCGTAAAATACTATAAAAGCTTTAATAAAATAAAAATAATTAACGGCAATCAACTTATCCCAAAAGTCACTAAGGATATTCTAAAAGCTATTGAGGAGTATAAAAAAGTTAAAAACTAATACTCTCGCATGGAGATCTGTGCGTCGACTTTTTTGATTAAGTCTAGGACAACAGAAACAACGATTAGGATAGAAGTACCTCCTAGGGCAAAAGTAGTGTTCCCAGTGATAAACTGCATAATAAGAGGTAAAATAGCGACTACTCCGAGAAATGTTGCGCCTAGAAGTGTAATTCGGCTTAAAACTTTTGAGATATATTCAGAAGTAGACAACCCTGGACGAATACCTGGAATAAAGGCTCCATTTTTTTGCAAATTAGTAGAAAGCGCTTCAGGATCAAAAGTAACGGCTGTATAAAAGTAAGTAAAGAGAAAGACAAAAATAAAATAAAAAATTGCATAGATGACACTAGTTTGATTAAAGGCTACTAGGAAATGAGAAATACTTGACACAATGGGATTGCTAAAACGAGATAAGAAAGTCCCAATCATCTGCGGAAAAAGCAGAATGGAAAGCGCAAAAATTATTGGAATAACTCCAGCTTGGTTGACACGCAAAGGTAAATAAGTAGAGCCTCCACCATACATTTTCATCCCTCGAACACGCTTCGCATAGGTGACAGGAATCGGTCGTTCCGCTTCAGTGACCAAAACAATGCCTGCTAAAATAATCACTGCTAGTACAAGAAACACTAAATAAAGAGGAAGTTGAGAAACATCAAAGGTGAAGATATGCTGACTAACCCAAGACGGAAGTCTGGAGACAATACCAGCAAAAATTATAAGTGACACTCCATTGCCAATACCAAATTCAGAAATAAGTTCACCAACCCACATAATCAATACTGAACCAGCAATTACAATTAGTAAATTGGTAACACGATCAAAGGCAGTTAAATTAATTAAAATATGTTGCTGTTCAAGAATATACAAAAGACTAAAGCCTTGAATAGCCGCCAGTGGCACGGTCAGTAATCTAGAATATTGGGAAAACTTTTTTCTGCCTGCTTCTCCTTCTTCATGATAAATCCTCTTTAAAGAAGGAACCATCATGGTGAGAAGTTGCATAATAATAGAACCGGTGATATATGGACCCACCCCGAGCATGATAATGGAAAGATTAGAAAGTCCACCTCCGGAGAATATATTTAAAATACCAAAAAATTGGTTATTGGAAAGAAATCTACCAAGCTCCACAGCATCAATCCCTGGAATTGGAATGGCAGCCAGTAATCTAAAAATTATCAACGCAAAAAAAACAAATAAAACTCTCTTGCGTAAGATTGTGTCTGTCCAAATTAATTTTATTTTATTCCAGAAATTCTGCATAAATTAGGTTCTAGGTTATAGCTTCTAGTATTTTCTAGTCCCTAGCAACTAGAAACTAGTCACTTAATAATAATGTGCCTCCCTTTGATCCCTAGTCTTTTTCTGATCTCAGAAAACTTTTCTCCTTTCGTAGCAAGCTTATCCTTTTCTAGGATAAAAACTTTCTGAATAGACTTGAATTGATAACCACGATTCTTGGGTAACTTCTTTATGATATCACGAAGCTCGGGACGACGCTTATTCCCAGCCCGAGCCGTCTGCCCTTTGCCTCCACGACCAGAAGTCTTCGCATGTTTGCCTCCACGACCAACTAGTCTATCTTTTTTATTTTTATGTTTTCTTTTTAAATTATGTATTTGCATATGATTAGTTCGTTTTGTCTTCTTCGGGCAAAACTATTTCTTTATTGGCAATCACAATACTTTCAGGAACTATCTTTGTGTATTTCGAAGAAATTTGAGAAAGGGCTGCCATGACTGCTTTTGCATTATTTAATTTATTTTTACTATTAGATAAAATCTTACCTGTAACATCTTTTACTCCAGAAAGCTTTATGATATCACGAACGACTGAACCCGCCACAAGCCCACGACCCTTGTTCGGCATAAGTACAATATAGGAACTTGAAAATTTAGCAGAAAGTTCATGCGGAATAGACATGGTTTTAGTAAGTTTTAATCTGACCATATTTTTCTTGGCATTTCGAAGCGCTTTATTAATAGCTAAGGCTGTATCTCCAGCTTTTCCTAAACCTAAACCAACACTTCCTTTTCTGTCCCCTGCTACTATAGCCACGCTAAAAGAAAATCTTCGTCCGCCAGCTACCACACGGGTAACACGACGAATGTTCAAGATCTTTTGATCAAACTCTGGCTTGACTCTGTTGAAAGATGATCCGCGACGACCGTTATTCTTTTTTTCGTTTCTTTTTTCCATTTTTTGTATCTTACTTTATAAACTTTATAACTTTCTACTTAGAACTCTAGCCCCCCTGCTCGGGCTTCATCAGCTACTAATTTTATTCGTCCAGTATATTTAAATCCATTACGATCAAAAATGACTTTCTTGATTTTTGCTTTCAAACAAGCTACTCCAATTGCTCGCCCTACTTCTTTGGCTCTTTCACTCTTGGTCCCTTTAGTTATCTTTACGTCACTTGCTTGCGCTAAAGTTTTACCAGTTAAATCATTAATAACTTGAGCGTAAATAAATTTATTTGAACGAAAAACCGTAAGCCTTGGACGCACTGCTGTACCTTGGATTTTTACCCTTATTTTCTTTTTTAATCTTATTCTTTTGTCTTGTTTTGTTTGCATATTGTTTATATTATCTAGAACCTAGCAACTAGAACCTAATTCTAAACTGTCTTTTTACCTTGTTTTCGTCTTATAACTTCACCTTCATAACGCATACCTTTACCTTTATAAGGCTCTGGTTTTTTCAAAGCGCGAATGGCTGCCGTAAAACTTCCAACTAATTCCTTATCAATTCCGGTAATGGTAATATTATTTTTCTCAGCAGTGGCAGTGATACCTTCTGGTATTTTAACAATCACTGGATGAGAAAATCCTAAAGCAAAATTAAATTCTTTACCCCCGCCTGCGCGGGCAGGTTTAACTTCAGACTTAAACCCCACCCCTTCTAAAATTAATTTCTTTTGATAAGGTGTAACAACTCCAGCAATCATATTTTTTAGATGAGAAGCATAAGTGCCCCAAAGAGACTTCGAAAATTTATCATTCCTTTTTATATTCAGAGTTATGTTTTTATCAGAAATAACAATCGTAATATCATCCCTGAAAACTTTACTCAAGGTACCCTTTGGACCAACAACGGTAACAGTATTGCCACCAGAAGAAACATTCTGGGTGACCTTAACTCCTGCTGGTATTAATATTTCTTGTTTACCTATTCTACTCATATATTTTTTTATAAATTTTACTTATTCAAATTACCAAAGCCTGAAGAGCGCCTCTCCTCCAACTTGCTCCTTGCGAGCTTCTTTACCTGATAAAATCCCTTTAGGTGTTGAAAGCACAAGTATTCCCGTTCCGTTTCGAATAGAGTGAATATCTTTCATTCCGAAGTAAACACGTCTTGATTGCTTGGAAATTCTTTCTACTTCTGTAATTTTTGGTTTCTTGTCTATGTAAATCAAACCGACCTCTAGTAGAGGCTGACCTTTTTTTACTTTTTTGGAAATTTCAGAAATATATCCTGCTTTTTTCAAACACTCACCGATAGCATTTTTCATTTTTGAATATGGAATTAAAACAGACTCCTTGCCTGCAAGTGATCCGTTCTTCATTATTATGATCATGTTTGAAATTGAATCCATTTGATTAGTTTCTAGGGGCTAGTGACTAGTTGCTAGTGATTTTGTATTCTCCCTAGAACCTAGAAACTAGAACCTGATTAATTTCTACCAACTTGATTTCCTAACTCCTGGCAACATTCCTTCATTGGCTAATTCTCTGAAACAAATACGACACAAACCAAAGTCCCTCATGAAAGCATTTCCTCGGCCACAGCGAAAACATCGATTTTTAGCTCGAGTAGAAAATTTAGGTTTCTTTTTACTTCTTGCGACAACTGATGTTTTAGCCATAAATAAATATACCTATTTATAGGTGATATCTTGTGTATTTTCTTAAAACCTCATAAAAGCCTTAAGGAGAAACACAGATCAGACCTAACTCTTAGATTGTTTTATACTAGCAAATTAGTGTTATTTAGTCAATTTTTTTATAAGTTTCAGTAAAAGCAGCAGCATCAATTAAATATGGCTCACCATCTGCTTTTCCTGTTGCCTCACATGTATCAGCAATTAAACATTTTTCGTCCCCAGTTTGAGCAGAACCCCAGGAAGCCATGATTTCGATTGGTTTGCCAAAAGGATTCTGAATTGCCCGACAATAACCTTTAGCTGAATATGGACCAACCTTATCTGTTGTTTCGTAGCGACTTAAAAATTTTTTTTCAGAAATAATGTATTGCTCTCCAGATGGATTAGTCACAATCCAATCACCTTCATTTGCTTTATTACGTGTCTCTTTAACTCCACTTGCAAGGATAGTGGTAATTTCTTCTCCTACTTTAGCTGGTCTAGCTTCTACCCCCCTGTTTCTTAAACACAGGGGCTTTTGAAAGTTTCTCCATAATATCTGGGGCTTTACGATCAATAAATTGAAATTTACTCTCTAATTTTGGTGCATCTCCTATTGCCATATATTTTTTATTTGATATTAAAAATTATTAATAATATTTTCAAGTATATTTTTATTTCGTCCTTGATTTTAATTCAATTTCTTCTTTAGAAAAATCAAATTTAACAATAAAATTATCAAAAAATCCTTTCTGCCCTACTAGGCCGTATGGCATTATTCTTCCTGAGACATCCGGCATAAAACCAGCTTCTATCTCAAAAGGCCATCCACCAACTTCGATTTCCAGCTTATGAAGATAATATAAAGATGCCTTACCCCCGACTCCAAAAACTTCTCGCGGTTTTCCCGTTTTTATATCAATGCCAAGCGCTTCTCCAACTTCAGAATGGAATATACAAAAATCAGCCCCAGAATCTACTAGCACTTCGTAACGTAAAGATTTAGAATTAGACTTTAATTTAATTTCTATAACAGGTCTAAGAATTGGTCCATACCTTTTATAATTAAATTTCATAGACTTCCAACATAAGCATCTAAGGTTGCTGGTACACGACTAAAAATTGGAGAATGAAAACCTTTTTTTTGAGATTGATCCATGGCTTCTTTAAGAGTCTTTCCGCTACCAACAACAGTTACCTCATCATCAGATAAAGCAACCCACAAACCCTTATATTTTTTATATATTTTTGACCAATCTTTAGACATAATTAGATTATATCAAACAAAAAGAAAAAGGCAAAACCATGCACACAGTTAATCTCAACGTATAAGTTTACTTCTTTTTACTATCTTCTTCTTTCTTAAAAGGAATACCTAGAATTTCAAAAAAGGCTGTACCTTCTTTTTTGTTTTTAGCAGAAGAAACTAAAGTAATAGACATCCCAAAAATATCTCTAATATCCTCATCTGCTGTTTCTGGAAAGATTGTGTGTTCCTTTATGCCGATAGTAAGATTGCCGATATTGTCTACAGCATTACGATTGATACCTCTAAAGTCTTTAGTTCGAGGAAGGGCAATGTTGATAAGTTTTTCTAAAAAAGCGTACATTGTTTTTCCACGCAAAGTAACAACAACTCCGACAGGATCACCCTGACGAATTTTGAAAGATGAGATAGACTGCTTGGCTCCACGTAAAGCAGTTTTTTGACCAGTAATTTTTGCTAAACGATCACCAATAGCTTCATTTTTATTCTTATCTTTTTTCACCATCGTTCCAGTACCAACATTGATGACAATCTTTTCCATCCTTGGTGTTGCTAAGGCATTTTTGTAATGAAAAACACTTTTCATTTTTTCAAAACTTCCCTTTTCTTTTTCTTTTACGGTTAAATGTTTCATATATTTCTTTTAATAAATTATTCTACTTTTTTAACATTTGAAGCAGCAATAGGCATGGCCATGTTAACCATACTTCCTTTTTCACCAGACTTCCTTGGACGCTGATGCTTCTTCATCATATTCAACCCCTCTACTACCACTTTATTTTCTTTCACTAAAACACGGGTAATCTTTCCAGATTTTCCTTTGTCTTTACCGGTAATAATTTTTACATTGTCTCCTTTTTTGATTTTCATTGCTTTTTTATAAACTTTTTACCTTATAACCTAAATCACTTCCTGTGCTAAAGAAATTATTTTTTGGAATCCTTTCTCAGCCAATTCTCTCGGAATCGGTCCAAAGACGCGACCAGCTTTCGGATCTTTTTTACCTTTTTCTAAAATAACTACGGCATTATCATCAAAACGAATATATGAACCATCTTTACGTCTGTAAGCACCTCTAGTGCGTACAACCACAGCCTGATGCACATCTTTCTTTTTAACCCCCTTTCTAGGACTAGCTACTTTCACAGAAATAATAACCAATTCACCAAGTCTGGCATATCTTTTTTTAGAAGACCCTAAAATCTTAAACACCTTCCCCACGGTGCCCCCAGCGTTGTCTGTTATTTTTACTAAAGTTTCATTTTGAATCATAAAATTATTTGACTACTTTAAATCTTTTATCTTTAGAGATCGGCCGTGTTTCAATTATTTCTACCTTATCCCCTATTTTAAATTCATTGTTGCTATCGTGTGCTTTGTATTTTTTGCTAACTTTATAAAATTTTCCATAAAGTGGATGCTTCACGAATCTAGATACAGAAACAACCACGGTCTTGTCCATTTTATCAGAAACAACAATACCTTTTAAAATATTGCCTTGCCTACCGGCAGGCAGGCCTTTCTTTTCTGTTGTTTCTTTTTTTACTTTATTTGCCATATATTTATTTTTTATTTATTTCAGTTAAGACCTTAGCAACTTGTTTTTTTAAAGCTGCAAGCTCTTTAACATTTTTTGATTTTGACCCTTCGGTTTTAAATTTTATAACTCTAATTTCTTCTCTTAAAGAGATCAATTTCTTTTCTAGCTCACCTTTTTTCATTTCTTTTAAATTTTCTTTGCTGTTTTTCATATATTATTGTTTATGGGCTCTCGAAACAATCCGAGTTTTAATTGGAAGCTTGCTTCCAGCTTTTCTTAAGGCTTCACGAGCAATAGCTTCATCCACCCCATCTACTTCAAAAATAATTCGTCCTGGTAAAACATCAAAACAATATCCTTGTGGATCCCCTTTTCCTTTTCCCATGCCCACTTCAGCTGCTTTAGAAGTAAAAGGACGATCTGGAAAAATACGGATCCAATATTTACCAGTTTTGGTTAAAGTACGAGAAATAACTTTTCGAGCAGATTCAATTTGAGTTGATTTTACTCTTGCTTGAGTTTCAGATTTTAGACCAAAAGAACCAAAGGCTAACTTGATACCACGGGTATCTGCAGTTCGCGCTTTTGGATTTGAACGCTGTGTTTGCCACTTTCTAAATTTTACTTTTTTAGGAGTTAACATAAATTAATCTGTTTTTTCTAAATTTTTTAATGAACCAGAAGCACTCTCTTTTGTATCAGCTGCGCCAGAAGAAACATAAGTACTGCGTGCAGGTTTCTTGTCAGCAAAAATTTTACCACGATAAATCCAAACTTTTATACCAACTACCCCATAAGAAAGAGTGGCCCGTTCACGTTTGAAATCTATGTCCGCCCGAAAACTCTGAAGTGGAATGGATCCGCGTTTCAGTTCTTCAGTACGAGCAATTTCAGCTCCACCTAGACGGCCTGATAACACAATTCTGGCACCTTCGACGCCGTTGGTCTGCATAACTTTTTCGATAATTTGTTTTATTACTCGGCGATAAGGCAGTCTTTTTTCCAACCCTTCAGCGATCATATAAGCAACAATAGTAGCATCAGCTTCAGGATTTGAAACTTCTACAATTTCAAGCTTGAAGTCTTCTGGTCGGACTATTTTTAACTTATCCATTTTCTTTAAAATATCTTCTTTGAGTTTGGTCGCTCCTTCACCACTTCTGCCGATCAAAAGACCAGGACGAGAAGTTTTAATTATAAAACGAGTAGC
Organism: uncultured bacterium; assembly: GCA_903894955.1. GTDB lineage: Bacteria > Patescibacteriota > Minisyncoccia > Phycocordibacterales > UBA9973 > UBA9973. The sequence continues at coordinate 18,375 of CAITSA010000029.1, forward strand.
TTTTCGGCTTCTCTCGATTTCTATACTTGAAATATACATTCCTCGCAATTTCTTTTCTAAATATTGACGTATTAAAACATCTCCTTTTAAATAAGAGACGTATTTTTTAGGATCAGCAAACCAACGAGACTTCCAGTCTCTCAATATTATCAATCTATGTGCATATGGGTGAACTATTTTTGACATAAAATTATTTATTTGCTTTTTTAACTTTTGTCTTGCCCGTAGGTTTATGACCGCGGGATTTTTTTACAGCGACAACTTTCTCTGCTAAAAGAAGATTAAGGTGGCTGGTACGTTTGTTTATTCTGTGTCCTGTGCCCATGGCCGCTGGCATCATTCTTTTCATGGTAATACCTTTATCTACTCGTAATTCTTTTATAAATAAATTCCCTACATCTACTCCCGTACTTTTTGCATTAGCCACAGCAGAAAGTAAAAGTTTCTTGATTGGTAATCCCGCACGTTTAGCTAAAAAATCGAGCTCAGCAATTGCCTCGGATACTTTCTTCCCTTTAATAAGTCCCGCCACTAAACGAACTTTTCTGGGAGATTGTCTATAATTTTTTAAAAATGCTTTCATCCCGTTAGAAGCAGATCGCGATCAACTCGCGTGTCTGATGTTTTAGATTATTAATTTTTATAATGTTTGATTTCATATTTTTGTTTATTTTTAAATTGCGATCGCGGCTTCTAACGGGATTCATTTTACTTCTTCTTGGCATCAGCTGCGGCTGCGGTCGCTCCTTTGGCAGCCGTTATTTCTGCTTCCTTTTTCTTTTGTTCAAGCTCTTTCTGCATCTTTCCTCCGTGCTTCATGAATTTCTTGGTTGGAGAAAATTCTCCAAGTCTGTGACCTACCATGTCTTCAGTTACTAAAACTTCTACATGGACCTTGCCATTATAAACACCAAAAGTAAAACCAAGCATCTCGGGAGAAATCACACAAGCTCTTTTCCAAGTCTTCACCATTGGAGTCTGCAACGGGTTTTTACCAGCAATCTTTTTTAAGAGCCTTTCGTCAACATATAATCCTTTTTTAATACTTCTGGTCATGAATTTTTCTTCTTATATAAACAAAATGGCTCTCATTTGAGCCTTAAATCATACTAACAAATATATATAAAAATGCAAGTAAAATAAGTACGGGGTTCCTCAACAACAAAATGTGTTGGGAACCCCGTAAAACTAGGATTGCAGTGCAGGAAGCTGGCTGCTTCCTCTAATCTTATAAACTTTTCCTCTTCCTTTAGCTAACATTCTTCGCGCCCAATTAGGAAGTCGCGCTACTCTTTCCTCATACCGTTTTTCTCTACGTAATTCTTTGTTTCTTGAACACATATCTTACCTCCGAAATAAAGTAGAAGATACCTGCTTCTCCGGCTAGAGAAAAAAAATACCAAAGAGCAGATTCATTTATATTTATAACACTTATATAGAAAAACACAAGAAAATAAGGGGAAAACATTCCCCTCTTGAGGGGTGGACTTTGTATTCAAAGGACGGGGTGGAAAATTCATCCACCTCCCCCGCAGTAGCGGGTACTCCTCAAGAGGAGAAAATTTTATTTATTTTTACCAGTGCGTCGGCGGGAGACCAAGAAGACATTTGAATATTTCTTTGGACTGCGAGTCTTTCTTCCTCCGGTTACCTTACCCCACATTGTTTTAGGTCTTTTAGTTCCTCTACCTTGTCTGCCTTCTCCTCCTCCATATGGATGGTCTACAGGGTTCATGGCTGTGCCACGAACAGTAGGACGAATTCCTTTCCAGCGACTTCGGCCAGCCTTACCGTAATTTTCTAAGTGATGTTCTTCGTTAGAAACAGTTCCAACACAAGCCCAACAATTTTCATTTATTTTTCTTACTTCAGTTGAAGGCATTTTCAAATTGGTATATCCATCGGCATTTGCTACTACTTGCGCAAAAATTCCAGCACTACGGCCAATCTTGGCACCCCCATTTCTTTTGATTTCAACATTGTAAACAAAGGTTCCAACTGGAATACTTTTAAGAGGAAGCCTGTTGCCTGTTTTAATTTCTGCTTTTTCAGAAACAATAAAAGAGTCTCCTGCTTTGACGGCCTTGGGTACAACCACATATCTTTTCTCTCCATCTTTATAAACAGCTAATCCAATAAAAGCTGAGCGATTTGGATCGTATTCGATGGTTTTTATTTTTGCGGGTATCTCTTTTTTGTCATATAAAAAGTCAACTTCTCGGAAAAGACGCTTGTGCCCACTGCCTTTATGTCTCATGGTAATACGTCCTGCGCTATTCCTTCCTACACTACGTCTAAAGCCATGGGTTAAAGATTTGGTAGGTGTCGAAGTAGTCAAAACTCCTCTGTAGTTCACATTGGTCATTTGTCTTCGAGATTTTGTTGTTGGTTTGTACGTTTTCATAATTAATTGTTCCCAAAGCCTTGCTTTGGCAAATTGCCAAAGCAAGGCTTTGGGGTTTTTATATAAATTCTATCTTATCGCCCTTTTTTAAATAAACAAAAGCTTTACGACCGCCACCCTTTTTCCCAACTTTTCCTTTGGACATGATTTTTTTCCTAGGGATAGTCAAGACATTAACTTTGATTGGTTTTACCTTATAGAGAGTAAAAATAGCCTTTTTGATTTCTGTCTTATTGGCAGAAGCAGTAATATCAAAAGTGTAAACATTTTGTTCTGCTGAAAAAGATGCTTTCTCAGTAATTCTTGGATTTTTGATTATTGTTGTCATAAAATTAACCTCTTGATTCTAAAAATTTAACGGCTTCTTCTCCTTTTTCTATTAAAAGATATTGGTGATTTAAAACATCAAGCGGATTTAAATTTTTCAGGAAAACTATCTCAAGTTGTGGTAAATTTCTGAAACTCTTCTCTGCTTGTTCGTTACGTCCAAAGAGTGCTGTTAAAACTCGAGCTTTCTTGGAACCTCCAAGTGTTTTCAAACCAGAAGCTTTCGCCAAACTTTTCATAATAAGAACGGCATTTTTTGTTTTGATGGAAGAAACAGAAAGCGTGTCAATAAAAATAATTTCTCCATCCTTAAACTTTTTTGAAAGTACGGAAAACAAAGCTTGGGCACGCATCTTTTTAGAAATTTTTCTTTTATAATTTTTCTCAGCAAGTGGACCATGGGTAACCCCTCCACCAACCCAAATAGGACTTCTGCTGGACCCATGTCGTGCACGGCCAGTTCCTTTTTGTTTCCAAGGCTTCTTGCCTCCACCCCGCACTTCTCCACGGTCTTTGGTGTCAGCTGTGCCAGCACGTTTATTGGAACGCATTCCTTCTACCACCTGATGCACCAAGTCTGCTCGCCACTTCGCAGCAAAAACTTTCGCGGGAAGATCTATGACTCCAGCCTCAGTTCCTTTTTGGCTGTATATTTTTGCTGATATTTTATTTTGAATTTTTGCTGTTGTCATATTATCTACTTATTATTTCGACTAAAGTTCCACGACGACCAGCAATTGCCCCCTTGATCAAAATCAAATTATTTTCTTTATCTACAAAAACAACTTGTAGATTTTTCTGGGTAATACGGTCTCCGCCCATTCTACCTGCCATTCTCATTCCTTTTGGAACATGAGTTCGGAGTCCACCTCCAATACTTCCAGGCTCTCGTTCTGAGTGTTTCTGTCCATGGGAACGTGGACCACCATGGAAACCATGACGCTTCACCACCCCTTGAAAACCTTTACCTTTAGAAATACTAGATACAATTATCTTATCACCAGGAGCAAAGACAGAAACATCAATACTGTCGCCTTCTTTGACACTAACTGTATCTGCTGGCTTCAATTTAAATTCTTTCAGAGTTTTATAAAAACCTCCTTTCATTGCACCAGCTCGAGACTTCGTAATTCTTTCCTTTTTTTGTACTCCGAAACCAACTTGAACAGAATTGTAGCCATCTTTAGACTTCTCAAAAATTCTCGTCACAACACTTGGTGGAGCAGAAACAATAGAAACTGGAATAACCTCTCCGGTCTCGGAAAAGTATTCTGCCATATTTTCTTTTGTTCCTAATATAAATTTCATATTTGTGTGGTGTTAAGCTCGTATTACATCATTTTCACATCAATATCAACACCAGAAGGTAATGTTAAATTAGTTAGGGCTTCTACAGTTTTTGCATTTGGATTTATAATATCAATCAATCTTTTGTGTACTCTTATTTCAAATTGTTCTCGAGTATTTTTGTAAATAAAAGCAGAACGATTGACTGTATATTTCTTTATTTCAGTTGGGAGTGGCACAGGACCTACTATTTGCGCATCGTAACGGATAGCAGTATCCATAATTTGTTTAACAGACGCATCTAAGATCTTGCTCTCGTAAGCACGAACTCTGATACGAAGCACAACTTTACTTTCGCCACCACTAGCGTGAGCAGACTTTTCTTTTTTAGAAGAAACCTTCGGTACTTTTGGTATCTTTATAGATTTTCCCGCTTTCTGTGGGACCCCGCCAGAGGCGGTGGCTCCTTCTTTTACCACTTTTGGTTTTTTTATTTTTTTTTCTGTTGTTGCCATTTTAATAAACCGTATTTAAGACGTCGGACATCAAGAATCCCAGATGTCCGACGTCTAATTTATAACTTTTAACCAAGAATTTTTGTAACGACTCCTGCGCCGACTGTTTTCCCTCCTTCGCGAATAGCAAAACGCATTGCTTCCTCAAGCGCAACTGGAGTAACTAATTTAACAGTAATCTGAACTGTATCACCTGGCATAACCATTTCTGTCCCTTCGGCCAAAGCTACATCGCCAGTTACATCCGTTGTACGTATATAAAACTGAGGTTTATAACCTTTAAAGAATGGCGTATGGCGTCCACCTTCCTCTTTTTTCAAGACATATATTTCAGCTGTAAAGTTGTCATGTGGAGTAACAGTCCCTGGCTTTGCGAGAACCTGTCCACGAGTAATATCTTCTTTCTTCAGACCTCGGAGAAGAATACCGGCATTGTCTCCAGCCATACCTTCTTGAAGATTTTTGTTAAACATTTCAATTCCAGTCACTACTGTTTTAGCAGTAGGTTTAATTCCAACGATTTCAACTTCTTCACCAACTTTTACAACTCCTCTTTCAATCTTTCCAGTTACAACTGTACCACGACCTTCAATCGAGAATATGTCCTCAACAGGCATAAGGAAAGGTTTAGAAACATCTCGGACTGGAATTGGAATATAATTATCAAGAGCATCGGTTAACTCAAGAATTTTCTTTGCCCATTCATCATCCAAAGATTTTGCTTCAAGAGCTTTAAGCGCAGAACCACGAATAACTGGACAACCTGCACCATCAAAACCTTGTTTAGTAAGAAGTTCACGAATTTCTTCTTCAACCATGTCAATCATATCTTTATCATCAACCATATCGCATTTATTCAAGAAAACAATTATCTTTGGCACCCCAACTTGTTTTGCTAAAAGAACGTGCTCACGAGTCTGAGGCATCGCGCCATCTGTCGCTGCTACCACCAAAATAGCACCGTCCATTTGAGCGGCACCAGTAATCATATTTTTGATATAGTCTGCGTGTCCAGGAGCATCGATGTGTGCATAGTGACGAGCGTCAGTCGCATACTCGTTGTGGGAAATATTAATCGTAATTCCTCTAGCTTTTTCTTCAGGAGCATTGTCAATTTGATCAACTCCTCGAAGACGAACTGTCTTTCCAGCCATACTTAACACATGCAAAATTGCAGCTGTTAAAGTAGTCTTCCCGTGGTCAACGTGACCGATTGTGCCGACATTGATGTGTGGCTTATCTCTTTTAAATTCTTCTGCTGCCATAATATTTTTGATTAATAGTCAAAACTTAATGTACGATAACCAGTCACTAAGGCTTGATTACTAACTAAATTAACTAATAATTGCTAATAATTAAAAAAAACCAATATAAAAACTGCAGAAAGTGCAGTTATTAAGATAATAGCAGATTAAGGATTAATGTCAATATAAACGTAATATCTCAATAGCTCGGTGCCACTTGATATTATTTATAAATATCATGACTACCTACTGAATGAAAAAAGATATTACCATCATCAATAAATTCAAAAACTATTCGATAAGTAAAATCAACTGAAAAAGACCAAAAATCTCCCAATTCGCCTGATAATTTATGAGTCTTGAGTGTTGGATTGTGGGGATTTTTTCTAAAAATACTTTCACGTAATTCTGTCTTCAACTTTATTTCTTTTGTAAGTTTCTTATACTCACGCTCAAACTTTTTCGTATAAAATATTTTCATACGAATTATCTAAGATCTTTAAGAGATCGTAATAGTTTTACTTTCCCAGCTCGTGCTTCTAACTGACTCTCTTTTAATTCTTTTACTAATTGCTCATCCTCCCATGCTCTCACCGCATCACGAATAAATTCACTAACTGATGAGTAATTGTGCTCGCGAACTGCTGATTCAACCTTAGAAAAAAGCTTCGGTGGCATTGATATGTTTAATGTTGTTCTCATATTTCAAGTGTAGCACATTGTGCTACAGGAAGTCAAGGCACTAGCAAGAACGGTTCTTGCTAACTAAAGTTTAAAAGTGAAAAAGAAAAAGACCGCCCTCCCACACGGAATTTTCCTTATGGAAGAAACGGTCGAAAGATTTGCATCATTCTCTGACTATTTCTAAATCGGATACTGTTGCGTTTAAAAAACCGATAAACGTATCACTGTCGCCTACCCTTATCGGTATTTTATGTTCCCCAAATACATCCTCAGGAAACTGCCCTCCTGTCTGCCTAAGATAATAAATGACATGTGGATTTATTTCTTCCCATGAGGCATTTACTCCACAAAACATCGGTTCTGGTATTTGGGACATTCCAGGCCCCCCTTTTTCGTTTATCCACATATAGAGAAAATTTTTTCCTTTGTACTTTATCTTCGTAAACGGAACGATCCCTTGCCATGTATTTTTTCTCAAAAAAATACATCTCTTTACCTGAAAAATCATTTTTACTAAAAAAGCTAAAAATTTTGTTTTCATATTCCTATTCTCCTTTCAAAAAACGATGGTTCCCCGGATTCTGCCGGAAGCAGTTAAAAAACACTCTATTTTCTCTTTTAGTTTTACACCGTATAATAATTTTTGTCAATAACTTAAAAAACTTATGGCTAAAGCCTTCGAGCAGAAAACACCCTTTTGGGTGTTTTCTGCTCGTGTTGCTTTAATTTTTATTTCCTTGCAGCAATAATGGTCTCAGCAACGTTGTTTGGTACTATATCGTAACGGAAGAATTCCATCGTGAAAGACGCACGGCCTTCAGTCATAGAGCGCAAACCGGTCATGTAACCGAACATTTCCGATAGAGGCACAATTGCTTTAATAACTTTATTCATTCCGCGATCTTCCATTCCTTCAATAAGTCCACGCTTCGAAGAAAGATTCCCGGTTACGTCTCCCATGAATTTATCCGGAGTCACAACTTCCACTTTCATCATTGGTTCTAAGATTACTGGATTAGCACGACGACAGGCATCTTGAATAGCCATACTAGCTGCAATTTTGAAAGCCATTTCATTTGAGTCAACTTCGTGATAACTTCCATCCCAAAGTTCTACTGAAACATTTACTATTTTGAATCCAGCTAAAATTCCTCTGTCGAGCCCTTCTTTAAATCCTTTTTCACAAGGGGCAATATATTCTTGTGGAATTACTCCACCTTTAATACTATTTATGAATTCAAAACCAAGTGATCTCTTTGTATTTTTTGGTAAATCTTCCACTTCTTCTTTAGTAAGCATGACCATTGGCTTAACTTTAATCTTCACGTGTCCATAGTTTCCGCGTCCACCTGACTGTTTGATATATTTTCCTTCAGCATCAGAAGTACCAGTAATAGTTTCGCGATAAGCTACTTGTGGCTTGCCAACATTTGCCTCAACGGTAAATTCTCTTTTCATACGGTCCACAATAATTTCAAGATGGAGTTCTCCCATTCCCGCAATAATAGTCTCCCCTGTTTCTTGGTCAGTTGAAACTCTAAAGGTTGGGTCTTCTTGTGCCAGACGATTGAGTGCCATACCCATTTTTTCTTGGTCTGCTTTTGTCTTTGGTTCAATACGAAGTTGAATAACTGGTTCAGGGAAAACAATTCTGTTTAATTCAACAGGGTGATCTTCATCACACAAAGTATCTGAAGTGATGGTATCTTTCAACCCCACAGCAGCTGCTATTTCTCCGGCAAAAACTTGTTTCACTTCTTCTCTGTCATTTGCATGCATTCTTAGAATTCGGCCGATGCGTTCTTTGTTGCGAGTACGAGGATTATAAACATATGATCCAGAAGAAAGTGTTCCGGAATAAACTCGAAAGAAAATAAGTTGTCCGACAAATGGATCCGTCGCCACTTTGAAAGCAAGGGCTG
>CAITSA010000030.1 GCA_903894955.1 uncultured bacterium
AGTTCGCACCAAGGACTCTACGATTTCAAGTGCTTGTTCACCATTGTCTGGTTGAGAAATAAGCAAATCATTTATATTTACCCCAAGCTTTTTTGTATAATCTGGATCCATCGCGTGTTCAGCATCGATGTAGGCGCAAATGCCACCCTTTTTCTGAGCTTCGGCTACAATGTGCAGAGAAAGAGTTGTTTTACCAGAAGATTCTGGACCAAAAATTTCTATAATTCTACCGCGTGGTATTCCTCCGACACCAAGCGCCATATCAAGACCAATAGAACCAGTCGGTATTGTATTGATGTCTACTTTTGGCGAATCACCGAATTTCATAATAGATCCTTCCCCAAATTTTGTTTGGATAGCTTTCAATGTATCTTCAAGCACAGCTTCACCTACCGTTTTGTCTCCTTGCCTACCGGCAGGCAGGTCTTTTTTTGCTTTTTTCTTTTGCATGTTTCTTTTTAATTCAGCTAAATAATTTTACTTTTTAAAATGGTCTGGCTGGGGTAGGGGACCCAGAGAACCGAGGACCTTTAAAAAAGAAAAATTATTTAGCTGAATACATTAATTTATAATTTTTTTCATCAACATATCCAAACTTATCTTTTGCCTTGATATTGATTATATTATATCCGGGAAGAAGTGCAATTGTTTCACTAAAGTTACCTTGATCATCTACTGAAATCTCTCGGCCATCTAGAGTTATATTTATCGCATTTTTTGCAGTACCAGTTAGTTTTATTACATTGTTTGTTACCGTAGCTCCTGACTGCGCAGGCAGGCCGTCTAGGTTCACATTTTTAATTTTTACACCAAATATTAAATCTTTAGAACCCAGAATTATATAAATAATAATTAAAATAAAAAAGATAGAAAATCCACCTATTTTAAATATTCTTTTTATGTTTGTGTTCATATTACATTACCGCCATTTTCATCATGGGTAATTTTTTCTAGTACTTCTCTAGGCTTGGCGCCGTCTCCAGGACCGATGACTCCTCGTTCTTCTAGGCGATCCATTAATCGCGCAGCGCGCGCATATCCCAATTTTAACTTTCTTTGAAGGTAAGAAGTTGAAGCTTTACCAGCTTCCGTCACACAGATCCGAGCTTCCTCATACATTTCATCGTCGTCATTGTCGTCGTTATCCTCTAGAGAACTTTCGAAAATACTTTTGTCAGCTGAGATACTTCCAGCGGTTAGGGTAATTTCTTCGGAGACTTCATCTTGATAAGCATCGGCAAGATATTTTACCACTTTTTTAACTTCCGACTCGGAAATAAAGGCGCTTTGCAACCTTTCTGGTTGAGCTTCGCCGGAAGAATAGAGCATATCACCAGCTCCTAAGAGTTTTTCTGCTCCACCAGCGTCTAAGATTGTACGTGAATCTACTTGCGAAGACACCTTGAGCGCTACTCGAGCAGGAATGTTTGCTTTAATTAAACCAGTGATGATATTTACCTCAGGACGCTGGGTAGAGAGTATTAAATGGATACCCACCGCTCTAGACATTTGGGCTAGTCGAACGATGGCGGATTCTAATTCTCTCGGATAAGTACTCATGATGTCAGCCAATTCATCTATAATAATAACAATATAGGGCATACGGTCAGCATTGATTTCTTCTTCTAGACCATCATGATTAGTCCTTTTCTTCTTTGGATTTTTATTGAACACATTACTATGATAAGACTCGATGTCTCGCACAGATTCTGCTTCCAAGATGTCATAACGGCGGTCCATTTCTTTGGCTGCCCATTTTAAAGCGAGAATTGTTTTCTTGGCTTCGGTGATTACCGGGGTAAGTAAATGAGGAATATTATTATAAAGAGTGAGTTCTACGCGTTTTGGGTCTATTAAAATAAGTTTCAAATCATCTGGTCCATTTCTATATAAGAGGGAAGTAATCATGGAATGAATGGTGACAGATTTTCCAGAGCCCGTTGTTCCGGCTACGAGAATATGGGGCATTTTAGCTAGGTTGCCAAAAACAGCTTTGCCAGAGATGGATCTTCCGAGGGCAGTCGTTAGAGGTTTTGGAGAATTTTGGAATTTTTCATCAGAAAGAAGAGTGGCCAGGCCGACGATTGATTTTGATTTATTTGGAATTTCAATACCAACGAGAGACTTGCCCGGAATCGGGGCTTCAATACGGATCGGATGAGCAGCGAGGGAAAGGGCGAGGTCATTTTGTAAACCAACGATGCGAGAAAGTTTTACTCCTTCGGCTGGCTTGAGAGCATAACGTGTTACTGTCGGTCCAATAGTTATTTCATCCATTTCTACTTCAATACCGAAGTTAGCTAAAGTACGTTTGATAATATTTGCATTTGCTTTAATGTCGCCGGTATTTGGTTTACCTTTATCTTCTTCAAGGAGAGAGAGTGGGGGAGGGACATAAGAACCGAGTCCGCTTTTCCTTTTTCTAATTGGAATCTCTTCCTCGTCTTCTTCTTTTGTTTTATTTAACCCAAGAGCTTTTTTAACTTTTTCTCCAGTAGTTTCTTTTTCTTCCTCTTCTTCTGGGATAGATTTCTCTACTTCATTTATTTCATCCTCGTTTAAAGTTTCTTGATTATCATCGACGACTTCTTTCTTTTTAAAGAAAGACCAAATTTTTATAAACAAAGGTGCGAGATTGGGCTTTGCGTCTAGCATCATTAAAATTGAAATTATTAAAATTGCTCCGAGCAAAACAAGACTGGCATATATATCAAAAAGAGAGACAAAGGGTGTCGATAATATTTTCCCCAATAATCCTCCTGCTTGATTGTCTATCCCTCCCGCTATTTCTATTATTCCAAGGCTAGAGAGTAGAAACATTGTTCCACTTACTGTGCGAGTCCATCCGATATCTGGTACTTCTGATTTTATAAATGAATACCCTAGTAAAATAAATAATGTTGGTAAAATAAAATAACCGATAGTGCCGAGCATCATTTTAGAAAAGTCGTATAAAACTTCACCAGCTTTTCCTGCGACATTTGCATAAGACATTAAAAAAAATATTGCTAGAACAAAAAAAATGACCGCGATGATTCCATGTTTGGTTTGAGCTTTTAATCCGGCTGTTGTTTTTTTATTATTTTTAACAATCTTCCTATTTTCATTTTTCGCCATGTAATTATTTTAACATAAATTATTATTTCTCGCAGAAACAATCTTAAAAAACTTAAGAAAATGTTTTTAAGGGGTTTCGAGCGCGACGGCGCGAGGATTTCAGGATTTTTTAAGCTTCAAAAATCCGTACCGGCAAAAATATTATTCTTAAGTTTTTTAAGATTTTGCGGTTGACAACCATTGTCCTTTATATATAATGGACAAATGTTTAGGGAAGAAAAAAATCTCAAAGACTCTGCAAAAGACACCTCTTCCGTGCCTGCCCAGTACCAAGCTATAGGTTTTGGTTTGGTGTCCTATACAAAGATCAATAAGCTTATTACTGCACTTTATATGGTCACGGACATTATAGATAAAGATGAACCACTTAGAAATAAATTAAGGACATTGGGGACAGGAATTATATCGGACATAAACTCTATCCCTTCTAACGCCTGTAGAAAAATATCTGAGACAATGTCCTTTTTAGACATTGCTTCTGCTGTAAATATTATTTCTGAAATGAACTGTTCTATTCTTAAAAAAGAGTTTTTAGAATTGAATCAATCTATCAAAGAATCTGTCGGTGAAGTTAAGCCTTTAAATAAGCAAATAGATCTTTCGGAATTCCTTAGAGAGGAATTTCCTCCCCTCCTTGATAAAGAGGGGAATGGGGGTGGTAATTCTTTAATCACCACCTCGCCCTTCGGGCACTCTTCCTCAATAAGGGGGAGAGAAATTTCTAAAGGACATACTAGGATTGGAGTTCAAAAAGGAAGCACTTTAATGAAAGCTTTGTCCGATAAGATTAGTCCAAATGAAAGGATTCAGAAATCACAATTTTCTCACGCTCAAGATTTCGATGTCTTTAAAAAACAAAGACGTAACGACATAATAGATATCATAAAAACTTTTGGAGGAAATGCTACTATAAAGGACATCAAGGACAAGGCTCAAACATCACAGGGTAAAATAGCTTCTCTTATTTCTTGTAGTGAAAAAACTCTTCAAAGAGAACTTGTTTCTATGGTTAAAGACAGTGTCCTTAATAAAACAGGGGAGAAGCGCTGGAGTAGATACTTTTTGAAATAGATTTGCAAATCGTTACGATATAAACTCTTCTCCGGTACGGCTTTTTTCTGGTGAAAAAAACCTGAGGTTCTCGGCTCGACAGCCTCGAAACCCCTGCGAAGAGTTATATCTTAACGATTTGCTTATTTGCTATAATCTTTCCTTGCATTCTATCTAGAAATGAGATAAGATAGGTTTATGGGTATTGGCTTTTTATAGCCCTGCCTGCGCAGGCAGGTGAGTTATCCACATAATATATTGCTATAATTTTTAGAGATATATTATAATGTGTTTATGTTTACAGAGCGCACATAACTTGTGTATTTTGTATTCATAAAGTTTATTTATTTTTTATTCAGGATTTCGTCGAAAAAATCTTGAACAAAAATAAATTCCCTTCCAACACTTTTATTAATTATAAAAAGTTTTGGTTGGGCAAAGAAAGGTCATTGAAAACCAAATAGCTATGTTTTCAATGTTAGGTTATCACTATTCGTTTTTTAATCCGCGACATTATAAATTATTATTAGTTATTAGCGGAGAGAAAAATGATAGGAAAAAAAATACGCTTTTAGTTTTGTCGAAACTAATTAATGGCGTAGAAAAATTAGAAAAAATTTATGAGTAA
>CAITSA010000031.1 GCA_903894955.1 uncultured bacterium
AGACTCGCCCCGACAAAAATGAAAAATTGTTCATTTTTGTCGGGGCGATTTTAATTTTATTAATAATTATAAAAAATATGGAAAAAGTTGATAAATTAACTAATTTGAGGCACACCTTAGCTCACTTGCTCGCAGCATCGGTCGGAGAAATATATAAATTTGATAAAATAAAAATTACCCTAGGGCCTGTAGTGGATAATGGCTTTTATTATGATATTGACTTTGGTGAGGAAAAAGTATCTGACACAGATTTAAAGAAAATAGAGGACGTAATGCGAAAAAAATTACCTAAATGGACAGGATGGGAACACAAGGAGATATCAAAAGAAGAAGCTCTAAAATTTTTCAAAAATGAATATAAGGTAGAATTGATAAATGAAATTGCTGACCGTGGAGAAAAAATTACCACCTATACTTGTGGAGGTTTTACTGATTTATGCCGTGGCGGACATGTAAAGAATCCCGCCCAAGAGATAGACCCAAAATGTTTTAAGCTTGACCGTGTTGCTGGAGCCTATTGGCGTGGAGATGAGAAAAATAAAATGCTTACTCGTATTTATGGGTTAGCGTTTGAAACTAAAGAAGAATTGGATGCTTATATCCTTCAACAAGAAGAAGCTAGAAAAAGAGATCATCGAAAAATTGGAAAAGAGTTAAAATTATTTACTATTTCTGATCTTGTTGGAGCAGGGCTTCCTTTGTTGCAACCACATGGAATGATTATCCGTAAAGAAATAGAAGATTATCTCTGGGATTTACACAAAAACAAAGGTTATGATAGGGTTTGGACTCCCCACATAGCAAAACAAGATTTATATGAAACTTCTGGACATGCGGCAAAATTTGGAAACGAACTCTTTAGAGTAAAAGGTGGTGATGAAGAATTTTTCATGAAACCCATGAATTGTCCTCATCATATGCAAATCTTTGCCGACAATCAATTTTCTTATCGGGACATGCCAGTAAGATACTTTGAACCAGCCACAGTTTATCGCTATGAAAAAACTGGACAATTGTCTGGCCTTACTAGGGTGAGAGCAATTACTCAAGACGATGGTCATTTATTTTGTCGAATATCACAAATAGGAGAAGAAGTCAGCACGATAGTTTCCATTATAAAAGATTTTTATACAACGATGGGAATGATGGATGGGTACAAAGTTAGTCTTTCTGTTCGTGGAGATGACAAAAGTAAATATTTAGGAAGTGATAAAGTTTGGGTTCAAGCAGAAGAAACGTTAGAACAATCGGCAAAAACTAATAATTTAAATTATCAAATAATAAAAGGTGAAGCTGCTTTTTATGGACCTAAATTAGATTTTATGTTTAAAGACGCAATTGGTCGTGAATGGCAACTTGCCACAATCCAATGCGATTTTAACTTACCAGAAAAATTTGAACTAGAATTTGTAAATGAAAAAGGAGAAAAAGAAAGACCAGTTGTGATACACCGTGCAATATCTGGATCTCTTGAAAGATTTATGGGAGTTATGATTGAACACTTTGCTGGCAACTTCCCTCTTTGGCTTGCTCCTGTACAAGTGAAAGTTATTCCGGTTCGTACCAACCACAACGAATATGCAAAGCAAGTTTTTGATTTATTGAAAGAAAATGATATCCGTGCAGAACTTGATGATGCTGAAGAAAATTTGGGTGGAAAAGTTCGCAATGCAAAAAATAACAAAATCCCTTACTGGATAGTTATCGGTGATAAAGAAATAGAAGCCAATAAAATTACCTTAGAATCTCGCGATGCTGGCCAGCTCGGTCAAATCTCAAAAGAAGAACTAATCAAAAAACTTTTGGAGGAAATTAAGAATAAAAAGTAATTTCTCATAAACTCTTTTTAATGGAAAAAGATGAAGGATTAAAGAAAATACACGAAAAATGGTTCACCAGTTGTAAGTGTGAACTTAAAAAGACGGCTACTCAGCCCGTTCCCGGAAACGGTAATTCAAATTCAGAAATAATTTTTATCGGTGAAGCCCCTGGTAAAGAAGAAGATAAACAAGGCAGGCCTTTTGTCGGAGCTGCGGGAAAATTCTTAGCCGAAATGCTTGATGCAATAAAACTAAAACGTGAAGAAATTTACATAACAAACATCGTAAAATATCGACCACCAAATAATCGCGATCCGTTACCAGAAGAAAAAGACGCTTGTCGAGAATGGCTAATAGAAGAAATTAATTTTATAAATCCAAAACTGATAGTCTTTCTAGGCAGGCACTCCATGAATGATTTTTTCCCAACAGAGAAAATCTCAGGAGTACATGGGAAACTTTTAATAAAAAAATTTAATCATATTAATACAAAATATTTTCTCCCTCTCTATCATCCAGCGGCTGCACTTTACAATGGAGACATGAGAGAAACTCTGACAAATGATTTTAAGAAAATTCCAAAAATTCTAGAAAAAATAGATCTAGTTAATAAAAAATAAAAGACTTTTTAGGTACAGATTTTTTGAAGCTTAAAAAATCCTGAAGTTTTCGCGCCGTCGCGCTCAAAACCCCTAAAAAGTCTTTTATTTTTTATTAACTAGATATCTATCTCTGCGAGTTTTGCATTAGATTGGATGAAAGCTTTACGGGGTGGGACTTCGGAGCCCATTAGGATATCAAAAATATTATTTGCTTCTTCGGCATCAGAAATATCTACTCTTTTCAAGATACGATGAGAAGGATCCATCGTTGTCTCCCAGAGTTCTTCTGGATTCATTTCTCCGAGACCTTTAAAGCGTTGAATGTGTACGCGATTAGGTTTTAGGTTCGAGGTTCTAGTTTCTAGTTCATCAATTTCCTCGCCCGCCAAAGATTCATCGTCGGCGGGTTCAATTTCAATAGCATCAGCGCTTTTGCCTACAATTTTTATTTTCTCATCATCAGTATAAGCATATAAAATTTCTTTACCTTTTTTTATTTTGTAAAGTGGTGGTTGAGCAATATAAATATATCCGGCATCAATGACTTGTCTAAAATATCGGTAAAAAAGAGTCAGGAGCAAAGTACGAATATGTGAACCATCCACGTCGGCATCGGTCGCAATAATTATTTTATGATAACGCATTTTATCTAAATCAAAAGTGTCTCCAATCGAAGTACCCATCGCAATCACCAGAGACTTCACTTCTTTGGAAGCAAGCATTTTGTCGATACGTGCGCGCTCAACATTTAAAATTTTACCACGCAATGGTAAGATCGCCTGAGTACGACGGTCTCGCCCTTGTTTAGCCGAACCTCCCGCTGAATCTCCCTCTACTAGGAATAATTCCGACTCGGAAGCGTTTTTACTTTGGCAATCTGCTAATTTCCCCGGTAAGGTCATTCCTTCTAGGGCACCCTTGCGAAGGATTGAATCTTTGGCCGCCTTAGCTGCTTTACGCGCTTTTAAGGCGAGAATTGACTTGTTTATTATGGCTTTGGCGTCGTCTGGATTTTCTTCTAAAAAGCTTGCAAAGGCTTCCCCAAAAACTGAAGCCACGGCTCCTTGAGCTTCCATGCTCCCTAATTTTCCTTTCGTTTGTCCTTCAAATTGTATTTCGCGAAGTTTTACTGAAATAACAACCGTCAAACCTTCTAAGACATCGTCTCCAGTAAACCCACCCTCAGACTCTTTCATCATTTCATTTTTTTTACAATAAGTATTGAGAGTTCGAGTGAGAGCTGTTTTAAAACCAGTGACATGTGTTCCTCCTTCTTGAGTATAAATATTATTAGCAAAAGGAAAAATTCTATCTACGATATCATCCACATACTGGAGAGCTATCTCTACGCCAACATTATCCAATTCTTTTTCAACATAAAAAATATTATGCTGAATTGGTTTTTGAAATTTATTATAGTATTTTACAAGAGAAATTAATCCACCTTCAAAATAAAAAGAGACCGATGGTACTTCTAGCTCTAGATCTCTAAAGTAAAAAACATCAGATTCATTCATCCCTTTGTTATTATCCCCCAGTACTTCTGAATTGCGTGCATCAATAATTGAAACTTTTAATTTTTTTACTAAATATGCTTGCTGACGAATATGGTTCACGATAGTAGTCCAATCAAATTTAATATCGCTAAAAATCTTTTGATCTGGTTCAAAAGCAATAATCGTACCCTGAAGTTTGGAAGCTCCAGCTTTTTTCACTGCATTCTTTCTTTTGCCTTCCGAATATTCCTGAACATATTTACCGCCATCTCTATGCACTTCTGCTTTACAATAAATAGAAAGAGCATTCACCACCGATGCACCAACTCCATGCAAACCTCCAGAGACTTTATATCCTTCTCCACCGAATTTTCCTCCAGCATGAAGAGTGGTCATAACAGTCTCTAGGGCAGAGACTTTTGTTTTTTTGTGCATATCTATCGGTATTCCTCGGCCATTGTCTGCTACCCGAATACGATTATTAGGGAGAAGCACAATTTCAATATCATTACAAAAACCACCCATGGCTTCATCACGTGAATTGTCGAAAATCTCCCAAACTAGGTGGTGTAATCCTTCTGGGCCAGTTGTACCAATATACATGCCTGGACGGCGCCTAACGGGCTCTAGGCCTTCTAAAACGGAAATATCAGAGGCATCATAATGATGCGTCCCAGGAGAGACGGGTGTACTTTTCTCGCCCTTTTTAGTCTTCTTTTCTTTTGCCATATTAAGGATATTATATCAAATTTTATCTCACTTGCCAACCAACCCCATTAGTCTTTTTGTCCTTGATTTTATTGGTTATTTGGGTCATAATGTCGTTCACTTCTGTATCTGTTAAAGTCCTTTCGAAAGACTGAAAAACTAACCGAAAAGCATAAGAAATTTGGTTCCCTTTTTTGAACTCATCGAATAGTTCTGGACCCTTAATTACCATATTCCCCATATTTTCTTTGATTATTTTAGCAACATCTTCACTTATTACTCCCTCAGGCCCGCCTTGACTCGCATCAGACGAGGCAGGCACCCATACTGCCACATCACGCGTTATAAATGGAAACAACGACCACATTTTAAAAGCCGAACCTGCGTGCTTTTGCGAATGGTCGACGTTGCATAAGAGGAGATCCTGAGCAGAAGCATCAGGCTCGGCTTTTTTATAAAATTCATCAAGGCTCATTTCTTTAATTTCTTTTTTATCCCCATAAGCCACATGCGTTTCTTCCCCGCCTGCATCAGCTATGTCTGAAGCATTGCGGGCAGGTTTATCTTTTTTGAAGACTGTTCCAATTTCAAAAATCTTTATTTCGTTCATCCCCAGCAAAGGAGCGTTCAGCTGATTTAATTTCAAACTTTCTTTTAAACCATCAGTTAAATTTGTTCGCAAGAATTTTTTATCTGAAGCAGAAGCTAGAACTGAAACTTCACCTTTGTCTCGAAAAGTGCTATTCATCACTTCACTATAACCATCATTTAAAAGTTTATTCCTAGTCCAAAGTATTTTTGCGTAAATTTTATTTTGTTTTGGTTTGAAATTAATTTTGGGCACCTTCCCTTTAACTTTATCGTAACCGAGAATTCGGCCAACTTCTTCCGCCATATCTTCTTCTATCGATAAATCAAGACGTAGTGGTGGGACAGTAATCTCAAATTCTCCGCCAGAGGTGGATCCGCCTTTTGCGGAAATATTATATCTTTTTAAAATATTCTCTATTTCTTTCGGTGAGATTAAAAGTCCTAAAATTTTAGAAATTCTATCAGTCGAAAAAGGAAGTTTTTTTATTTCCTGCTTTTGAGGATAAACATCTACAATTTCTTCAAAAATAGCTTCTGGGCACATCTCTAAAATCAACGCAGATAATTCAAGCATGGCATAAGACCCTAATTCTGGAGACAAATCATTTTCAAAACGTTTTCGCGCATCAGTAAAAATATTTAGAGATTGAGCTGTTTTGCGAATTGAAGTAGGGTCAAAATTTGCTACTTCTAAAATAATGTCGGTGGTATTGTCATCAACCTCTGCATTTTTACCACCCTTTATCCCTGCTACCACAAGCACTTGATTGGTATCAGCAATAACTAAATCTGAATTTTTTAATTTTAAATCTTTATTGTCTAAGGTAGTAATCGCCTCACCTTCTTGGGCTTGTCTTATGATTAATTTTCCTTGTATCTTTTTTAAATCAAACACATGGGTCGGCTGTCCACAATCAAACATCACAATATTGGCAGCATCTACCATATTATTAATACTTCTCTGCCCTATGGACTCCAAATAATTTTTTACCCATTCTGGCGAAGGACCTACTTTTATATTTCGCACAATTCTACCCATATATCGTCGACACTTATCACTTTCAATTTCTATCTTTAGATTGGTAGATTTTGATTCGGAAACTTTATATTTTGGAGTGGGGTTAACAAATTTAATATCAAGAAGTGAAGCAAGTTCACGGGCTACACCTTGGTGCGAAAGCAAATCATGCGCGCGATTAGGTAAAACCTTTAGATCAAATACCACATCTCCGTCCGGCATTTTTTTTAAGCTTTCCATTTCACAAAGATGATAATTAAAAATATCTACGAGCTTGTCTGCGTTAGGTATTTCGGGTATATATGACTTAAGCCAGTTATAAGAAATTAACATATTAAAATTGATTTAAACGTAAATCACCCTGATAAAGTAAGCGCACATCTGGAATCTCCCACTTAACCATAGCAATGCGATCAAAGCCGTGGCCAAAAGCAAAACCTTGATATTTTTTTGGGTCTAGACCAAGATTACGTAAAACATTCGGGTGGAGCATTCCAGATCCACCCATTTCAAGCCATTTACCTTTGAATTTAGTGAAAACTTCTATGGACGGTTCAGTAAACGGAAAGAAGCTCGGACGAAATTCAATCACTACATCGTCGCCCAGTATTTTTTTATAAAAATTAGACAGAACTCCTTTCATGTCGGCAACAGAAATATTTTCTCCAATCATACATCCATCTATTTGGTAAAATTGCATTTCATGTGTTGCATCGGTAGCTTCATTTCTAAATATTTTACCAATAGAGATAAATGCGCAGGGTATCCTCCCCTCCTTCCCCGCTTGCTCAACCGCCCGAGCGGTTACAGATGTCGTATGAGTACGCAAAACATAATCCTTCTTATCTTTAATGAAGAAAGTATCTTGCATGTCTCGTGCTGGGTGATCCTTGGGAACATTTAAAACATCAAAATTATACCATTCACTTTCTAGCTCTGGACCGATGGCAATTTCAAAACCGAGATCAGAAAAAACTTGATAGGCTTCCTGCGCTAATATTAAAAGGGGGTGTTCTTTTCCTTTTTTTATTTCTTCTTTCATTTATTTTAAAAATGATGACTTTTTTCAACAGAAAAAACTGATTTACCATCTTCTCCTAGCTTATGTTCTATTTTAAACTTATCACCATTTTTGTCATAAAAATGGGCTTCTCCTTTTTCTTTTGCTTGTTTTAAATAATCTTGTGCCACATGTCTATTTTCTGTATGATTTAAAAAACTATGAGCCCCTTCAGTGCCACTATGAAAACCAACTTCAATTCCATCTATATGATGCGTTTCCATAACATTTTTTAATTAAACTTATAATGACAAATTATACCAAAAAATACTTCATTCTTCAATCTAAAATGAAGCAAAATTTTAATCTTTGGTAATACGTTTTTGTAAAGCACAATAAGGACATTCTGTATTTTTACCGTAAGAATTATATTCACATGGAAGATTTACCCATTCTCCATTTTTTATTAAATTATCATAATCTTCTATATCCTTAATAAGTAAATCTATTTCTTCTTGATTAATACGAGTAGAATAAAGAGAGTTTTTATTTTTGAAATTTTCTTCTAGAAACAAAAGTCTCGATTCAGAAACAATTTTATCTTTTTCATTTCCAGAAATTAAATATGAATACATAGCCAGCTGGCGAAGGGAG